>NZ_CP162487.1:0-300000 GCF_041240605.1 Xanthomonas sp. DAR 80977 | reverse complement strand
GGGTGGCCGCGTCGCGGTTGAAATAGGTGTCGGTGGTGGTCGGCCCGACCACGGTGATCTCGCCGACCGTGCCCGCCGGCAGCTCGCGCACGCCCGACCAGTCCGGAATCGCCGCGTCGTCGATGGCGATGATGCGCACCACGTTCGGCGCCACCACCGCGCCGACGCAGGTGCCGGCGCCGGTTTCGGTGGCCGCGCGCGTGCCCTGCAGTTCGCGGCCCTCGATCGCCGCCACCGGCAGGCACTCGGTGGCGCCGTACGGCGTCCACAGCTTGCCGTCCTCCGGCAGCAGGCTGCAGATCCTGGCCACGATCTCCGGCGGCACCGGCGCGCCGGCCGAGGTCGCGCAGCGCACGTTCGGCAACGGCCGGCCGTAGTCGGCCAGCACCCGCATCAGCGCCGGCGAGCCGAACAGCTGGGTCACCCCGAAGCGGTCGATGGCATCGTGCAGCTTGCGCGGATCGGCGCTGGCCGGACGGGTCGGATCCATGTCCGGGATCACCGAGGTCAGCCCCAGGGCCGGATCGAACAAGGCGAACGGCGGGAAGGTCGGCAGGTCGATGCCGCCGGGCTGCATGTCGAACGCGTTGCGCATCAGTTCGATCTGGCCGACGAAATGGCGATGCCGGTAGACCACGCCCTTGGGCACGCCAGTGGAGCCGCTGGTGAACAGGATCGCGGCCACGTCGTCGGCCGCGGTGGCGGCCAGCTGGCTGCCGGCGCCGCGGCCGGCACGCTCGATCCGCGCCAGCGTGGTGCCACCCCAGGCCCAGCGCCGGCCCACGGTAACGATGCGCCGCGCCGAGCGCGACCAGCCCAGCAGGCGCCGCGCCAGCTGCGCCAGCGGGATGCCGATGAACGCCTCCGGCTGCGCCTCGTCCAGGCATTGCTTGAGCGCGCGCTTGTCGATGCCCGGGTCCACCAGCACCGGCACCGCGCCGGCCTTGAACAGCGCGAACATCAGCAGGAAGAATTCCGGCGAGGGCCGCACCATCACCACCGTGCGGGTGCCGCGGCCGATGCCGTAGCCGCCCAGCCCGGCGGCGATCGCATCGCTGCGCGCATCCAGCTGCGCGTAGCTCAAGGTCACGTCGTAGGCGGCCAGGCCGTCGGCGCCACGGCGGCCCGCGCAGCGGATGGCGATCTGGTCGGGGCGCTCGCGCGCCAGCAGCGGCAGCGTCGCGGCGATGTTGCAGGTGGTGGTCGTGGTCATCGCCCGATTATCGCCGATGACGCCGGCCATGCCGCCTGGGCGGGTCATCCATCCCCGAGCGGGCCGCGTTGGGTCCGTCAGGCGCAACCCGCAGGGCCGCTCTTGCGCGTGCGCGGGGCGCACCATGGTTCGGGCCTGCACACGCGTCCGCGTCCTCTGTCCAGCTGGCGCGCTTGGCGCGCACGAGCGGCGCGGCCTGTTCGGGAATGGACGACACGCCCTAGGTGACCCGGAACACGCGCCCGCTCTGGATCCCGGCCACGCTGCGCCGGTAGGCCAGCGCCGCGCGCGCCGCGCTCACGCTCTCGAAGCCCGGGAAGAACGCCGCGTAGCGTTCGGCCGATTCGCTCAGCACGGTCGGGCTGACCACGTTGATGCGGCGGCCGCCGCGCAGTTCGCACGCCGCCGCACGCACGAAGCCCTCCAGCGCGGTATTGACCGTGGTGGCGTTGCTGCCGCCGCGGATCGGCTCGTCGGCGACGATGCCGCCGGTCAGCGTGATCGAGCCGCCGTCGCGGAGATGGTGCTGGCCGATCAGCGCCAGCCGCACCTGGCCCAGCAACTTGTGCTGCAGGCCCTGCGCGAACTGCGCCGGCTGCAGCGTGGCGAGCTCGCCGAAGTGCAGCTCGCCGCTGGTCGAGACGATCGCGTCCACCGGCCCCAGCGCGGCGAACAGCGCCTGCACGCTGGCGTCGTCGGTGATGTCCACGGTATGCGCGCCACGCGTGTGGCCGACCGCGATCACCTCATGGTCGCGCGCCAGTTCCTGCACCACGGCCCGGCCCAGGGTGCCGGTCCCGCCGATGACGATCGCCTTCATGCCACTGCTCCTGCGGTTGTGAGGCAGGCAGTCTGGCCATGTACCGGGCGGCGAAAAATGGCGCAGAATTTCCGGCACTGCAAACCCAGGGTTCGCAATCGTGGACAAGCTGCGCAGCATCGAGGTCTTCGTCGCCGCCGTGGAGGCCGGCAGCTTCAGCGCCGCCGCGCGCCGGCTGGACATCAGCGCGGTGATGGTCGGCAAGCTGGTGCGGCAGCTCGAGACCCACCTGGGCGCACGCCTGCTGGAGCGCAGCACCCGCCGCCAGGGCCTGACCGAAGCCGGCCGCCGCTTCCACGAGGAGGGCAAGCGCGTGCTCGAACAGCTGCGCTGGGCCGAGGGTTCGGTCGAGCGCCTGGCCGCTTCGCCCAGCGGGCTGCTGCGGATCAGTGCCGCCACCACGCTGGGCGAATGCGTGATCGCCGCGGCGGTGGCCGAGTACCAGCAACGCTTCCCGCAGGTGCGCATCGGGCTGGAGTTGAGCAACAGCGTGGTCGACCTGATCGGGGACGGGATCGACCTGGCGATCCGGGTCGGCGCGCTCGATCCCGCGCTGGACCTGGTGGCGCGGCCGCTGGGCCACTACCGCATGGCGATCTGCGCCGCGCCGGCCTACCTGGCGCGCCACGGCGTGCCGGCCACGCCCGCCGACCTGGCCGCGCACCGCTGCCTCGGCCATGCCGCCTGGAACCCGCGTTCGGCGTGGCGGCTGGAGGCGTCCGGCGAGACCGTGGGCTGGCCCGCCGAGACCGCCCTGCGCTGCAACAGCAGCGCCGCGCTGCGCCAGGCCGCGCTGCAGGGCGCCGGGCTGCTGTTGCAGCCGCAGGTGCTGGTGGCCGAGGACCTGGCCGCCGGACGCCTGGTCGCGCTGCTCGACGCCTACCTGCCGGCCAGCCGCCCGGTGCACGCGCTGTACCGGCAGGACCGGCAACCGCTGCCCAAGCTCGCCAGCTTCGTGGCCTTCCTGCAGCAGCACGCCGCGCCGCGATTGGCCTGAGCCGGCGCTGCGCCAGCGCCTGCTGAACGCCGCCGCGCTTGCGGCGCGCGCCGGTTAGGTCAGAATGCCGCGCCCCCCAACGCTGTTTGCCGCGCAAGGCCCGGCCTCCCATGGCACATCCCTGCCTCACCTGCGGCGCCTGTTGCGCCTATTTCCGCGTCAGCTTCCACTGGAGCGAAGCCGATCCCGCGCTGGGCGGCAGGGTCCCGTTCGAACTCACCGAGCCGTTGCGCACCCACGAGCGGGTCATGCGCGGCACCTCGCAGGCGCGGCCGCGCTGCGTGGCGCTGGATGCCGAGATCGGCCGCTACAGCCGCTGCACCATCCACGACCGGCGCCCGTCGGTGTGCGCCGCGGTGCCGGCCTCGCTGGAGTTCGGCGAACGCAGCGCGCAGTGCGACAAGTCGCGGCTGGCGCATGGCCTGCACCTGCTGAGCGCGAGCGACTGGACCGGCGTCGGCGACGCCGAGCGCAATCCGCTGCCGGACGACGCCTGAGCCGCCGCCACGCTGCCACGCAGCGGCACCGCGCAGCCGCCTAGAACGGATGCGTGTCCAGGAACCTGCGGATCGCCGGCACCAGCACCTCGTGCTTGTCTTCGAGCACGTAGTGGTTGGCATCCTCGAACGCCATCACCTCGGCCTGCGGCAGCGCCTGGCGGAAGCCGGCCAGGAAGTGATGGTCGAAGCAGATGTCGCGCAGGCCCCAGCCGATGAAGGCCGGGCGGTCGGCGAACGACGGCAGCGCCTGCGCCGAGCGTTCCAGCAGCGACCAGGCCTTGTCGGCCGGCGACAGCGGGATGTCCTGCATGAAGCGGATCGTGGAAATGCGGTTGGCCCAGCTGTCGTAGGGCGCCACGTAGGCGCGGCGCACGTCCGCCGGCATGCGCCGCGACACGCCCAGCCACGAGGCGCCGGAGGAGAACGCATTGAAGGTGCGGATGAACCACTCGCCGGGGCGCCAGTGCCGGCCCATCGCGATCTGCCACGGCATCGGCTTGGCCGCCGGCAGCGGGAACGCGGCGGTGTTGGTGATCACCAGCCGCTTGACCTGCGCGTGGTGCGACAGCGCCCAGCCGAAGCCGATCATGCCGCCCCAGTCGTGCACCGCCAGCGTCACCGGCCCGTCGATGCCCAGGTGCCGCAGCAGCGCATCGAGATCGTCCACCCGCGACTGCAGCGTGTAGTCGTAGCCCGGCTGCGCGCCCGGCGCATCGTCCGGCTTGTCCGACAGGCCCATGCCGATGTGGTCGGGCACGATGCAGCGGTAGCGGTCCGACAGGCCGGTCACCAGATGCCGCCACAGGTAGCTCCACGACGGATTGCCGTGCAGCATCAGCACCACCTCGCCGTCGCGCGGGCCTTCGTCGAGGTAGGACATCGCCAGCCCCGGACGGACCTGGAAGCGCTGCGGGGTGAAGGGGTAGCCGGGGTAGTTCATGCAAATCGCATCCGATCCAGATCGAAGGAACCCGCGCTTCGTAGGCGTCCGCCCAACTCGCGCAGGTAGAAGAAATCACGCTCGCCGCGCTCACGTCCCACCATGACCACTGCGCCATCGTCTCGATGGACCGCACCGTGCTTGCCGATCACGCCACGGATTCCTCGTCAGGCGCAGCCACGCGGTAGGCAGGCAGATGATGGTCGTCATTGGAGAGCAGGCGCAGAAACGCAGGGTGCAGGAACAGCTTTTCCTTGCCCAGGCGCTGCTCCTGCAACACGCCAATCTCCACCAACTCCTTCAGCTGACGCGCAGCGGTCTGCCGGGTCACGCCCACCACGTCCACGACGTTCTGGATGCGACAGTAGGGCTGGTTGAAGATCACCTCCACCAGCTCTCGGCTATAGGCCTTGGGCGCATGGCTGCGGATGTAGTCGCGGGCCTGCGCCTCCAACCCGCGGATCGCCTGGATCTTGGCCGTGGTCCATGCAGCCGTCTCGGCCACGGCGCTGAGCATGTACTGGATCCAGTCGGCCCAGCGACCATGCCGGGTCACGTCCAGCAGCAGGCGGTAATAGTCGCTGCGGTGGCGGATGATGTAGCGCGACAGATACAGCACCGGCAGGTCGAGCAACCCCTGCTCGATCAGCATCAGCAGGTTCAGCACACGCCCGGTGCGTCCGTTGCCGTCGGTGAAGGGGTGGATGGCTTCGAACTGGTAGTGCGCGACCGCCATGCGAATCAGCGGGTCGATGTCGGTGTGCTCGTGGATGAAGCGCTCCCAGTTGGCCAGCTTGTCGCGCAGCAGCGTTTCGCCCACTGGCGGGGTATAGATGACCTGCTGGGTCTGGTCGTTGGCCAGGGCCGTACCGGGGACGCGGCGGATCTGCATCTGCACCGCCTTGATGCGGCTGCAGACGACGACCGCGGTATCCGTGCAGAGGGGGCGCTGCTGCAACGACTGGAAACCTTCATAGAGAGCACTGCGGTAGCGCAATGCCTCCTTGGTGGCGGGCTTCTGTGCCTTGTCCTGATCGTCGGCGTAGCGGAACAGGTCGTCCGTCGTGGTGACGATGTTCTCGATCTCCGAACTGGCCTGAGCCTCGAGGATTGGAATCGTGTTGATCAACACGGTGGGATTAGGCAACAGCGCAGTGGCCTGTTTCAGCTCGGCCAACGCGGTGCGGGCATTGATGCAGGCCTTGAGCAGGCTCCGTGTCTCGATGTCTCCCGTGGGCGGAAGCAACGGGAGATCGTTGTACGGGAACTCGGCCTTGAACGTCGACACATCTTCCATGGCTGCGTCAGTCATGTTCGGGGAACGAACATGATGCAATGACGTGTACTAAAAATCCATTTTTTTTAACACGTCTTGCACTGCTGCGAGCCAATCCGGACTCGTTACCAGACCACCTCGGCCATCGAGCAGTTCAGGCCCGAGCCGATGCCCATCAGCGCAATCCGGTCGCCCTTCTTCAGGCGCCCCAGCTCGCGCAGCTTGCTCAGCACGATCGGCACGCTGGCCGGGCCGATGTTGCCGTGCTCGCCGAAGATGGTCATCACCTTCTTCGGGTCGATGCCGAAGTTCTTGATGAAGGCCTGGGTGTGCGGCAGGCTGACCTGGTGGATCACGAACTGGTCCAGCTCGTCCACCGCCCAGCCCAGCGCCTGCCTGGCGGCGATGAAGGTCTTCTGCGCCAGCTTGATGCCCTCGATCAGCAACAGCCGGGTATCGGTGACCATGCGGTCCAGGTTGCCCCGGCACAGCTTGTTCCACTCGGTGGCCGAGCGGGTCACGCCGCCGCGGTAGCGCGGCGCGTCCGGGACCAGCTCGGCGCGCGCCATCACCATCGCCGCGGCGCCGCAGCCCAGGGTCAGCGCGGCCAGCTCGTCGCGGAATTCCTGCGCGGTCACGTCCGGCGAGGTCATCCGCTCCAGGGTCTTCTCGTACACCAGGTTGGCGGTTTCGCCGTCCACCACCAGCGCATAGTCGATCTCGCCGCGCTCGATCATCCGCGCCGCGATGTCCATGCCGTTGATGAAGGCCAGGCAGGCATTGGCGACGTCGAAGGTCATGCACTGCTCGCCCACGCCCAGGTTGCCGGAGACGATGCTGGCGGTGGACGGCTCCAGGTAGTCGCGGCTGACCGAGGTATTGACCAGCAGCCCGACCTGGCCGGCGTCGATGCCCGCGTCCGTCATCGCCTTGCGCGCCGCCAGGGTGGCCGCATCGGACGCCTGCATGTCCGCGTCCCACATGCGCCGCGCGTGGATGCCGGCGATGTCGCCGAGCACGTCGGTGCGGATGCCGAGACGGTCGTAGGTCGGTTGCAGGCGTTCGTTGATCTGCTTGGAGGTCAGCGTGTGCGGCGCATCGATATGCGCCAGTCCCGCGATGGAGACATTGTTGAAGAGCATCGAGATGTACGCCGGGATAAGGCGAAGGGGCGCCAATTCTAGCGGCTGCCCGGTTTTACCGCATCTTTAACAAATTGGAACGCAGCGTATGGCTTAACCTGTTCAGCGAGCGCCGCATTGATAGGCGGCATAGCGCTGGTCGCCATCGGCCGGCTCGCCCATCGCCTGCACCGTGTTGGCGCCGACGCCCGGGGCCTCGTTGCGCGCCAGGGTCTCCAGTTCCTCGCGCACCCGCAGCGGGTTGCGCTGGTAGAAGCCCACGCTGCTCTTCACCGATACCACCACCTCGCCGCGCTTCTCGCAGCCCGCCGGCGCCTGCCCTGGCGGCAGCACGCGCACGGTCTTGCCTTCCGGCGCCATCGGCACCCAGGTGCAGGCGGCGAGACTGGCGAGCAGGCACAAGGCGATCGGTAGGCGCATGGACGGGGACCGCAGGCTGGAGGAACCCGGATTGTGCCGCAGATCGCTGAATTGGCAATGACGCCGCCGGACCCGGGGCCGCCAAGCGCACCGGAGCCGGCCACGGACGGCACCGCGCGGGGCTTCGCCCCTACCCTCATCCGGCCCTGCGGGCCACCTTCCCCCGGCGGGGGAAGGAACATGCCCAATCCCTCTCACACCGGAAGCTTGAGCCCCTCTCCCACCGGGAGAGGGGTTGGGGTGAGGGTACGGCGCAAAGCGTCTCGCGCATCCGGGCGCGCCAGGCGTCGCCCGTCCCCTCCCGGCCTCAGCGCTTGGGCGCGACCGGCGCAGGCGCGCCCTGCGGCTTGCCGTCGGCGTCGATCACCGTCACCTCGCCCAGCTTCAGCGCGCGTACCGGGCGCTCGATCTGCTTCAGGTCGCCCACCACCACCCAGGTCAGCGCGTTCGCATCCAGGGTCGCCGCCGCCTCGCGCACCTGCGCCGGGGTCAGCGCCTCGATCTCGGCCTTGCGCTTGAACACGTAGTCGTCGGGCCGCCCGTAGCGGACGATGCCGCCGATGGCGCCGAGCACCGCGTTGGCGGTCTCGTAGGCGCCGGGCAGGCTCAGGGTCTGGATGTTGCGGATGCGCTCCACCTCGGCCGCGGTCGGCGGCGCCTTGCCGCTGGCGAAGGCGCTGATCTCCTTCTGCATCTCCTGCAGCGCCGGCGCGGTCTTGTCGATCTGCACCGGCGCGGCGGCCGACCACGGACGCTGGCCCAGGGCGTTGGAGGCGGAACTGCGCGCGCCGTAGGACCAGTGCTTGTTCTCGCGCAGGTTCATGTTCAGCCGCGAGGTGAAGTCGCCGCCGAGCACGCCATTGGCGGTGTCGAAGCGGATCGAGGACGCATCGGTGGTCGGCGGCACCAGCTCGGCGGCGAACAGGTTGGCCTGCACCGCGCCCGGCTGGTCGATCAGGTACACCCGCGGCTTGGCCGGGCGCGCGACCGCCGCCGGCGCCTGCAGCGACGGCGCCGTGCCCTCGCCCTTCCAGTCGCCGAACTGCGCGTCCAGCAGCGGCACCACCTCGGCCAGGGTGGTGTCGCCGACCACGATCAGGGTGGCCTGCTCGGGGCGGATCCAGTCGCGCTGGAAGCCGACCAGGTCCTCGCGCTGCAGCGCCGCGATCGCCGGCTCGGTGCCGCTGCCGCTGAACGGGATCGCGTACGGATGGCCGTCGCCGTACAGCAGCGGCGGCAACACCCGCATCGCCACCGCGTTGGGCTGCGCCTTCTCCTGGCGGATGCCGGCGATCCAGGTCGCCTTGATCCGGTCGATCTCCTTCTGCTCGAAGCGCGGGCGCCGCAGCATGTCGGCGTACAGCGCCAGCGACGGCGCCAGGTTCTCCTTCAAGGCCGACAGGTAGGCGTTGCTGCCGTCCAGCGAGGCGCCGGCGCCGAGCGTGGCGCCCAGCGTGTCCGCGGCATCGGCGAAGCCGAGCGAGTCGCGCTCGCCGGCGCCCTCGTCGAGCATGCCCATGGTGAAGTTGGCGGTGCCCGACTTGCGTCCCTGGTCGGCGCTGAAGCCGCCCGGGAATTCGTAGCTGAACTGCACCACCGGCACGTCGTGGCGCTCGGCCAGGATCAGCCGGGTGCCGTTCTTCAGCGTGGCGCGCTGCAGCGCCGGGAACTTCAGTTGCGGGAACTGGCTGGTCCTGGGCGGACCGGCGCTGCGGTCGACCACGCTGGGCAGCGTGCGGTACTTCGGATCGACCGGCGGCGGGTTCAGCGGCGCCGGCTGCACCGCCGGCTCCTCGGCCAGCGCCACGCGCTCGCCCGGCTCCACCACCAGGGTGTGGTCGCCCTTGCCCAGCCACTTGCGGCCCACCGCCTTCAGGTCGCGCGCGCGGGTCGACTCGATCGTGGCCAGCGAGGTGCGGAAGCACCCGGGGTCGCCGGTGAACACCGCGCACTCGGCCAGCGCATCGGCCTTGCCGCCGAAACCGCCGATGCGCTCGATGCCGCGCACGAAGCCGGCGCGGAACGCGGTCTTGGCGCGCAGCAGTTCGTCCTTGTCCGGCCCCTTGTCGAGCAGCTTGCGCAGTTCCTCGTCGATCACCGCCTCGACCTTGGCCGGATCCACGCCCTGCTTCACCGTGGCGATGATGCCGAAGCTGGACCCCAGCTGCGACGGCCAGGCGCCGGCGCTGACCTGGTCGACCAGCTTGTCCTCGTGCACCAGCCGCCGGTCCAGCCGCGACGACTTGGCCCCGCCCAGCACCTGCGCCAGCAGCTGCAGGCGGTCGATGTCCTCGGTGCCGGTCTGGGCCACGTTCCAGATCCGGTAGATGCGCGCCTGCGGCACCTTGTCGGTCATCGTCTCGCGGGTGGACTCGGCGCGCGGGGCCACGTCGACCGGCGGCTGCGCCATGCTCGGCCCGGCCGGGATGTCGCCGAAGTAGCGCGCCACCTTCTCTTTCGCGGTGGCCACGTCGATGTCGCCGGCCAGCACCAGCACCGCGTTGTTCGGCCCGTACCAGGTGCGGAACCACTGCTTCACGTCGGCCAGCGAGGCGGCGTTGAGGTCGTTCATCGAGCCGATCACGCTGTGGTGGTACGGGTGGCCCTTCGGATACAGCGCGCGGCTCAGCTTGTCCCAGGCCTGGCCGTAGGGCTGGTTCTCGCCCTGCCGCTTCTCGTTCTGGACCACGCCACGCTGTTCGTCGAGCGCGGCCTGGTCGATGGCGCCGAGCAGGTGGCCCATGCGGTCGGATTCCATCCAGAGCGCCATGTCCAGCGCGGTGGTCGGCACGTTCTCGAAATAGTTGGTGCGGTCGCTGTTGGTGGTGCCGTTCTGGTCGGTGGCGCCGACCTGCTTGAACGGTTCGAAGAATTCGCCGTGGTGGTTCTCGCTGCCCTGGAACATCAGGTGCTCGAACAGGTGCGCGAAGCCGGTGCGCCCGGCCGGCTCGTCCTTGGCGCCGACGTGGTACCAGAGGTTGACCGCCACGATCGGCGCCTTGCGGTCGGTATGCACCACCACGCGCAGGCCGTTGGGCAGGGTGAACTGCTCGAATGCGATGTCCACCTTCGCGGCGGCCGGCTGCCTTGCCGCATTCGAGGGCGGGGCGTAGCTCAGCGCGCCGAGCGCGGTGGACAGGGCGATGGCCAGCAGCGCCCCACGCGGGCGGATCGACACGGTCATGCAAGTTCCTTTTGGGTAATGAGTGGAAACACGGCGAGGCCTCAATCGTAACGGCCCGCACCCGCGCCTGCGTATGCCGTTCGGCCCGCTCGCGGCCATTGCCGGCAGGCCCGATGCCGAACGCGCTGCGCCGATGGCGGCGCCGGCGACGCGGCCGACCGACCGCAGACGGACGTACGCGAGCGACCGGGTGTCCGCCCGCGGACACGTTGCCCGCAAAAAAACCCATCCATATCAATGCTTTGAAGTTGGCACGGGATCTGCTCTGCACAGATGCAGCACGAACTGCTCGACCAAATAATGAACAAAAGCTTAATCAAAAGAAAAAACAGAAGAAAGTTCTTGCATGCCCTGATTAGGTGTACTACATTACTACCACACCACTGCTCAACAACACCAACGAGGCCCGCCATGAAAACCGCTTCCTTCGCCCTGACCTTCGCCATCGCCGCCCTGCTCGCCGCGCCGGCAATCGCCGCGCCGACCATCACCACCCTGGATACCGTGCAGGTCCGCCCGTCGGCCGAGCAGATCGCCCAGCGCACGTTCGAGCGCAACAGCGGCATCGCCACCCTGGCCACGGTGCAGGTGCGCCCCTCCGCCGAGCAGCTGGCGCAGCGCGATGCCGAACTGTCCAGCCGCATCGCCACGCTGGCCTCGGTGCAGGTGCGTCCGTCCGCCGACCAGCTCGCCCAGCGCGATGCCGAACAGGCGAGCAGCCAGCGCGTGGTCACCCTGGCAGCGGTGCAGGTGCGCCCGAGCGCCGACACCCAGAGCGTGTTCGCGATCGGCAACGTGGTCAGCGGCGCCCTGGACAACGCGATGCTGCAACTGCAGCCGAGCCTGCAGAACCTGAGCCAGGACCTGACCACCAGCCTGGCGCGCTGAGCCGGCGCACGCTTCGCCGGCGCAGGCCGGAGCCGGCGCGTAAACTGCGCCGATGACCGCCACGCCCACGCTGCATGTCCTGCTGTTCCAACCCGAAATACCGCCCAACACGGGCAATGCCATCCGCCTTTGCGCGAACACCGGCGCGCAGTTGCACCTGATCGAGCCGCTCGGCTTCGACCTCGGCGACAAGCAGCTCAAACGCGCCGGCCTGGATTACCACGAGTACGCACGCCTGCAGGTCCACGCTTCGCTGGACGCCGCGTTGCAGCGCATCGCCCCGCGCCGCCTGTTCGCGCTGAGCACCCGCAGCACGACCCGCTACGATGCGCCCGCCTTCGCCGACGGCGATGCGTTCCTGTTCGGCCCCGAGACCCGCGGCCTGCCCGCCGAGGTGCTGGAGCAGGTTCCGCCCGCGCAGCGCCTGCGCCTGCCGATGCGCCCGCACAACCGCAGCCTCAACCTGTCCAACGCGGTGGCGGTGGTGGTGTTCGAGGCCTGGCGGCAGTTGGGTTTCCCCGGCGCGGACTGAAGCGCGCGGCGGGCGCCGGACGGCCTCGCCGGCATCCGGCGCGCGAATGCATGTCCGCCGCGACGACGGACCTGACGCGCGACCGCGCCATTGGCGCGCGCATGGCGTCTCCATCCATGTATCGACAGATCGAACCAGCGGGGCCGCTCTTCGGCTGCACACCGGAACCGATTTCAGTCGCCCGGGGGCCGTCAAGCAACTGCACCCCAAAAGTTCCTGAACACGGCGTCTAATTTATGTACTGGTCAGTTTGAAATTCAGGGCAAGTTCGGGTCGCTAACGGATAATTTACATATCGGCAGCGAACGGCCCACGCCTCAGCGCCGACCAAACCAATAACAAGGGTATCCCGATCATGAAGACTTCTCTGCTCGCTCTCGGCCTCCTGGTCGCTCTGCCGTTCGCTGCCTCCGCGGCCGAAGGCCTTTCCTACAATTACGTCGAAGGCGGCTACATCAAGACCGACGCCGACGGCGGCGACGCGGACGGCTGGGCCGTCAAGGGCTCCTACGCGATCAACCCGAACTTCAGCGTGTTCGGCGACTTCAACCGCCAGAAGACCGACTTCGGCGACGTCGACGTCGACCAGTGGCGCATCGGCGCCGGCTACAACCACGAGATCTCGACCAGCACCGACCTGGTGACCCGCGTGGCCTACAACCGCTTCGATCCGGAATACGGCACCAAGTTCAACGGCTACAGCGCCGAAGTGGGCATCCGTACCGCGTTCAACCCGTACCTCGAGGTGTATGCGCTGGGCGGCTACGAGGACTACACCAAGAAGGACGGCATCAACCCGGACGGCGAGTTCTACGGCCGCCTCGGCGCCCAGGCCAAGCTCAACCAGAACTGGGGCCTGAGCGCGGACCTGAAGATGAACCGCGACGGCGACAAGGAATGGTTCGTCGGCCCGCGCTTCAGCTGGTAAGCGGCACCGCGTAGCACTGCGCGCAGCGTCTCTCTCTCCCGCTGCGTGCGGTTCGAAGCCCGGTCCAAGGACCGGGCTTCTTTTTTTGCGCGACCGGCAGCGCGAACGACTGCGGACATAAAAAAAGCCCGGCCGGAGCCGGGCTTTTTCGTGTCCGCGCAACCGCAAGCGGTCAACTGAACAGCGTGGTCGGGTACTCGGGCTTGCGCTCGCGCGCCAGCAACTGCTGCAGGCCCGCCGCCGGGGTCAGCTCGCCGTGCAGTACCGCGCGCACCGCGTTGGAGATCGGCAGGTCGATGCCATGGCGTTCGGCCTGGCGCATCACCTCGTCGGCGGTCTGCACCGACTCGACCACCTGGCCGATCGCGCGGACCGCGTCGGGCAGGGTCTGCCCGCGGCCCAGGGCCAGGCCCAGGCGCCGGTTGCGCGACAGGTCGCCGGTGCAGGTCAGCACCAGGTCGCCGAGGCCGGCCAGGCCCATCAGCGTTTCCGGCTTGGCGCCGATCGCCGCGGCCAGCCGCAGCATCTCGTTGAGGCCGCGGGTGATCAGGCCGGCGCGGGCGTTCAAGCCCAGCTCCATGCCATCGGCCACGCCGGTGGCCACCGCGAGCACGTTCTTCATCGCCCCGCCCAGCTCGGCGCCGACCATGTCGTCGCCGGTGTAGGCGCGGAAGGTGGGGCCGTGCATCGCGTCGGCGACCTGCTGCGCGAACGCGGCATCGCCGTGCACGGTCACCGCGGTCGGCAGGTCCAGCGCCACTTCCTTGGCGAACGACGGCCCGGTCACCACCGCCAGCGGCACGTCCTCGCCCAGGATTTCCTGTGCGACTTCGTGCAGGAAGCGCCCGGAGCCCGGTTCGAAGCCCTTGGTCGCCCAGGCCACGCCGGCCTGCGGCGGGCGCAGCGGCGCCAGCTGGCGCAAGGTCTCGGTGAAGGCGTGCGACGGCACCACCACCAGGATCCAGTCGGCGCCGCGCACGGCCTCGGCCAGGTCGGTGGTGGCCTGCAGCGCCGCCGGCAGCGGGATCTGCGGCAGGTAGCGCGGGTTCTCGTGGCGCTGCCCGATCGCCTCGGCGACGGCGGCGTCGCGCCCCCACAGCACGGTCGGGAAACCGTGCCGGGCGACGAGCGCGGCCAGGGCGGTGCCCCAGGAGCCGGCGCCGAGCACGGCGATCTTCTTGGCGGCGTTATCGCCCATGCGCAACGGCGAACGCGCTCAGGCGTTGCCGGCCGGCTCCGAGTCGGCCAGCGACTGGGTCTCGCCCTGCTGCGCGCGCTGGCGCAGGGTCTCGGCATACAGCGCTTCGAAGTTGATCGGCTGCAGGAAGAACGGCGGGAAGCCGCCGGCCTGGATCAGGTCGCTGACCAGCGCGCGCACGTACGGGAACAGGATGTTCGGGCACTGCGTGCCGAGCAGCACGTCCACCGCCTGCGGGTCCAGGCCGACCAGGCCGAACACGCCGGCCTGCTGCACTTCGGCCACGTACGCGGTCTTGCCGGCGGCGGTGCAGGTCAGGGTCACCGCGAGCACCACTTCGAAGGCCTGCTCGTTCAGGCGCTGCACGCGCTGGTTGAGGTTGAGCTGCAGCTCCGGCTGCACGTTGTCGTTGAACACCGCCGGCGCGTTCGGCGACTCGAAGGACACGTCCTTGACGTAGATCTTCTCGATGGTGAAAGCGGGGCCAGCCGCGGCTTCGGCCGGCGCCGTGGCGCCGTTGTTGGTGACGTCGGACATTTCTTGACTCCGGTGGATTCAGGTAACAGAAAGAATCGGGATTATCACATGCCGGCCGCGGCGCTCGGCGCCCGGCCGGGCCGCGCGATCAGCGGCCCTTGACCAGCGGCAGGTCGGCCTGCTGCCAGGCGGCGATGCCGCCGTCGAGCACGTACACCTGCTCGAAGCCGGCCTTCTTCAGCTGCTTGGCGGCGGCATCGGCGGTGTTGCCGGTGCGGCACACCAACACCACAGGCGAGGCCTTGGCGTTGGCCACCAGCTTGTGCTCCGGGCCGAACTGGCTCGGCGTGGCGTTGCGGCTGCCGGCGATGTGGCCCTTCTCGAAATCGGCCGCGGCCGACAGGTCGACCAGCACCGCGTTGCCGGCATTGATCAGCAGGGTCAGTTCGGCCGGGCGCAGGGTCTTGAAGCCGCGGAACAGGCGCGCGATTTCGGTGACGATCAGGGCGATGGTCAGGCCGACCAGGGCCAGGGCCAGCATCGGGTTGCGGCCGGCGAAGGCCAGCAGTTCTTCGAAGTTCACGGGAATAGGGGGCTGGAAGCGGGCGCCGATTGTCGCACAGCTGGCCGGCGGCGCTACTGGCCGTTCCACAAGTCCGGCAGGCCGTCCAGCAGCCACCAGGTCTTGGCCTGCGCATCCCAGCGCCAGCGCTCGCGGTAGCGCACGATGCGCTCGGCCTGGGTGTTGCGGTTGATCACGCCCAGCTCGATGTCGCGCACCACGTCGCCATCCAGCGCGCCGACCCGCCCGACCTTGTAGGAGGACACCTGCACCTGGCGGTAGCGTTCCAGCTCCAGGTCGGTCAGCGGATGCGCCTGCCGGTAGGCCGGGTCCACCGCCTCCCAGGCCGACTCGAACTCGCTCCAGCGGATCGCCGCGCCGTACGCGGTCTGCAGGTCGTCGAGCTTGCTCTGCTGGCTGCGGCTGCCGGCCAGCGCGGTGCCGGCGACACCGAGCACCAGCAGCAGCGCCAGGGCGCGGAACATCGAGTGCATGGCGGATCCCCGGGTAGGCGCGAGCGGTGCGCGCATCCTACCCTTTCGCGATGGCGACGAAGCGCCCGCTCAGCGTCGCCGCCGCGGCGCCGGCGGCCGGCCCGACCTGCGCGCGGATGCCGATCCGGGCACGGCCGCGCTGGCGGAAGGTCTGCACGAACGTGTCCCAGTCGGCCTCCGCATCGGCGCTGGCCTGCGCGTGCAGGTCGGCGTACAGCGGCGCCAGGTAGCGCACCTGGGTATCGGCGACGTAGACGTCGGCCTGCAAGCCGGCGCGGTGCAGTTCGCAATTGACCAGCGCCCAGCCGGCCAGGGTCATCACCGAGCCGAGGCTGCCGCCGAAGGCATTGCCCTTGTCGTTGAGGTTGGCCGCCAGCGGCGCGGCCAGGTGCAGGCGCTGCTCGGCGTAGCCGTGCAGCGCGACCTGCAGCGCCGCCACCGGCGGCATCGCCTCGAACTGCCGCTGCAACTGCTGCAGGAACGCATCGAAAGGAAGATCCGCTGCCATGGTGCGATTGTGCTGCCGGGAGGGGCTCGCATAATGCCTGGCATGAGCGCACATGCAACCGCGGCCGCCGCGGCCTGGACCCTGATCTCGCTGCGCCCGCAAGGCGAGCACGCGCCGCTGCGGCGCGCGGCGGCGCGGGTCGGCGCGCGGCTGCTGGCGGTGTCGCCCTGGCGCCTGCAGGCCTGCGCCGACGACGCCACGCGCGCCGCGCTGGCGCTGGCGCTGGCCGCGCCGCGGGTGGTCTTCAGCAGCCCGGCGGCGGTGCGCGCGGCCGCGGCGCTGCAGCCGCTGGCGGCCGCGCCCGGGCAATGCTGGCTGGCGGTGGGCGCCGGCACCGCGCGCGCGCTGCGCCGCCATGGCATCGCGCAGGTCGCGGTGCCGGCCCGGATGGACAGCGACGGCCTGCTCGCGCTGCCGCAGCTGGCCGCCATCGACGGCGCCGTCGGCCTGGTCACCGCGCCGGGCGGGCGCGGCCTGATCGCCGCGCAGCTGCAGGCGCGCGGCACGCCGCTGCAGCGCGCCGACGTCTACTGCCGGGTGCCGTTGCGCTTGACCGCGGCGCGCATCGCGCAGCTGCGCGGCGCCGCCCCGGGCGTGCTGGCGCTGAGCAGCGGCGAAGCGCTGCGGCTGGTGCTGGCGCAGCTGCCCGACGATCTGGCCGCGGCATGGCGGGCGCGGCCGCTGGTCGCGGCCAGCGCGCGGCTGGCCGCGCAGGCGGCCGAACTCGGCTTCGCCGACATCGCCCGCGCCGCCGGGCCATTGCCGCGGCAACTGGCCACGGCCGCCGCCGCGATCGTGACGCGCTCGCCACCTCGCTGAACGCGGGCCGGCAAGCGGCTTGCGGCCGCGGTGCCGCTCACGCCATGCTCCCGCGTGCCGTGCGTCCGGCCGTCGCCATCGGCGCGACGGGACGCAGCGCCACAAGGATGCCGCCGATGACCGAAATCTCGCCCACGCCCCGCCGCTCCACGCGCTGGATCTGGCTGCTGCTGGTGCTGGCCATGCTGGCGGCGCTCGCGCTGGCCGGCTGGCGCGGCTGGGACTGGTGGCAGGCGCGCAATGCGCGCGCGCTGGCCGAGCAGTCCGAGACGCAACTGCAGTTGCAGGCGCTGCAACAGAATCTGGACACGCTGCGCCGCGACCAGCGCGCCACCGTGCAGCGGGTGCAGGACGCGGCCAGCACCAACCGCGTGCTGCGCGACGAGATGCTCGGCCTGAGCCAGCGCAGCGCGCTGCTCGAGGACAACGTGGCCAAGCTCGCCGACTCCAATCGCCACGGCGCGCAGGCGCTGCGCCTGGACGAGGTGGAACTGCTGCTGAGCCAGGGCCAGCAGCGCCTGGACGTGGCCGGCGATACCCAGGGCGCACGCCGCGCCTATGCGCTGGCCGGCGGCGTGCTGGAAGGCGTGGACGATCCGCGCTACCTCAATCTGCGCCAGGTGCTGCTGCAGGAGCGCACCGCGCTGGACGCGCTCGGCGACGGGCCGCAGGCGCGCCTGTCGGCGCAGCTGGACGCCTTCGCCGCCAGCCTGGACGCATTGCCCACGCAACTGCCCGAACAGGCGCAGGCGCCGCTGTGGCAGCGGCTGCTGTCGCCGCTGGTCAAGATCCGCCCGGCGCAGGGCGGCGTGCTGGCCGCGCGCTCGGAGCGGATCGCCGCGCGCGACGCGCTGCAGCTGGACCTGAGCCTGGCGCGCGCCGCGCTGGAACGCGGCGATGCGCGCGGCTACCGCAGCGCGCTGGCCCGCGCCGGCACCTGGCTGCAGCGCCTGTGGCCGGATTCGGCGCCGCTGCGCGAACGCCGCGCCACGCTGCAGACCCTGCGCAACGCCGCCCTGCGCCCCGCCATTCCCGAGCTGGGCACCACCCTGCAGCAGTTGCGCAGCATGCGCGACGTAAGGAGCCAACCATGAAATCGCTACGTTCCGTGATCGTGTTGCTGGTGGTGATCGCGCTGGGCGTGATCGGCGCGCAATGGCTGGCGCAGGACAGGCTGGGCGACCTGGGCGAGGTGATCGTGCGCGCCGGCGGCAACGACTACATCTCGCCGCTGCCGCAGGCGGCGCTGCTGTTGGTGATCGCCTTCCTGGCGCTGTGGCTGCTGTGGAACCTGCTCAGCTTCCCGTTCCGCGCCTGGGGCCGGCATCGCCGCAAGCAGTCGCGCGCGCGCCTGATCGACGGCCTGACCGCGCTGCACAACGGCCAGTGGACGCGCGCCGACAAGCAATTGAACGCCGCCGCGGAGGATCCCGAGGTCAGCGCCATCGCCCTGGTCGCGGCGGTGCGCGCGGCCGACGCGCGCGCCGACGCGGAGGCCGCCAGCGGCTACCTGCAACGCCTCGCCGAGCGCGACGCGGGCGTGCACGCGCTGCTGCAGGGCGAACGCCACCTGGCCCAGCAGCGTCCGGTCGATGCGATCAATGCGCTGGACGTGGCAACGGCGCAGCCGTTGCCGCCACGCGGGCTGCTGTTGCGCACCGAGGCGCTGGCCAGCATCGGCCGCGCCGGCGAAGCCTACGGACAGCTCGGCGCGATCCGCCAGCAGCAGGCGCTGCCGCTGGACGCGATCGGCCCGCTGGAAGCGCGCCTGGCCGCGGCCTCGCTGCAACAGGCGACCGATGCCAACGCGCTGGCCGAGCGCTGGGAAAGCCTGCCCAAGTCGCTGCGCAGCGAACCGGCGGTGGTCGAGGCCTACGCGGTCCGCGCCGCCGCGCTGCACTGGGACGACGCGGCGCTGCGCAGCGTGGAGCAGGCGCTGGAGACGCGCTGGGACGAAGGCCTGGCGGCGCTGTATGGGCGCCTGCCGGTGGAGAAATACGATTCGCGCCGCGCCAGCGCGCAGCGCTGGCTGCAGAGCCATCCGGACAGCCCGGGCCTGCTGCTGACCCTGGCGCGGCTGGCGCGTCAGCAGCAACAGTGGCCGCAGTCGGAGGAGTTCCTGCACCGCGCGCTGGCGCTGGGCGCCGGCGCCGAGGCCTGGGAGGCGTTCGGCGATGGCTACGCCGACGCCGGCGACATGCTGATGGCGCAGCGCTGCTACGCCAACGCATTGCGCGTGCAGCGCGGCGAACCCGCGCAGCCGCTGCCCGAGGCCATCACCGCGCCGGTGGTCCCGCTCGATCCGGAGCCGGGCCTCGCCGAGCGCCGCGACGAACATGGATTCCCGCGCCTGCAGGAATGAGGCCGGCGGCGCCCGGGACGACGCGCCGTCGAGGGAGACAGGCGTCGGCTGCGGCCGGCGCCGGCTTCCCGGTTCGATGATCGCAAGGCCGGCGCCTGGCCGGCCGCACCGACCTCAGCGCCGCAACGCGGGCGGCAGCGTCGGCAGGCGCGCCAGGAACGCAGGCGCCACGCCCCTGTAGCGCGCATAGCGCTCGTCCATGCGCCGCGGCACCAGGATGCGCGCGCCGATCATGCCGGCGATCAGCATGCCCAGGAACACGATCACTCCCAGCCACAGCCCAAGGTCGCCGCCGACGCCGAATCCCAGCAGCGGACCGGCGAGGAATGCGCCGGCGGTGAGCAGCACGAAACGGTTGCGCCGGTGCCGGTGCTCCGCGCACATCCCGAGCACGTGGCTGCTGCGCTTGCGCGCGATCAACGCCGCAATCGCGTAGATCACGATGCTGACCAGGATCAGCACGTACCATCCCGGCGCATGCCAGTAGAACGTGCGCTTCTTCAGTTCGTCGTTGCGCAGCGCCACGCCGCACTTCACGCAATGCGCCGGGAACGGCGTATCGCGCAGGCACAGCAGATCCTTGCCGTCGCGCCACAGCGCCTCGCCGGGCAGCGGCGGCGGCAGCGTCGCGGGCTGGATGACGGCGTCGGGCGCCTGGTACGGATTGAAACTGTCCTGCTGGCTCATGGCATGCGCCCCCTGCGCACCGCGTGCCGCCTGCGTGGCGCAGGCGAATCGGCGCGCATGGTAACGCGGCGGATGCGCGGCGATAAGCGCCGATGGCGAGGACGGCGAATCGGATCGCGCCGCGGCGCGCCGGCACGGCCGGGCGCGCGGGAGACGCGCGCCCGTATCCCGGGTCTGCGTTCAGCGCTCGACGATCGCCACCACGCCCATGCCGCCGGCGGTGCAGATCGAGATCAGCGCGCGGCCGCCGCCGCGTTCCACCAGCTGCTTGGCCACGGTGGCGACGATGCGCGCGCCGGTCGCCGCGAACGGGTGGCCGGTGGCCAGCGAGGACCCCAGCGGGTTGATCTTGGCCGGATCGATCTGCCCCAGCGGCGCGTCCAGGCCCAGCCGGGTGCGGCAGTAGTCCTCGCTCTCCCAGGCGCGCAGCGTGCACAGCACCTGCGCGGCGAAGGCTTCGTGGATCTCGTAGATGTCGAAGTCCTGCAGGCGCAGGCCGTGGCGCTTGAGCATGTCCGGCACGGCGATGGTCGGCGCCATCAGCAGGCCTTCGCCGTGCACGAAGTCCACCGCCGCGACCTGCGCATCGCGCAGGTAGGCCAGCGGCACGTGGCCGTGCGCCTGCGCCCATTCCTCAGAGGCCAGCAGCACCGCCGCGGCGCCGTCGGTCAGCGGGGTGGAATTGGCCGCGGTCAGGGTGCCGCGGCCGCTGATCTTGTCGAACGCCGGCTTCAGCGTGGCGAGCTTCTCCAGCGAGGTGTCGGCGCGCAGGATGTTGTCGCGCTCCACGCCGCGGAACGGCGCGATCAGGTCGGCGAAGAAGCCGCGTTCGTAGGCGGCGGCCAGTTTGTGGTGCGAGGACACCGCCCAGGCGTCCTGCGAGTCGCGCGAGATGTTCCACTGCTTGGCCATGTCCTCGCAGTGGTCGCCCATGCTCTTGCCGGTGCGCGGCTCGGCCACGCCCGGGAACTCCGGCTTGAGTTCGGCGAACTTGAAGCTGCGGGTCAGCGCGCGGATCTTGTCGCCGGTGCTCTTGGCGCGGTTGGCGGCCAGCAGCCGCGCGCGCAGCTTCTTGCCGTACACGATCGGCACCTCGGAGGTGGTGTCCGAGCCGCCGCCGATGCCCGACTCGATCTGCCCCAGCGCGATCTTGTTGGCCACGGTAATGACGCTGTCCAGGCTGGTGCCGCAGGCGCGCTGCAGGGTGATGCCCGGGGTCAGCGGCGACAGCCCCGACGACAGCGCCGCCTCGCGGCCCAGGTTCCAGTCGCTGGAGTGCTTGATCACCGCCCCCATCGCCACCTCGCCCAGCTGCTGGCCGTGCAGGCCGTAGCGCTCGACCAGCGCGCCCAGCGTGCGCACCGACATGCCGAGGTTCCCGACATCCGCATACGCCGTGTTCTGGCGGCAAAACGGAATACGGACGCCGCCGAGAATGGCGACGGGACGGGCTACTGGCATGGGGTTACCTCGCGCGAGGGGGTCGGGGACATGGCCTGCACGTTAGCGCAGGCATAATGAAGCGAGTGTAGCTTTGCGCCCGCGACGGGCCAACCGCCAAGCCATGAGCCAAGCCATTGCCAGCATGAATGCCCACGGCGTGATCGCCCTGGAACTGTCCGCCGGGCTCGCCCCGGCCCACGCGGCGCTGCCGCATGCCCTGGCCGGGGAACTGGCCGAGAAGGTCGGCCGCGACCTGGCGCAACTGGTGCCGGCGGTGCGCGAGCTGGAGCTGAGCCTGGCCGGGGCGCATTTCGACCCGGCCGAGGTGCTGCGCCCCGGCTGGCCGATGCACCGGCGCCTGGACGAGCTGCGCGCGCGCGCGCCCGGCCGCGACGCCGGCCCGCGCCTGCTGGCGTTCGGCGCCGATGCCGATGGCGCCGTGCCGCTGCCGTTCCAGGCCGATGCCGCGCTGCTCGGCGGCGCGCTGCGGGTGGTGCCGTTCCTGCTCAGCGGGCCGGCCGACACGCTGCAGCCGGTCGCCGAGGCGCTGGAAGAGGTGCTGCTGGCGCAGGGCATGGCGCAGCCGGACACCGCGCTGCTGGCGCAGCAGGCGTTCGGCGCGCAGATCGAACACGCGCGCTACCTGACCGCGAACGACCTGGCCGCGATGATGTCGATGCAGTACGACAACCAGGGCCTGGCGCCGCTGTGGCCGCTGATCGAGACCGCGCTGCTGGCGCCGGAGCAGGAAGAGTGGCTGGCCAGCCCGCCCGAGCCGCTGCTGCGCTACCGCGGCGGCGAGGTGCGCATGGCCCTGTTCGACCCGGCCAGCTGGTGCGCGCACTACGCCCACGACCGGCAGGATTGCGAGCGCCTGCAGCGGGTCTACGAACAATACCTGGCGCGGCAGCGGCAACTGGCCGCGGTGCTGGAAGCGCACGGCATGCCGGTGCTGTACGTGCATTGCGAGGCCGGGCAGGACGCGAGGCAGGCGTTGCTGGCGGCGTGAATCGCGTTTGATCGCAGGGCGGCACGGGTGACTGAGGCGCGCAAGCGAACTTGCGGCGCTCTAGCCGCGTGGTCCTGCGATTAGCGCGTCGGCGCCGATGCTGTCCAACGCCACCGTCTATCGCGTCGTGCGTCGCGACCGAAGTCGCTCCCACAGGCGTTGCGGCTCGGCGCTGAGCGTTCTGTAGATGGGGTTTCGACCCGACCTGTGCCGAAGCAGGCAGCCTCCCCTGCAGATGCCGCCTCGAACCATCGACACAGATGGGCACCGAAGCCGGCCGACTTCCCGGCTTCGCTCGTCGCGACTGAAGTCGCTTCCACACGGGAGTTCGTCGCGCTGGCTGGGTGCACTGTGGGAGGGACTTCAGTCCCGACTGCTGCCGAAGCCGGCCAACGTCCCGACTCCGCTCGTCGCGGCTGAAGCCGCTCCTACACAAGCGGACGCATTTCCTTCTGGCGCCCTGCACAGGGGCCGTAGAAGCGGTTTCAATCCCGACCGGCGGCTCCGAAGCCGGCGGATTTGCCGACGTCAGACCCCGTCGCCGCCGATGGCCCGAAGCCACCGGCGTCGCGCTTGCACAGGCGTGCGACGACCTGCCGCTTACTGCGCGGAAGGGGCCGCCGCGCTCGCGTTGCCCTTGATCACGCCGCAGGCCAGGCGGCCGCCGGCGTTGCCGGTGGGCTGGGTCTTGTAGTCGTCCGGGTCGGCATGGACGATCACCGCGTGGTTGAGGATGTCGAAGCCGTCGCCCTTGCCGATGTTGACGTTGTTGGACACCGCCGCGTCGATCGTGGCCTTGCCCTCGGTGTCGGCCTTCAGGTTCGGCATGTCGCCGCCGTGGTGCGGATCGGCGCTGACCTGGCCGTGCTCGGACTTGGCCGGGTTGAAATGGCCGCCGGCGCTGCTGCCGTCCGGCGCGCTGCAGTCGCCGAATTCGTGGATATGGAAGCCGTGCTCGCTGTTGGGCTTGAGCCCGGTGATGGTGCCGGTGACGTGCACGACGCCATCGACCGTATTGAACTTGACCTCGCCGGCGACCTGGTTGCCCTGGGTCGGGCTCAGCGCGGCGTTGGCGGCGGCCTGGGTGTCCGCGGCGGCGGCAGGTGCCGGCTCGGCCGCCGGTGCCGGGGTGGCGGCCGGCGTCGTTGCCGCGGCGGGCGCATCGGCAGCCGGCGCTTCTTCGCGCTTGCAGGCGCCGAGCGCTAGGGTGGTGGCCAGGAACAGGACGGTGGGAAGCGTACGCATGGTGGTTCTCCTTGAAGGGGCCGCGGAATGCGGACGTTCGCCGCGGGGCAGGCCCCGGGGCGGATGAAGGGGTCAGCGCAGCACGCGGATCACGCCGCAGGCCACGCGCGCGCCGGCGTTGCCGGCCGGCTGGCTGCGGTAGTCGTCGGCGTCGGCATGCGCGACCAGCGCACGGCCGGCGATGTCGTTGGCCGCGCCGCCGCCGAGCACCACGCCGTGCAGCAGCACGTCGACCTGGGCGACGCCGTCGGCGTTGGCGCTGAGGTTGTCCATGTCGCCGGCATGGTGCGGGCCGCTGCCGGCGCGGCCGTGCGGCGCGCCGAGCGGGTTGAAGTGGCCGCCGGCGCTGCTGGCGTCGGCCGCGCTGCAATCGCCGCGCTCGTGCACGTGGAACGCGAAGCCGCGGTTCGGCTGCAGGCCGCCGAGGGTGCCGGTGATGCGCACGCCGCCGGGCGCCGTCACCAGGGACAGCTTGCCGCTGACCAGGCTGCCCGAGGCCGGGGCGAGCACCGCCTGCGCCTGCTGCGCGGTGCCGCTCACCGGCAACGGCGGCGCCTTTGGCGGCGGCGGCGGCGCGGCGGGCGGCGCACTGCTGCAGCCGGCCAGTATCAGCAACGCGCTTCCCACGATGGCATGCAACCCGTAACGCATCGGCATTGGCTCCTTGTGCAGCGAAAACTAGAGGGAGGGCCGTTCACAGCTCATGAAGGCGGCGCCGGCGCGCAAGTCTAACCGGCGCTGCGCGCCGGTTCGGGGTTCGGGGTTCGGGGTTCGGCAGAGCGTCGCAGCTGTTGGCTTACGGAGTCTGCGGAGCGATCAGAGCAAGCAAGCGTGCTTTCCGAGTCCCCGGTCCCGAGTCCCGAGTCCCGGCAACTCAGCGGCGGCGCCGTCCCGGACCCAGCTTGCGGGTGACCGTGTTGCGGCCCACGCCCAGGCGCGCGGCGGCTTCGGCGCGGCGGCCCTGGGTGAAGCGCAGCGCCACTTCCAGCAGCGCCTTGTCGAAGCGGTCGCGCGCTTCGGCGTGCAGGCCCTCGGCGCCGTCGGTCAGGCGCTGCTGCGCCCATGCCGACAGCTGCGCGTCCCATTCGCCGCCCTCGCCGCTGCGCTCGCGGCGGCTGCCGCGCAGCAGCGCGCCGTCCACGTCGTGCGCGTCGATGACCTCCGCCGGCGCCAGTGCGGCCAGCCGCCAGCACACGTTCTCCAGCTCGCGCACGTTGCCCGGCCAGGCGTAGCCGCGCAGCGCGTCCAGCGCCGCCGGCGACAGCCGCTTGGGCGGCGTGTCGAGCTTGCGCGCGGCCATCGCCAGGAAGTTCTCGGCCAGTTGCGGCACGTCGGCGCGGCGTTCGCGCAGCGGCGGCAGCTGCAGCCGCACCACGTCCAGCCGGTGCAGCAGGTCGGCGCGGAAGCGGCCCTGCTCGACCAGCGCTTCCAGGTCCTGGTGGGTGGCGGCGATCACCCGCACGTCGACCCGGATCAGTTCGCGGCCGCCGACGCGGAAGAATTCGTTCTCGGCCAGCACGCGCAGCAGCCGGGTCTGCAGCGGCAGCGGCATGTCGCCGATCTCGTCGAGGAACAGGGTGCCGCCGTCGGCCTGTTCGAAGCGGCCGATGTGGCGCCGCTGCGCGCCGGTGAAGGCGCCGGCCTCGTGGCCGAACAGTTCGCTTTCCAGCAGTTCGGCCGGGATCGCCGCGGTGTTGAGCGCGACGAACGGCTTGCGCGCGCGCGGCGACTCGGTGTGCAGCGCGTGCGCGACCAGTTCCTTGCCGGTGCCGGTCTCGCCGTTGATCAGCACCGACAGCGGCGCCTGCGCCAGGCGGCCGATGGCGCGGAACAGCGCGCGCATCGCCGGGGTGTCGCCGATCAGTTCGGCGCTGCCGTGGCTGGAGACCGGCAACGCGGCCTCGACGGCGGCGCCGGCCTCGGGCAGCGCGCGCGCGGCCAGCGCCACCGCGTCGTCCAGGTCGAACGGCTTGGACAGGAATTCGTGCGCGCCGCCGCGGAACGCGCCGGCGGTGCTAGCCACGTCGGTGTAGGCGGACATCACGATCACCGGCAGCTGCGGATGCGCGGCCTTGAGCTTGTCCAGCAGCACCAGTCCATCGTCGCCGGGCATGCGCACGTCGGTGAACAGCAGGTCCGGCAACGGCCGCTGCGCCAGCGCCTGCAGCGCCGCGGCGGCGCTGTCGAAGCCGTCCACGCTGTAGCCGGCGTCGCGCAAGGCGGTGGACAGCACGAAGCGGACCGAGCGGTCGTCGTCGACCACCCAGATGCGTTGCGATCCTTCCAGGGATTCGGTCATCGGAATGCTCCTATTCGGGGTCCGCTGCGGCCTGCGGCAGCAGCAGGGTGAAGACGGTATGCCCGGGGCGGGAGCGGAAGGTCAGCGAACCGGCGTGCTCGCGCGCCACCTGCTGCGCCAGCGCCAGGCCCAGGCCGCTGCCTTCGGCGCGGCCGCTGACCAGCGGCAGGAACAGGTGCTCGGCCAGCTCTTCCGGCACGCCGCGGCCGTCGTCGACGATCTCCAGGCGCACGCCGCGCGCATGCACGCGGTCGCGGATGCGCTGGGCGTGCTCGACGCGGGTGCGCAGGGTCACCTGCGCGGCGCCGGCCTGGATCGCGTTGCGGACCAGGTTCCACACCGCCTGGGTCAGGCGGTCGGCATCGCCGAGGAACTCGGGAATGCTCGGGTCGTAGTCGCGCTGCAGGCGCACCGACCAGCCGCCTTCGTTCTCGGCCAGGCGCAGCACCCGCTCCAGCACCGCGTGGATGTTGAGCATGGCGTGCGGCCGCGCCGGCGCCGGCGACAGCAACTGGTCGAGCAGGCTGTTGAGGCGTTCGATCTCCGCGCCGATCAGGTCGATCAGCTCGCGCTCGTCCTCGTCGCGGTGCTGCGCGCGCCGCGCCAGCAGCTGCGCGGCGCCCTTCAGCCCGGCCAGCGGGTTGCGCAGTTCGTGGGCCAGCCCCTTCAGCGCCGCGCCGAGCGCATTGGGCAGCGCCTGGGTCGGGTCCAGGGTGGGGAATTCGTCGACCGGATGCGCTTCGAGCAGCCAGCCGCCGGCGTCCAGCCGCGACAGCCAGCCCTCGGCGAAGCGCGGGGTCTCGCCGGGAATGGCCAGGGCCATGCGGTGCAGGCGCAGCACGTCGCGTTCGTCGTTGAGCAGGAACCGCGCCAGCGCGTCGCCCTGCACTTCCAGCGAGGCCAGCGGCTGGTCGAGCAGGCGCCGCACGCTGACCCCGAGCCAGCGCGCGAAGGCGGGATTGGCGCCGAGCAGGCGGCCATCGGCATCGGCCCAGACCACCGGGGTGCCGAGGGCGTCGAGCGGCGGCGGCGGCGAAGTCACGGGCATTGCACCAATGTAGTGCAAAGGCGGATGGAGAGCGCTGAACGCCCGGCAGCGCGGGACGCACGCCGGAACGTGCCGGCCACGCGGGCCGGCGCCGAGGCGCGGCCTGTCGCAGCCACCGCCGCCGTCGCGCACGAGGCGCCGCGGGCAACGGAGAAGAAAGGAATTGGGGGTCGGGCGAGGCTAGCGGCCACGCGGGAATACCTCGATCGCTGGGAAACTGCCGTCGTTCCGCCCCATGGAGCGCCGGCGATGGCCTCTGACCGCCAGGACCGGGCAGGCCGGTCGCAGGCGGGATTGCCGCAACGGCCCGCGACGCGCGGTCGCGGGCCGGTCTTGCTCAGGACTCGTACGCGGCTTCGCCGTGCGAGGTGATGTCCAGGCCCTCGCGCTCGGCTTCTTCCGACACCCGCAGGCCGAACACCAGCTTGGCGACCAGGAAGCCGACCACCGAGACCACGCCGATCCAGACCACGGTCACGCCCACGCCGGTGGCCTGCACCAGCACCTGGTGGCCCATGGTCACGCCTTCGGCATAGCCTTGACCGCCCAGCCCCTTGTCGGTGAACACGCCGGTCAGGATCGCGCCGACGATGCCGCCGACGCCGTGCACGCCGAACACGTCCAGGGTGTCGTCGGCATTGAGCAGCTTCTTCAGCCCGGTCACGCCCCACACGCAGATCGCGCCGGCGGCCACGCCGATGGCGATCGCGCCGAACGGGCCGACGGTGCCGGCGGCCGGGGTGATGCCGACCAGGCCGGCGACCATGCCCGAGGCCACGCCCAGCGCCGAGGACTTGCCCTTGACCAGCTTCTCGACCAGCGACCAGGCCAGCACCGCGGCGGCGGTGGCCAGCAGCGTGTTGAGGAAGGCCAGCGCCGCGGTGGCGTTGGCTTCCAGCGCCGAACCGGCGTTGAAGCCGAACCAGCCCACCCACAGCAGCGAGGCGCCGACGAAGGTCAGGGTCACGTTGTGCGGCTTGAGCGCGGTCTGGCCGAAGCCCAGGCGCTTGCCGACGAAGTAGGACCCGACCAGGCCGGCGATACCGGCGTTGATGTGCACCACGGTGCCGCCGGCGAAGTCCAGCGCGCCCTTGGTGAACAGGAAGCCCGGGGCCGCCCACACCATGTGCGCCAGCGGCAGGTAGCCGAAGGTGAACCAGATGACGATGAACAGCAGCACCGCGGCGAACTTCACGCGCTCGGCGAAGGCGCCGACGATCAGCGCGCCGGTGATGCCGGCGAAGGTCAGCTGGAAGGCGACGAACACGTACTCCGGCAGCTTGAAGCCCTTGGAGAAGGTGTCGGCCAGCGTGGTGGTGTCGACCCCGTGCAGCAGCGCCTTGTTGAGCGTGCCGATGTACGGGCCGCCGTCGGCGAAGGCCAGGCTGTAGCCGTACAGCACCCACAGGATCGCGATCAGCGAGAACACAACGCCGACCTGGATCAGCACCGACAGCACGTTCTTGGAGCGCACCATGCCGCCGTAGAACAGCGCCAGGCCCGGCACCACCATCAGCAGCACCAGCAGCGTGGAGGTCAGCATCCAGGCCACGTCGCCCTTGTCCACCACCGGCGCGGCGGCGGCGGGCGCGGCCGCGGCGGCCGGCGGTGCCGGCGGGGTCAGTTGTTCGGTGACCACGTCCGGCGTCGGCGCCGGGGTCACTTCGGCCTGGGCGAAGGCCGTGCCGGGCACGCCCGCCGCCATCGCGCTGACCAGCATCAGCATGCATACCGCGTAGAACCGGGCCTTCCACCCGGAGAAAAGACGTGTCTTCATGAAGGGCTCCAAGGTGGGGTTAGAGCGCATCTGCGCCGATCTCGCCGGTGCGGATCCGGATGACCTGTTCGATCGCGGTGACGAAGATCTTGCCGTCGCCGATCTTGCCGGTCCCGGCCGCGGTCTGGATCGCCTCGACCACGGCGTCCAGGCGTTCGTCGGTCACCACGGTCTCGATCTTGATCTTGGGCAGGAAGTCGACGACGTACTCGGCACCGCGGTACAGCTCGGTGTGTCCCTTCTGCCGGCCGAAGCCCTTGACCTCGGTGACGGTGATGCCGGACACGCCTGCCTGCGACAAGGCCTCGCGGACCTCGTCGAGCTTGAATGGCCGGATGATGGCGGTGATCAGTTTCATGCGCATACCCCGTTGGTGGAAGGAGCCGGCCGCCGAACGCCGGCCGGCGGTTTGCATGTCATCGGCGCCGCGAATGGCGCCGTCCTGCTGCGCGGTGCGTCCCGCGGATCACGCCGTGGCGCGGCGCACGCGAGGCGCGACGGCAACGGCGACGTGGGAGGGAGCGTGGCCCACGGCACGCAAGCGCTGTCTTTCGTGGTGCATCCCCTGGAAACAACCGGCTGTTGCGACTGATTCGGGCGCGGACCACCTGCACGGCTCCCCAGCCGAGTAAGTGGCGGCGATGACGAAGGAGGGAGGGGGAACCTTCGCCATCGCCGCGCGTGGAACTCAGTTGGCGTAGTACAGCTGGTATTCCAGCGGGTGCGTTGCGGCGCGGAACTTGGTCACTTCCTGCATCTTCAGCGCGATGTAGCCGTCGATGAAGTCGTCGCTGAACACGCCGCCGGCCTTGAGGAACTCGCGGTCGGCATCGAGCGCTTCCAGCGCCTGGTCGAGGCTGGAGCACACCTGCGGGATCTTCTTCTCTTCTTCCGGCGGCAGGTCGTACAGATCCTTGTCGCTGGGCGCGCCCGGGTCGATCTGGTTCTTGATGCCGTCCAGGCCGGCCATCATCAGCGCGGCGAAGGTCAGGTAGCCGGACTGCAGCGGATCCGGGAAACGGATCTCGATGCGGCGCGCCTTCGGGTTGGACACCCACGGAATGCGGCACGAGGCCGAGCGGTTGCGCGCCGAGTAGGCCAGCATCACCGGCGCCTCGAAGCCCGGGACCAGGCGCTTGTAGCTGTTGGTGCCGGAGTTGGTGAAGGCGTTGATCGCCTTGGCATGCTTGAAGATGCCGCCGATGTACCACAGCGCCATCTGCGACAGGCCGCCGTAGCCGTCGCCGGAGAACAGGTTGGTGCCGCCCTTGGCCAGCGACTGGTGCACGTGCATGCCCGAGCCGTTGTCGCCGACGATCGGCTTGGGCATGAAGGTCGCGGTCTTGCCGTTGCGGTAGGCGACGTTCTTGATGATGTACTTCATCATCATCAGCTCGTCGGCCTTCTTCACCAGCGAGTTGAACTTGGTGCCGATCTCGCACTGGCCGGCGGTGGCCACTTCGTGGTGGTGCACCTCGACCTCGATGCCGACCTGCTCCAGGGTCTTGCACATTTCCGCGCGCAGGTCCTGCAGCGAGTCGGTCGGCGGCACCGGGAAGTAGCCGCCCTTGACCGCCGGACGGTAGCCGCTGTTGCCGCCTTCGATCTTGCTGCCGCTGCTCCAGGCCGCTTCTTCCGAATCGATCTTGAAGAAGGTGTGGCCCATCTCGTTGCCGAAGCGCACGCCGTCGAAGATGAAGAATTCCGGCTCCGGGCCGAAGAACGCCTGGTCGGCGATGCCGCTGGACTTCAGGTAGGCCTCGGCGCGCTTGGCCACGCCGCGCGGGTCGCGGTCGTAGCTCTGCATGGTGGCCGGGTCGAGGATGTCGCAGGTCAGGACCAGGGTCGGGTCGGCCATGAACGGATCGATGAACGCGGTGTCGGCGTCGGGCAGCAGGACCATGTCCGACTCGTTGATGCCCTTCCAGCCCGAGATCGAGCTGCCGTCGAACATCTTGCCCTCTTCGAACAGCGCCGGCTCGATGATGCTCACGGGGAAGGTCACGTGCTGCTGCACGCCGCGCATATCGACGAACCGCAGGTCGACGAACTCGACCTTGTTGTCCTTGACGAGCTTCTCAATATTTTCCGCAGACATCGATGAAACCTCGGGTTGGTGAATGACTTGCCCAGTAACAGCAATCGCCGTGCCAACTGTGATGGATTCACAAGTCCTTGATTTTGGTGAAGGGAGCACGCCAACGGGGCGAAATCCGCGCACCAAATTGGTTCGATGGTTACTTGAAGCACCAAAGTGGTGCTCGAGGCAATGTTCTATCCTTGCCCGGTTTTTCCTCCCCCACGAGCCGACCCCTCCCCATGAGCGACATGTTCTCCGCCCTGCTGCTGGGCATCCTCGAAGGCCTGACCGAATTCCTGCCGGTCTCCAGCACCGGCCACCTGCTGATCGCCGAGCAATGGCTCGGGCGCCGGTCGGATTTCTTCAACATCGTGATCCAGGCCGGTGCGATCCTGGCCACCACCCTGGTGTTCCGGCAGAAGCTGTGGTCGCTGGCCACCGGGCTCGGCGACCGCGCCAACCGCGACTACGTGTTCAAGCTGGGCACCGCGTTCCTGGTCACCGCGGTGGTCGGCCTGGCGGTGCGCAAGGCCGGCTGGCAGCTGCCGGAGACGGTGCAGCCGGTGGCCTGGGCGCTGGTGATCGGCGGCGTGTGGATGCTGGTGGCCGAGCATTTCGCCGCGCGCATGCCCGAGCGCGACGTGGTGACCTGGAAGGTGGCCATCGCGGTGGGCCTGGCGCAGGTGGTGGCCGGCGTGTTCCCCGGCACCTCGCGCTCGGCGGCGACGATCTTCCTGGCCATGCTGCTGGGCCTGAGCAAGCGCTCGGCCGCGGCCGACTTCGCGTTCCTGGTCGGCATCCCGACCATGTTCGCGGCCAGCGGCTATTCGTTCCTGGAGCTGTACAAGGACGGCGCGGTGGGCAGCGAGGACTGGGGCGACGTGGCCATCGCCTTCGCCGCCGCGGTGGTGACCGGCTTCATCGTGGTGAAGTGGCTGCTGGGCTACATCAAGTCGCACCGCTTCACCGCGTTCGCGGTGTACCGCATCGTGCTGGGTGCGGCGCTGTTGCTGTGGTTGCCGGGGGCTTGAGGGCTGGCTGGCTGGCGGTCGTACCCTCACCCCAACCCCTCTCCCGAGGGGAGAGGGGCTAGCGGCTTTTCCTTCTCCCCTCGGGAGAAGGTGGCCCGCAGGGCCGGATGAGGGTACGGGCGCAGCCTCGCGCACCCAACTCCGCGAGTGCTTTCGCGCCGGACCCTCACCCCAACCCCTCTCCCGACGGGAGAGGGGCTAGCGGCTGTTCCCTTCTCCCGTCGGGAGAAGGTGGCCCGAAGGGCCGGATGAGGGTACGAGCGAAGCCTCGCGCACCCCAACTCCGCGAGACGCTTCGCGCCGGACCCTCACCCCCACCCCCTCTCCCGGGGGGGAGAGGGACTTAGGCGATGGCGGGATTCAGGGTGTAGGTGCCGTGCAGGCTGGCTTCGCCCAGCACGTGGCCCTGCATCGCGCGCAGCGCGTCGGCGGCGGTGAAGCGCGCCGGCAGGTCCAGCGTGGGCACATCCAGCGCGAACAGGCGGAAGAAGTAGCGGTGCACGCGCAGGTCGTTGGCCGGCGGGTACGGGCCGTCGTAGCCGTAGTAGTCGCCGCCCATCTGGGCATCGCCGGCGAACCAGTCGGTATAGCTGTTCAGGCCCTGCCGCGCGCCGGGCAGGCCGGGCGGTTGCCGCTTGCCGCCGGCGACGACGCCGTCGCTGGCGCTGCCTTCGGCGATCTCGCGCACGTCGGCCGGAATCTCAACGGCAGCCCAATGCACGAAATTGGTGCGTGGCTGTTCGACCGGGATCTGCACGTCGTCGCGGCCGACCATCTCGGCCACGGTCGGCACGTCCGGATCGATGCACAGCAGCACGAACGCCGCGGTGCCGGCCGGGACGTCGCCCCAGGCCAGGTGCGGATTGCGGTTGCCGGCGAAGCCGTCGGCCTGGCCCATCGCGTAGGTCGCCGCGATCGGCTGGCCGGGCTGGATACTGTCACTGCGAAGTCGCATGCGGAACCTCCTGTGGGGGAATCAGGTTTCGGTGTAGCCCAGGCGCACGGCCACCGGCGTGAGCAGCGCGAACGCGTCCGCCAGCGGCGCGGCGTAGGCGCGCCAGTGGCCGGAGGCCAGGCGCGGCGGCCCGAGCGTGGGCACGTTCGGGAACGGGATGCCGAAGGCCTGCTCCAGCGCCGCGGCCACGCCGGCCGGATCGGTCTCGATGCCGTCCAGGCGCAGCAACCGGTGCGGATACAGCTCCTGTTCGTGCAGGTCGGCGACCTGGCCCAGCACCGCCGCCAGCCAGCGCGCGCCGGCCTCCGGGCTGGCCATGCCCAGCGGCGCCGGGGCGCCGTTGGCCAGCCAGTCCAGCAGCATGTCGCGCGGATCGCGCAGCGCGATCAGCAGCCGCCCTTCCGGCAGCAGCGGGCGCAGCGCGCGCAGCAAGGTGTTGTCCCACCACAGCAGCCAGTCGACGATGTTGCCGTCGTCGATGCCGCGCGCCGGCAGCTGCGCGCGCCATTCGGCGAGCAGCGCGGCGCCGTCGAGTTCGCCGCTGTCGAGCTGGGGAATGGTGCGGTAGCGCTGGAAACCGTCGGTCGGCGGCTGCGCGCCGAAGCGGTCGCTGCGCAGCACCTGGCTGGCCGCGTCCATCACCGCGATCACTCGCTCCACTCCGCTGCCCGGCGCGCCCCAGACGAACAGCGGCCGCGCGCGCGCCTGCGGGTCGATCTCGGCCAGCGCCGGCCACGGCGCCGCGGCCGTGCCCAGCGGCGGCAGCGGCAGGCGCTGCGGCAGCTGTTCCTGCTGGAATGCCAGCCAGCTCGCCAGCGCCTCGGCCGGGCGCCCGGCGCCGTCCTGCACCGCCGCCAGCCACGGCCGCAGCGCGGTGCGCTCGTGCTCGGGCATGCGCTGCATCAAATGCTGCACGTGGGCGATGGCGGCGTCGTGCTCGCCGCGCTCCTGCAGCGCTTCGACCAGGCGTTCCTCGCCGCTGATGCGGCCCGGTTCCAGCGCCACGATGCGCTGCGCCACGGCCTCGCCCTGGTCGCGTTCGCCGGCCATGTCGTGCACCCGCAGCTGCGCCTCCAGCGCCGGCACGTGGCCCGGCATCGCCGCCTGCCAGCGCGCGATCAGCGCACGCGCCTCGGCGCCGCCGACCGGCTCCAGCGCCAGCCGCGCCAGCCACAGGTCGTGCGCATCGGTCGTGGTGGCCAGCGCCGCTTCCAACGTGGCGCGGGCATCGTCGACCGCCCCCAGCCGCTGCCAGGCGATCAGCGCGGCATGCAGGGTGCGGCGATCGGCCGGGGCGGCGCCCAGCGCGCGCCGCAGGTGCTCCAGCGCGTCGGCCGGGCGCCCGGCCTGCAGGGCGTATTCGCCGGCCAGCCGGCGCATGCCGGCGGTGTCGCTGACCGGATCGGCCAGCACCGCGTCCAGTGCGGCGATCGCGTCGTCCAGGCGGCCCTGGCGGTGCGCCAGCTGCGCCACCAGCGCCATCAGCGCGCTGGTGCCGCGGGTCAGCGCTGCGACGCGGCGGAACGCGGTCTCGGCGAAGGCCAGGTGCTGCTTGTCCAGGTAGGCGAAGCCGAGCGCGTACAGCAGGCGCGGATCGTCGGGCAGCGCGTTGCTGGCGCGCGACAGCAGCGCCAGCGCGCGATCGGCGTCGCCGCGGCGCAGCGCCAGCATGCCGTCCAGGCCCAGCAGCTGCGGGTGCTCCGGATCCAGCCGCGCGGCGGTGCGGCTGAGCCGCTCCACTTCGTCCAGGTCGCCGCGGGCCAGCGCCAGGTGGGCGCGCATCACGTAGGCCAGGAACTGGTTGGGATCCAGCGCGGCGGTGCGCGCCAGCGCGTCCTCGGCCTGGGCGATGTCGTTGGCGCTGAGCAGCATGCCGGCGCGCAGCAGGTGCAGGCCGGCGTCTTCCGGCGCCAGCGCGATGGCCTGGTCGATGCTGGCCAGCGCGGCGGCGGTGTCGCCGTTCTGCTGCTGCGCCAGCGCCAGCCAGCGGTGCGCCTGCGCGTCGGCGGCGGCGTCGGCCACCCAGGCCTGGGCGATGCGCAGCGCGTCGGCATTGGCCTGGCGGCGCAGGGCGTCGAGAATTTGCTCTTGCATGAGGGTCCGGCTCGGGGCAAACCGGCATTGTAACGGGACGACCCGGCCCGGCCGCGCCGGCATCGGCCGGGGCACGTCGCCAATCCCGGAATGGGCCGCGTGGGTCTGCACGCCCGTCGGTTGGCGCTGCGTGGCGCAGCGCCCGACGTGTGCCGCTCAGGTCGAGCTACGCGGTGCCGGCTGGCGGCCTGCCAGGCGCGACCCACAGGCCCCAGGCTCGGCGCGACCTGCCCAGGGCGGCACGCCCCAGGCTCAGGCCGGCAGACCCTCGGTCAGGCGCTCGGCCACCCAGCGCTCGGCGAAGCCGTCGCCGCGCGCGTTCTCGATGAAGCCGCAATGCCCGCCCCAGCGCGCGATCTCCAGCCGCGCCGGCGGCGGCAGGCGCAGGTTGCGGAAATCGTCCAGCGGGATCACCGGGTCGTCCTCGGCCATCAGGATGTCGGCCGGCACGCGCAGGCCCTGCAGGCGTTCGCCGGCGATCGAATAGCTGTCGAAATAGGCTTCCAGGCTGGCGAAGCCGGCGTGGCGCTGCGCCAGCCAGCCCATCAGCTCGCGCATGTCCAGCGCCAGCGTGGCGTCGTCGTAGCCGTGCCGATCGGGAAACAGCTCGCGCTTGCGCAGCAGCGATTCGCGCCACTTGCGGCGGAAATACCAGTCGTAGAACTGCGGGCCGTTCTCGATCCGCTGCATGGTGGTGGCCGGGTCCAGCAGCGGGCATACCGCGGCCACGTGCTGCAGCGGCAGGCCGGCGGCAGGCGCGCGCAGCGCCAGGCGCAGCGCGAAGTTGCCGCCCAGCGAATAGCCGGCGGCCAGCAGCGCCGGCGCCGGGAAGCGCCGCCACAGGTCGGCGGCGGCGTTGACCACTTCGTCCAGGCGCTCGGAATGGAACAGGTCCACGTTGAGGTGGTGGGTGCCGCCGTGGTCGCGGAAATTGAGCCGGAACACCTGGTAGCCGCGCGCCAGCAGCTGCGCGGCGGTCAGGCGCATGTAGCTGGAGTCGGCGCTGCCTTCCCAGCCGTGCAGCAGCAGCACGGTGCCGCGCGGCGCGGTGTCGGCCGGCACGCTGAGCCAGCCCTGCAGGCGCACCCCGTCGCCGCCGTCGAGGATGTGCGAGGTGGTGGTCGCGCCGCTGGCGGCGAGCAGCTGTTCGCCGCGGCGCACGCGCAGCGCGCTGGAGCCCAGCACCGATTGCAGATGCGGGTTGCGCAGCCAACGCGGGGGGAGGTAGTCGGCGGCATTCATCATCGGCAGCGAGCTTGCGCCGGGCGATTGGAGCAATACGTCAAATCGCCCGGGCCGCAGTGTTCCATGGTTCAGCGTTGCGCCATCGCCGCGACGATGCGCGCGCGCGAGATCTCGGCGATGCGCCGGCGCCCTTCCACGTCCTGCAGCCGGATCGGCTCCAGGAAATGCACCTCGGCCACGCGGCCCGGCTCGCCGAGCAGGCGCAGGAAATTGGCGAAGAAGCTCTCGTGCGGGCCGAACGCGATCACCGTCTGCGCCGAACCGCCGGCGCCGTAGCGCACCGCCACCGGCTGCACCGCCACCTCGGCTTCCACCGCGGCCTGGAAGATGCGCGCATGGAACGGGCCGACGTCGTGGCCGCCGCGGGTGCGCCCTTCCGGGAACACGCCGACCGAGCGCCCGGAGCGCAGCCGCTCCAGCATCGCCTGCAGCACCCCGCCCAGCGACTCGGTGTTGCCGCGCTGGTGGTAGATGGTCTGCCCGCGCGTGGCCAGCCAGCCGACCAGCGGCCAGCCGGCGATCTCGCGCTTGGCGACGAAGCCCATCATGCGCTGGCTGTGCAACATGACGATGTCGATCCAGCTGACGTGGTTGGCCACGAACAGCACCGGATTGGACAGCGGCGTGCCGACCCGGCGCACGCGCAGGCCGAAGATGCGCAGCAGCCAGGTCGACCACCAGCACACCACGCGGTCGCCGAAGGATTCGGTGCCGGCGCGGCCGGGCGACAGCGCCATGCACACCAGCAGGAACGGCAAGGACAGGAACACGTGCAGCGCCAGCAGCGGAATGCGGTAGCCGTAACGGACCCAGCGCAGCGCCCCACCGTGGTGGTGCGTGGCGGTTGAGGAGATCTCGCTCATTCTAGTCAGGGTACCGCAAGCCGGGAGGGAAGCACCCTATTGTGTCAGCATGAAGACGGTTACGGCTGAGTGCGCGCTAATCGCGTGCGATCACCGCCAGGGTCAGCCGCGACACGCACACCGGCTTGCCGGCCGCGTCCTCGATGCGGATCTCCCAGACCTGGGTGGCGCGGCCCAGGTGCAGCGGCCGCGCGGTGCCGGTGACCGTGCCGGCGCGGGCCGCGCGCAGGTGGTTGGCGTTGATCTCCAGGCCCACGCAGATCCGGTCCGGCGCCGCGCACAGGTTGCCGGCGCTGCTGCCCAGGGTCTCGGCCAGCACCACCGAGGCGCCGCCGTGCAGCAGCCCGTACGGCTGCACGGTGCGCGCATCGACCGGCATCGTCGCGCGCAGCCAGTCCGGCCCGGCCTCGGTGAAGACGATGCCCAGGTGCGCGATCAGGGTGTCGCGGGCGGCGGCGTTGAGGGCATCGAGATCGACGGGGTCGCGGAAGGTCATTTTGGGCCCGGGATTAGGGATTAGGGATTAGGGATTCGGGATTCGGGATTGGCAAAAGCGATTGTCGGCGCGAGGGGCGCCGCTTGGCGAATCCCCAATCCCGAATCCCCAATCCCGGCCGTCAGAGTATCGGCACCAGCCCAGAGCCGAACGCCGTCAGCATCCGCACCAGCAGCCATTTCGGGCCGACGTTGACCTCGGGGAAGTCGCCGACCGCGCTGTAGCAGCGGTGGAAGCCGGGATCGCGCCGGGTCAGCGGCGCCGGGCAGTCCGGACCGGGCTGGAATTCGTAGTTGGTGGCGTAGCGCCACGGCCAGAAATCCAGCACCGGCAACGCTTCGGAGGCCTTGCCCATGCTGTAGTTCAGGCCCGACAGCACCGGCGGCTTGATCCGCGGCGCCACCGTCCACGAGTTCTCCGGCTCGATGTCGCGGCCGATGCTGGCGGCCAGCGCCTGGGCGAAGGCCGGATCGTCGATGATCACCGCGCCCTCGGTGTTGTAGGTCTCGCTGCGCGGATCGAAGTTGTGGGTGCCGATCACGCCGATGCGCCGGTCCACCACCAGCGACTTGGCATGCAGGCCCATGCGCGCGCCCTCGCGGGTCACCGGCAGCGGCCGGTTGGCGGCACGGCGGCTGAGGAAGGACGGGCGGGTTTCGGTGCGCAGCACGCGGCGATCGACCTGGCTGCCGTCGGCGCGACGGCGGCTGCCGGAGGGTCCACCGCTGCCGCTGCCGAGCACCGAACTGCGGCCGGCGGCACTGCCGCCGATCAGCGCATTGCGGCCGCCGGCCTCGCCGGCGTCCGGCAGCTGCAGCGGCGACGGCAGCAGGTTGGCGTAGTCCACCGGCGCGTCCAGCGGGAACGGCTTGTACTCGTAGATGTCGAAGCCCATCTCGCGCAGGTTGCGGCGCTTGTACTTGTACGACAGCGCATACACCACCGGGTTGTCGGTGCTGGCCAGGCTGTTGGTGGCCACGACCACCTTGGGTGGCTGCGCGCGCTTGCGCAGGTCGCGGAAGATCTCCTGCGCCGGATCCGACAGCACCAGGTACGGCGTCTGCAGGATGATCTCCTGCCTGGCCTCGGCGATCAGCTTGTCCAGCCTGGGCGCGGTCGAGATGGCCTTGGGGCCGTGCTCGCGGCGATGTTTCTGCGGCAGGTCGGCGACGTAGTCCACGTGCCTGACCGGCAGCGCCGGCAGCACGAAGGCGTCTTCGACGAAGGCCGCATCGGCCGCCTCCTCGCTGACGCGCTGCACCCGCTCCGGGCGCAGGAACTGCGCCGGCGGCATCGGCGGCACGCCGTCGCGCAGCAGCAGCTTGCCGACATCGTTGAGCCGCGCCACCGGCACGCTGCGCCGCGCCGCCCAGTAGGCGTCGAAGTTGGCGGCCATGGTCCGCGCCACCGGCCCGGCCACCAGCACGTCGCGGTCGCGGAAGTTGTACTCGCTGTCCCAGTCGTAATAGTCGTCCTGGTAGTTGCGCCCGCCGACCACGCCGATCGCGTCGTCCACCACCAGCAGCTTGTTGTGCATGCGCTGGTTGAAGCGGCGGAAGCAGCACAGCACGCTGGCGGCGTAGTGCATGTAGTTGGGCTTGGCCAGGCCGAAGGTGGGGTTGTAGATGCGCAGCGAGAAGTTCTGGTGCGCGCCGGCCAGCGCGCCGAGGATCTGCAGGTCGGAGATCGCCGAGAGCTGGTCGATCAGCACCCGCACCTGCACGCCGCGCCGCGCCGCGGCCAGCAGTTCGTCCATCACCAGCCGCGCGCTGTCGTCCTTGTCGAAGATGTAGGTCTGCAGGTCGATGCTGCGGCTGGCGCTGCGGATCAGGTTGACCCGCGCCACCAGCGCTTCCTCGCCGTGGTCCAGGATGGTGGCGTAGTGGCGCGGGGCGGCGTCGGCGGACGCGGCGAAGGCCTTGCCGGCCAGCGCGCGCAGCGGCGAGGCCAGCGCGCAGTGGTCGCCCTGCGTGCAGTCGACGCGGCTGTCGCGCGCCGCCTCGGCGATCGCCACCGCGCGGCCGTGCTGGGCCTGCGACAGGCTCGCGCAGCCGCTGCCGAGCAGCATCGCCGCCAGCACCAGGACCCTCAGCCAGGCTGTCACCGAGCGTCCGCTCCGGTCAGCCGCGCGCGCAGCACGAAGGTGACCCGATCGCTCAAGGCCAGATCCCACTTGTCCATTCCATAACGTCCACGCAAAACCGTACCGCGGCTGATCACGTCGCAATCATAGCCCGGGCGGCTGCATCCCGCCGGCATCATGGTCAGCGTCTCGGTATGGCCGACCCCGCGAATGCTCAGCGTACCGACCAGCGCGCCGCCGGTGGTCAGCAGCTCCGGCGAGAACGGCTGCGAGTCGAAGGACACGGTCGGAAAGCGCGCCGCGTCGAAGAAGTCCTCGCCGCGCATCCAGCCGGTGTAGCGCGGCTTGCCGGGGATCTGCACGTAGGCGGTGAACAGGCGCAGGCGCACCTGGTGGCGGCCGTCGGGCAGCATTTCCACGGTGCCCTCGAAGCGCGGGAAGAAGCCCTCGATGCGCTGCCCGAAGCGGGTGCGGATCTCGAAGCCGAAACGCGACTGGGCCGGATCGAAGGCATGCTCCCCCGGCGACAGCTGCGGCGCCTGCGCCAGGCCCCAGCCCGGCAGCAGGCACAGCGACAGCAGCGCGGCGCGCAGCGCCGGGCACAGGCGCCGGCGCGGTGCGTTCAGGGCCACCAGAAGGCGGTCAAGCGGGCCACGCCCGGCTCGATCGCCGCGTCCTGCGGCACCGTCAGCACCACCACGCTGGCGGTGGGCATGCCGCGGTAGTCGCCGGACTGGCCGCTGTGCATCAGCGCCGCCAGCTGCTCCAGGCCCGGGTTGTGGCCGACCAGCAGCAGGCGCTCGACGTCGCGATGCTCGTCCATCAGCGCGGCCAGGGTGCCGGAGGTGGCCTCGTAGACCCGCGGCTCCAGGCGCTGCTCGACATAGCCGGTCAGGCCCAGCACCGCCTCCAGGGTCTCGCGCGCGCGCCGCGCCGGCGAACACAGCACGCGGTCGGGCACCAGCCGCTGCTCCAGCAGCCAGCGCCCGGCGGCCTCGGCCTCGGCCAGGCCGTGCGGCGACAGCGGCCGGTCGAAATCGGCCTGGCCGGTATCGGCCGGTTCGGCATGGGCATGGCGCAGCAGGATCACTTCACGCAGGACGATGGTCATCGGTCAGGCCTTCTTGAGCCACTTGAGCAAGGGTTCCCAGTCCTGCTGGTGATCGCGCACCTGAGCGGAACGGTAGTCGAACAGGCTGCGGCCGAGGCCGACCAGCACCACGTAGGCCTGGCTGTCGCGCAGCTGCGCCAGCACCGGATACGGCCAGCCGCCGAGCATCTCCAGCGCCTGCTGCGCGGCGTGGGTCCACGGCTTGCTGCGGTTGATCACCAGCCCCACCGGCAACTTGCGCTGGTGCACCCGCGGCACCTTGGCCAGGGTGTTGAGGAAGCCGACGGTGGCCTCGATGTCCAGCGCCGACGGCATCACCGGCACCACCACCGCATCGGCCTCGTCCAGGAACTGGGCCAGGTCCTCGGCCATGGCGCCGGCCGCGCCGTCGATGATCACCCGCTGCGTGTCGTCCGGCAGCGCCGCGCGCCAGGCGCGTTTGCGGCTGGCGTCGATCGGCAGCACGGCGCTGTCCAGGCCGGCGCGGCGCTCGGCCCAGCGGGTCGAGGAGCCCTGCGGATCGGCATCGGCCAGCACCGTACGCTTGCCGGCCAGCGCGTAGTACGCGGCCAGGTGCGTGGCAATCGTGGTCTTGCCCACGCCGCCCTTGGAGCCGGCCACCAGGATCGTCTTCATGCGCGCCTCGCTTCCGGAAGAAGAGGCCGCAGCGTACACCGGCCCCATGTTGGCCGGTAGTCAACGCGTAGCGGGCGGGCCGGCGCGTTGCTATCGTGGCGGCCCCACGGCAACGGATCGCCCATGAGCGAGCTGCAGGACCTGACCGCGCTGATCCGCGCCAACACCCCCCTGATCGTCATCGAGACCCAGGAGGAGGCGCGCATCGTGGCGCTGTTCCGGCAGGCGCTGATGCAGGTCTGGCGCGCGCTGCACCGCTGGTCGATCACCGAGGGCCTGCGCCGCATCGACCTGGACCGCGAGGACGAGCCGAGCGGCCCGCCCGACGCCAGCGCGGTGCTGCAGGCGATCAAGCAGGCCGACCAGCGCGGCATCTACCTGTTGCTGGACGTGGTGCCGTACCTGGGCTACGCCAGCCACCAGCGCCTGCTGCGCGACATCGTCGAGCGCCGCCACTGCCAGCCGCACGTGCTGGTGCTGATCGGCGCCAGGATCGAGCTGCCGGCCGAACTGGAAGCGCTGGCCACTCGCTTCAACCCGCGCCTGCCCGACGCCAATGCGCTGCTGAAGATGGTGCAGGAGGAGGCCGCCGGCTACGCGCGCGAGTTCGGCGGGCGCCGGGTCGAGGTGGACGGCGAGGCGATCAAGCAGATCCTGCGCAACCTGCAGGGGCTGAGCCTGATCGACGCGCGCCGCATCGCCCGCCAGCTGATCTACGCCGACGGCGCGCTCAACGCCGCCGACCTGCCGCAGCTGGCCCGGCTCAAGTTCGAGCTGCTCAACCGCAGCGGCCACCTGCACTACGAATACGACGCCACCCGCTTCGCCGACGTGGCCGGCGCGCGCCGGCTCAAGCGCTGGATCGAGCAGCGCCGCGCGGTGTTCGCCGGCACCGCCCCGCCCGGGCTGGACCCGCCCAAGGGCGTGCTGCTGCTGGGCGTGCAGGGCTGCGGCAAGTCGATGCTGGCCAAGGCCACCGCCGCCGGCTTCGGCGTGCCGCTGCTGCGCCTGGACTTCGGCTCGCTGTACGACAAGTACCACGGCGAGACCGAGAAGAACCTGCGCGGCGCATTGGCCGCGGCCGAGCAGCTGGCGCCGTGCGTGCTGTGGATCGACGAGATCGAGAAGGGCCTGGCCAGCGGCGGCGAGGACGGCGGCGTGTCGCGGCGCGTGCTCGGCTACCTGCTGACCTGGATGGCCGAGCGCGGCACCCAGGCCGGCGCCGGCGGCGTGTTCATCGTCGCCACCGCCAACCAGGTGCACGAACTGCCGGCGGAACTGCTGCGCAAGGGCCGCTTCGACGAGATCTTCTTCGTCGACCTGCCCGATGCGGACACGCGGGTGGAACTGCTGCGCCTGCACCTGGCGCGGCGCAAGCTGCGCGAGGAGGACTTCGCCCTGCCGGCGCTGGCGGCCGCGGCGAACGGCTTTTCCGGCGCCGAGATCGAGCAGGCCATCGTCTCCGGCCTGTACGCCGCGCATGCCGAGAGCCGGCCGCTGGACACCGAGCTGCTGATGCAGGAAATCCGCGGCACGCGACCGCTGTCGGTGGTGATGGCCGAGCAGGTGCAGGCGCTGCGCGAGTGGGCGCGCGAGCGCACGGTGCCGGCGGACTGAGCGGGGTGCTTTCCTGCAGGAGGCCTGCAGGAGAGGGTTCAAGCCCGAGCGGGCATTGCCGGTAACGCCCCGGTCGGGGCCGAAGCCCCTCCTACAGAAGCGTCCGCAGCAGCCATGCCCAGGCCGGCAGCGTGGCCAGCGACAGCACGATGCCGTAGCCGACCAGTGCCGCCGCCAGCCGCGGCGCCAGCCGGTGCGAGATCGCCAGCATCGCCGCGGTGATCATCGTCGGCATCGCCGATTCGAGCACGTTGGCCTGCAGCGCCTGGCCGCGCAGGCCCAGCGCCCACGACAGCGGCCAGGCCAGCGCCGGCAACAGCAGCAGCTTCAGCAGCAGGCCGGCGGCGAGCGGTTGCAGTTCCTCGCGCGGCAGCCGCAGCTGGATCGAGAGGCCCACCGCCAGCATCACCAGCGGCAGCATCGCATCGGCCAGGTGCTGCAGGCCCGAGGCGATCCACGCCGGCGGCTGCACCGGCATCAGCGTCAGTGCGAACGCCAGCGCCCACAGCGGCGGGAAGCGGAGCATGCGCAGCAGCGTCTGCCGCGGCGACGGCGGGGTTTCGCCACTGTAGCGGGCCAGCACGTACAGGCCGAAGCTGGACAGCAACAGGAAGGTGCCGAACTGGTCGTAGACCACCGCATACGGCAGCGCCGCCTCGCCGAGCAGCGCGCGCACCATCGGATAGCCGATGAAGCTGGAATTGCTCAGCGCCACGCACAGCAGCAGCACCGCGTACTGGTCGCGGCGCAGGCGCAGCGGCCGGCGCAAGGCCAGCGCCGCGAGCACGGTCGCGCCGGCCAGCAGCCAAGGGGTCAGCATCACGCCGAGCAGGGACAGGTCCAACTGCAGGCGCGGCACGTAGATCAGCACCGAGGCCGGCAGGCACAGGTACAGCACCACGCCGTTGAGCACTTCTGGGGTGGTGGGCGGCAGCGCGCGCAACTGCGCGAACAGCTTGCCGAGCACCAACATGGCCAGCATCAGGGCGAACGCGTCGAAAGCCATCGGCACAACACTAAAGTCCAGCGGGACGCGGCATCATCGCATGGGTGCGCGGGCCGCGATTTGGTGGCCGGATGCGCCGGTGCGCTGCATAACTGCGCTGGCGCATGCAACTTCAATGCGTCGCGACTGAAGTCGCTCCCACAATGCACCCGGCATGCCTGCCACAGGCCCTGTAGGAGCAACTCCGAGTAGTCTCGGGCCATCAGCCGCCATCGGCGAAGCGATGGTCTTTCTGACGCATTGCGCGGCGCATCTGGAGCCCCTCACAGTGCGTCAGGGACGCTCGCTGCAGCCTCTGTGGGAGCGACTTCAGTCGCGACAAACGAAGCGACGGACCCAACGGTTGCGGATGGCGGCGGCGCCGAAGCCCCCGCAGTTGCGCTCTACAGCGCGCCCGGCCGATCGGCGTGCGCAGCCCATGCGGCGGCTCCAGCCATGACTGGCACGATGACACGATGTCCAGCGCCCCACATGATCGTCACCGATCGCGCGAACCTCACCGTACCTCCAAGCCCGGCAGCTCAGGGCCAGGCAGGCGGCTTGGCCTGCCAGGCGGCCTGCACCTCGGCCAGGGTGGCGCGTTCGTCGTCGCGCCAGGCCGGCAGCAGCTTGGCGAAATCGGCGCCGGGGCCCCACTGGTCCGGCCAGGTGCGCACGGCGGCGGCGTACCACTTCACCGCCTCGTCCTTGCGGTCCAGCCGCCACAGCACCAGCGCCAGCGTCGGCGGCACCCAGTCCGGCGCCGCCGGGCGGCCGTTGACCAGGCCGCTCCATTGCGCCAGCGCACGCGCCGGATCGCCGGCGCGCAACAGGTCCCAGCCGTAGTTCCACTCGATCTGGCGGCGCTGCGCGCCGGCGCTCAGCGTGCGCAGCGCGGCCTGGTACAGCTCTTCGCCCAGTTCGCGGCGGCCGCCGGCCATGGCGATCGCCGCCAGCTGCGCGCGCGCCTCGGCCGCGTTCGGATCGCGCTGCACGATGCTGGCGAGACGATCGACCAGCGCATCGCCGCTGCCGGCGACCGCGGTGATCGGACGCGCGGTGCTGCGGTCCTGGTCGAAGTAGAACTCCTTCGGCGCCGGCAAGGCCTGCGCGCGCGCATCGACCGCGGCCATGCCCACCCAGGCCAGCATCGCGGCCAGTGCGTATTTATGTGCATTCACTGCTGACAACCCCTTGGAGGTGGTCCCCTCCCCCATCCGCATCCTAACCGCGTCCGCCGCCCGGGGCGAGGGGCAGGCCCACAAAAATGGCGCTGATACAATCGGGGGATCGTGCCTGGCCTGCGCCGCGCACGCGCCAGCCTTCCATCTCCAGGCAAGCCATGAACCGCATCGCCGATCCGCGTCCGCCGTCTTCCCTCGCCGTACCGGCCGCCGACAGCGTGGACACCGGCTACACCCTGGAGCACAAGTACACCCGCACCGACGGCCGCATCTACCTGTCCGGGGTGCAGGCGCTGGTGCGCCTGCCGCTGATGCAGCAGCTGCGCGACCGCGCCGCCGGGCTGAACACCGGCGGCTTCGTCAGCGGCTACCGCGGCAGCCCGCTGGGCGGCTTCGACCTGGAGCTGTGGCGCGCGCGCAAGCACCTGGACGCGGCCAACGTGAAGTTCCAGCCCGGCCTCAACGAGGACCTGGGCGCGACCATGGTGTGGGGCACGCAGCAGACCAACCTGTTCCCCGGCGCGCGCGTGGATGGCGTGTACGCGATGTGGTACGGCAAGGGCCCCGGCGTGGACCGCTGCGGCGACGTGTTCAAGCACGGCAACGCCGCCGGCACCTCGCGCCACGGCGGCGTGCTGGCGCTGGCCGCCGACGACCACGCCTGCCGCAGTTCGACCCTGCCGCACGGCTCGGAAGAGGAATTCGTCAGCGCGATGATGCCGGTGCTCAATCCGGCCGGAGTGCAGGACATCCTCGACCTGGGCCTGGTCGGCTGGGCGATGAGCCGCTACACCGGGCGCTGGATCGGCTTCAAGACCATCGCCGAGACGGTGGAATCCTCGGCCTCGGTGGAGGTGGACCCGTTCGCGCGGCAGATCGTGCTGCCGGAGGATTTCGAACTGCCGCCGGGCGGGCTCAACATCCGCTGGCCGGACCCGCCGCTGGACCAGGAGATGCGCCTGCACCGCTATGCGGTGCGCGCCGCGCAGGCCTTCGCCCGCGCCAACGGCGTGGACCGCACGGTGCTGGATTCGCCGCATGCGCGGCTGGGCATCGTCACCACCGGCAAGAGCTACCTGGACGTGCTGCAGGCGCTGGAATACCTGGGCCTGGACGAGCGCGCCTGCCGCGACATCGGCATCCGCGTGTACAAGGTCGGCATGACTTGGCCGCTGGAGCCGATCGGCATCGCCGCGTTCGCGCAGGGCCTGGACGACATCGTGGTGGTGGAGGAGAAGAAGGCCTTCATCGAGCGGCAGATGAAGGAGCAGTTCTACAACTGGCCGGCCAGCGCCGGGCCGCGCCCGAGCATCGTCGGCAAGTACGACGAGGCCGGCGAATGGATCCTGCCGTCCACCGGCGAACTGACCCCGGCGACCATCGCCGCGGTGATCGGCAAGCGCATCCAACGGTTCTTCAACACCGAGTCGATCGAGCAGCGGCTGCGCTGGATGGAAGCCAAGGAAGCGGAAATGGCCTTGCCGCGCGCCAATTTCCCGCGCGTGCCGCACTACTGCTCCGGCTGCCCGCACAACACCTCCACCGTGGTGCCGGAAGGCTCGCGCGCGCTGGGCGGGATCGGCTGCCACTACATGGTGACGTGGATGGACCGCTCCACCGACACCTTCACCCACATGGGCGGCGAAGGCGTCACCTGGGCCGGGCAGGCGCCGTTCACCGACACCCCGCACGTGTTCCAGAACCTCGGCGACGGCACCTACTTCCACAGCGGCTCGCTGGCGATCCGCCAGTCGATCGCCGCCGGCGTCAACATCACCTACAAGATCCTCTACAACGACGCGGTGGCGATGACCGGCGGGCAGCCGGTGGACGGCAGCCTGAGCGTGCCCGACATCGCCCGGCAGATGCGCGCCGAAGGCGTGCACACCATCGCCCTGGTCAGCGACGACATCGGCAAGTGGACGCGGCGCCGCGAGCAGTTCCCCAGCGAGGTGGAGTTCCACGACCGCAGCGAGCTGGACGCGGTGCAGAAGCGCCTGCGCGAGGTCAAGGGCACCAGCATCCTGATCTACGACCAGACCTGCGCCACCGAGAAGCGGCGCCGGCGCAAGCGCGGCAAGCTGCCCGACCCGGCCAAGCGCGTGCTGGTCAATTCGCTGGTCTGCGAGGGCTGCGGCGACTGCGGCGAGAAGAGCTTCTGCGTGTCGGTGCTGCCGAAGGAGACCGAGTTCGGGCGCAAGCGCCAGATCGACCAGTCCGGCTGCAACAAGGACTACTCCTGCGTCTCGGGCTTCTGCCCCAGCTTCGTCACCGTGCACGGCGGGCAGCTGCGCAAGGGCGGCAAGGCCGACGCGGCCACGCTGCTGCAGGACCTGCCGCTCCCCAGCTTCCGCAGCGACCTGAGCCAGCCCTGGAACATCCTCATCACCGGCGTCGGCGGCACCGGCGTGGTCACCATCGGCGCGCTGCTGGGCATGGCCGGGCACCTGGAAGGCAAGGGCGCCAGCGTGCTCGACCAGACCGGCCTGGCGCAGAAGGGCGGCGCGGTCACCACCCATATCCGCCTGGCGCGCCAGCCCGAGGACCTGCACGCGGTGCGCATCGCCGCCGGCGAGGCCGACCTGGTGCTGGGCTGCGACATGGTCGTGGTCAACGACTACTGGGCGCTGTCCAAGGTGCGCGGCGACCGCTCGCAGGTGGTGCTCAACACCTACGAAGCGATGCCCGGCACCTTCACCACGCATCCGGACATGCAGTTCCCCGCCGCCGACATCGTCGCCGGCGTGCGCCTGGCCCTGGGCGGGCGCGAGCCGCTGCTGCTCGACGCCACGCAACTGGCCACCGCGCTGCTCGGCGATGCCATCGCCAGCAACCTGTTCATGCTCGGCTATGCCTGGCAGCAGGGGCTGGTGCCGCTGTCGCATGCCGCGCTGATGCGTGCGATCGAGCTCAACGGCGCGGCGGTGGCGATGAACCAGCAGGCCTTCGCCTGGGGCCGCCTGGCGGCGCTGGACCTGGCCGCGGTGCGGCAGGCGGCGGGCACGGCCGGCAGCGTCGTGGCCGAGGCCGACCCCGGCGCGCAGCGGCTGCAGCAATTGCCGCCGGGCGAATGGGAAGGACACGAGGCCGGCGCCAGCGCCGCGCCGCGCAACCCGCACAACGCGCGCCAGGCGCGCGACCTGCCCGCGGCCGGCGATGCCGCCGACAGCGGCCATGCGCCGCTGGACGACACCCGCCTGTCGCGCTCGCTGCACGAACTGGTCGCGCGCCGCCGCGCGTTCCTGGTCGATTACCAGGACTCCGCGTACGCCGCGCGCTACGCCACGCTGGTGGAGCGCGTGCGCGAGGCCGAGCAGCGCGTCGCCGCCGGTTCCACCGCACTGACCGAGGCGGTGGCGCGCTACGCGTTCAAGCTGATGGCCTACAAGGACGAATACGAAGTGGCGCGGCTGTACACCAGCAGCGATTTCCAGCGCCAGCTGCAGCAGCAGTTCGACGGCGCCTATTCGCTGCGCTTCCACCTGGCGCCGCCGCTGCTGGCCAGGAAGGATGCGCAGGGCCGCGCGCTCAAGCGCGAGTACGGGCCGTGGATGTTCACCGCGTTCAAGTGGCTGGCCAAGCTGCGCGTGCTGCGCGGCGGCAGGTTCGACCTCTTCGGCTACAGCGCCGAACGCCGCGGCGAGCGGCAGCTGATCGCCGACTACGAACGCACCGTGGGCGAACTGCTGGAGCGCCTGGCGGCGGACAACCTGGCGCTGGCGGTGGAGATCGCCAGCGTGCCGGAGCACATCCGCGGCTACGGCCACGTCAAGGAAGCGCACCTGCACGAAGCCAAGCAGCGCGAGGCGCGGCTGCTGGCGACCTGGCGCAATCCGAAGGCGCTGCATATCGTGCAGGCGGCTTGAATGGCTGCGTCGTTCACGCGACGCGTCAAAAACGCGCCCGGCCAGCACGCCCCTGCAGGAGCGGTTTCAACCGCGACAGGCAGTGTGGGAGCTGATCGGCAACGTCGCAGCCAGGACAGAACGGTCGCGGCTGAAGCCGCTCCTACAGGGCATTAGGCCAACGATCCGCTTCGCCCACGAAAAACGCCGCCGGCATGCGTGCCGGCGGCGTTGTGGAGAACGGAGCGAGGATCGTCGATCGAAGCGAGCGCGCGATTCTGGCTGCGCCCGCTCGAGTGGGATGCTCGGCTCGACTCACCGCGCTGTCAGACCCGCGGATCCGGCTTCGTGCCGCGGCCCGAGGCGTCGTAGCGATCCGAGTGGAACGCCTCGCGCACCGCCGCCTTGGCCTGCGCCCAGGTCAGCCGCGAGCGGTCCTTGGCGCGCTCCCAACCGCTTTCCAGATCCGTTTCCAGGCGGTCGTCCCAATCGCGGTCCTGGTAGCGGCTGCGCGCCTGCACGCCGTAGCGGTAGGCCGGGCGGTAATCGTCGTAGCCGGCATCGGCATCGCGGTAGTCCACGCTGTCGAAGCGCTCGGCGTAATAGCGGTCGGTGTCTTCGTAGGTGCGGTAGGTGGTGTCGGCACGCTGCCAGGAGTCGCGCGCCGCCAGGCGGGCATCATCCCACTCCAGGCGCGATTCGCCGCGGCGTGTGCCCCAGTCGCGCGACAGCTCGGTCTCGGTTTCGTCCCAGCTCCGGTTCGGATGCGCTTCGCGCGCCTGCAGGCCGAGGCCGTAGGCGGCCGCGTAGTCGCGCTCGTAGTCGTAGTCGGACTTCACGTAGTCGCGGTTGCGGTATTCCTCGCGCCAGTATTCGCTTTCGCCGGTGGGGTCGATGCGTTCGGCCACGCCCTTGCCCGCGGCGGCGCCGGCGACCACGCCGACCGCGGCGCCGATCAGGGTGCCGAGCGGACCGAACACGGTACCGGCCAGCGCGCCGGCGGCCACGCCGCCCGCCGTGCCGCCGAGGCCGACGCCGACCGGATGCGAACCCGGCGTGCCGGAGATGGGATCGCGATTGAGATCGCGTGCTTCGTTGCTGCTGCTCATGGGAACGCTCCGCAGTGATTGGGATCACCGGCCATGTGCATCGGCCCGTGGTGATCGCACAGTGGCGAACGTTCGGTTAATCCCCCGTGCCATCGGGGTGAGCGCGCGATGAGGCTGAGCGCCGTTGTCCTCACGTGCCCGCAACGTCGCTGTGGCCGGCGGCGACACGGCGCCGCATGCCGCGACGCGCAGGTTGTCGGCCCGCGCCATGCTGGCCTGGCCTTCGAGGTATCGCTGCGCCGAGAAATCAGTCCCAGATGCGGCACGTCCCGGCATGGCCACCTTCTGCGTTTTTGTGGACGGTGATGGACATCGCGTCTTCGCCGGGGCGATCTGGCAGCATCCCGGACGCAGGGGATCATCCACCAGGACATGTCCATGAACAAGGTCGTTTCGACCCTCGCCGCATTGCTGTTCGTTTCCGCCGCATCGCTGGGCGTCGCGCCATCGGCACGCGCGCAGAGCGTCACCCTCGACTGCACCGGCAGCAATCTCTGCTACGCGGACGTGACGCCGGCCGGCGCCTACAACTATGCCTGGTCGTTCAATTCCAACGGGCTCAGCGTCATCTATCCGGCGAATTGCACCAATCAGGTCTATTGCAGCTTCTACTGTCCCAGGACCAGCGGCTACATCACCGCCAATGTGCTGGTCACCGATGCCAACCGGCAGACCGTGGGCTCGGCCAGCATGCGCGCGTTGTGCACGGCGGAACCCCTGTAGGCGGCGCCTGCGGGGCGGCCCCGGTACTTGCATCGGCGCGTTGCATGCCTGCCACGCGCCGCACGGCATGCCTCGCGCCGATCATGCCGCGGGAGCGCGGCTGACCTCGCGTAGCGCCGTACCGTAGCCGCGATACGAATTGGCTGCAGGCAACTGCCCGTACGCAGGGCCCCAGCGCGCCACTGCCGCGAGGCGCGGCGCCGGGCTCAGCCGCGCCGCCAGACCAGGCAGCGGTTGTTCGCCGGCATCGCCACGTCCTCCTGCAGCAGCAGTCCTTGCGCCTGCGCCAGCGCGTCGACCGCCTCGAAGTCGCGGATACCGCTCGCTGCATCGCGCACCTTCAGCCAGGCATCGAACTCCCGGTTGCTGTCGCTGCTGAACGCGCCGCCATCGTTGAACGGCCCATACACTGCGAGCGTGCCGTCGGCGCGGTCGGCCAGCAGCGCGCCGACGCCGGCGAAGAACGCCTGCACCGCGGGCCAGCCCATGATGTGCAGCGTATTGGCGCTGAACACCGCGTCGTAGCCGGCGGCCGGCCACGGCCCTGCCTGCACGTCCAGCGCCAGGGCCGGCGGCGTGTTCGGCAAGGCGGCCGCGTCCAGCCATTGCGCGATGCCGGGCAGGTGCTCGGCGCGCTCGCTGCATTGCCAGGTCAGCTGCGGCAAGGCGGCGGCGAAATGCACCGCATGCTGGCCGGTGCCGCTGCCGATCTCCAGCACATGGCGGCGGTCGGCGAAATGCCGCCGCAGCACCTGCAGGATCGGGTCGCGATTGCGGTCGCAGGAGGGGGCGTACGGTTTGTCGGTCATCGCCGTTGCTCCGGCATGCGCGCTGCAGCGCCGCGGCGTGCCAGGGCGACACACGATGGCGCGACCGGCAGCAGCATGCCGCTCAACTGCGCGAACGCACGAAGATGCGCTTGCCGCCGCCCTCGTTGCCGCGTTCCTCGATCTCGAACTGCGCCGACAGCCGGCGCAGCAGGTCGCTGAGCTTCTTGTGCCCGTACAGGCGCGGATCGAAATCCGGGCGCACCTTGTTGAGGTAGCTGCCGACGCTGCCGAGCCCGGCCCAGCCCTGGTCGTCGGAGGCTTCCTCGATCGCCTGGCGCAGCAGCTTCAGCGGCGCCGACAGCGGTTGCGCCTTGGCCTCGGCGGCTGCGGGCGGCGCTGGCGTGGCCGCCGCCGCTTCGGGCTTGGCCGCCTGCGCGGGCTGCGGCGTCTTGCTCGCCTTGCGCGCAGGCTTGGCCGCGGCCGTGGACGGCTTGGACGGTTCGGCGCTGGCCGCCTCGCTGCGCAGCACTTCGGTGTAGATGAACTTGTCGCAGGCCTGCACGAACGCGTCCGGGGTCTTGCGCTCGCCGAAGCCGTACACGGTCGGCCCTTCCTCGCGCAGGCGCTGCGCCAGGCGGGTGAAGTCGCTGTCGCTGGAGACCAGGCAGAAGCCGTCGAAGCGGCCGGTGTACAGCAGGTCCATCGCGTCGATGATCAGCGAGCTGTCGGTGGCGTTCTTGCCGCTGGTGTAGGCGAACTGCTGCACCGGGCTGATCGAGTGCTTCAGCAGCGCCTGCTTCCACTGGGTCATGCGCGTGCTGGTGAAGTCGCCGTAGATGCGCTTGACGCTGGCCACGCCGTACTTGGCCACTTCGGCCAGCAGGCCTTCGATCACCGAGGGCTGCGCGTTGTCGGCATCGATCAGCACCGCCAGGCGCGGCTGGTCGTCGTCGGTCTCGGATCTGGAACGGGTTTTCATGGCGGGGACCTGCATGGCAACGTAAGGCGGCGATGGTGCGCGCAGCGGCGTGACGCCGGCATGCCTCGGCGCCGGGCACCACTTTGCCACTCCGGCGCAGCGGCGGCCAGTCTCGCCGCATCACCGCGATCGCTTCGCCGGCTGCAGCGGGGCGCGATCGACCGCGCATTCGCGCCATCGATCGCCGCATGCCATGCAACTCATCGCGACGCGATCGCGCCGGATGGCGACGCAGCGGCCGTCTCGGCCGTAGCGTGCCTGCCGCCGCGCCCGCAACGGCTCAAGGCGTTGCGGCAGGGAGTTCCGGCAACCCCAGGTGCTTGCGGAAGAAGCGCGCGATCACCCGCAAGGCCTGCTGGCTTTCGGGCAGCGCATCGTTGAGATGGAACGCATGGCCCATGCCGTCCCACACGTGCAGGTCCGCGTCGCGGCCCAGGTCGACCAGGCGCGAATGGGTGTAGACGACATTGCTCAGTTCGGCCGCGCGCGTGCCGGTGACGAACAGCAGCGGCGGAAACTGCGCCAGCAGCGCATCGGAGAACACCGGCGACACCAGCGGGTCGTGGAAATCCACGCCGTCGCCGTAGTACAGGTCCTCCATGATCGGCAGCGCGCCCTGCGCATCGGGCAGCGGCGCATCGTTCACCGCCGCCACCACGTAGCGCGAATCGCCGCGGTAGCGCGCGTCGCCGCCGGCGCAGAACATGCCCGCCGCCGCCGGCATCGGCAGCTTTTCCTTGGCGAACCAGGCCAGCGACTCGCCGGTCAGCACGCCGCCGGCCGAGCAACCGAACAGGCCGATGTGCTGCGGCGCGTAGCGCTTGAGCGCTTCGCGGTACACCGTGGCCACGTCCTCGCTGGTGGCGGGGAACTTGTGCTCCGGCCCCATCCGGTAATCGACGCTGACCACGGTGACGCCGGTCAGCGCCGCGACCGGAATGGCTTCCATCATGCCGAACGAGGCCGCGCTGCCCATCACGAAGGAGCCGCCATGCAGCTCGATCAGCAGCCGCTGCCGTTGCGCCGGCGACGCATCGCGCGGCTGCACCAGCGTCACCGGCACGCCGTTCCAGGTCGCGGTCGTGATCTTCACGCCGTAGCGTTCGCGCAGCGGTTCCACCACGCCTTTGGCCCACGCTTCGGTCTCGGCGCGGATGCGCGGCAGCTCGCGCGCCAGCGTGGCGTTGTCCATCTTCGCCAGGGGGTCGCCATGGGCCATGCCGTCGCGCGCCGCCGCCCGCGCCTGCGGGCTGAGGAACGGCGACAGCGGCAGGTCGAAGGCGGGCATGTGGCGGATGCCGTCGTGCGCCGCATCGGCCGCGATCGCCACCGGCGCCGCCAGGCATACGGCCAGCCCGAGCAATCCCGCTTTCATCCGCTGCAAGTGTCCGGTCACGTCCCTGTTCTCCCGCGTGGCGATCTGGACGCAGAGGATACCGGCGCTGCGCGGAGCCGGCTTTGCACGATTCCGCCACTCGAGCGAAGCCGCATCGGGCCGCGGCACGATCGCAAGGCTGCGCATCGCCCGTCGGCGCAGGCCGCGCCTCAGCCCGCCTCCATCTCCGTGGACAGCGCGATCGCCTGCTGCGCCTCCAGCTCGGCCAGCCGTTGCTGCAGCGCCGTGCGCACATGCACATACGCCTGCGCGCCGAGCAGCAGGCGCCGCGGGGCCGGCGACACCTCCAGCGCGGCGAGCATCTCGCGCACCATCTTGCGCGCATCGCCGAACACGAAACGGCCTTGCTCCAGCGCCTGGCGCAGCGCATCCACCGGCGTGTCCGCATAGGCCGGGGCGGGCGCGGTGCGGTCCAGGCCGCGGCCGAAGTCGGTCGCCGCCGGGCCGGGCTCGACCAGGGTGAAGTCGATGCCGAACGGCGCCACTTCCTGCGCCACCGCCTCGACGAAGCCTTCGATGCCCCACTTGCTGGCGTGGTACAGGCTGAAGCCCGGGTAGGCCATCTGTCCGCCTTCCGACGACACCTGCACGATGCGTCCGCCGCCCTGCGCGCGCAGATGCGGCAGCACCGCACGGATCAGCTGGATCGAGCCGACCAGGTTGGTGTCCAGCTGTCGGCGCAGTTGCGCGTCGCTGGCTTCCTCGGCGGCGCCGAACACCGCATAGCCGGCATTGCTGACCACCACGTCGATGCGCCCCAGCTCGGCGAAGGCGCGGCCGACCACGGCGCGCAGCGCGTCGGCGTCGGTCACGTCCAGCGCCGCAACCCACAGGCGCTGGCCGTATTCGGCCTTCAGGTCGTCCAGCGCCCCGGGCCGGCGCAGCGTGGCGGCGACGCGGTCGCCGCGCGCCAGCAGTTGCTCGGTCAGCAGGCGGCCGAAGCCGGACGAGGTCCCGGTAATGAAATGCGTGCGGTTCATGGGCTTGTCTTCTCGCAAAGCCACGGAAACGTGGCGGTCGGGATCAGGCTAGCCCTCGCGTACCGCTGTTACTATCCGTCCAATCTCGCATGCGTCAGTGAAAATCGCCCATGAATCAGCGACCCGCCCTGACCGACCTCAGCGCCTTCGCCGCGATCGTGGCGCATCGCAGCTTCCGCAAGGCCGCCGACGAACTGGGGCTGTCGCCGTCCACGCTCAGCCACATGATGCGCACGCTGGAGACGCGCATGGGCGTGCGCCTGCTGCACCGGACCACGCGCAGCGTCGCCCCCACCGAGGCCGGCGAGCGGCTGGTCGCGCGGCTGCAGCCGCTGCTGCGCGAACTGGACCAGGCGCTGGACGACGTCGGCAGCTTCGCGCACGGCCCCAGCGGCACGCTGCGCATCAACGCCAACGAGACCGCCGTGCGCCTGCTGCTGCAGCGCGTGGTGCCGCGCTTCCTGCAGCGCTACCCGGCGATGGCGCTGGACCTGGTCAGCGAAGGCCGGCTGGTCGACATCGTCGCCGCCGGCTTCGACGCCGGCATGCGCCTGGGCGAAACGCTGCCGCAGGACATGATCGCGGTCCCGTTCGGCGGCCCGCAGCGCTTCATCGCCGCGGCATCGCCCGCCTACCTCGCGCAGCACCCGCCGCCACGCACGCCGGACGAACTCGCCCAGCACACCTGCATCGGTTTCCGCCTGCCCAGCGGCAAACCCTATCGCTGGGAATTCGCGCGCCACGGCCAGGAGCTGGCGGTGGAGGTCGGCGGCCCGCTCACGCTCGATCATCTCGGCCTGATGGCCGACGCCGCGGTGGCCGGCATGGGCATCGCCTACCTATCCGAAGTGGCGGTGCAGGCGCAGCTGGACAGCGGCGCGCTGGTCCGCGTGCTCGACGACTGGTGCCCGCCGCTGCCGGGACTGTTCCTGTACTACTCCGGCCACCGCCATGTGCCGGCGGGGCTGCAGGCGTTCATCGAGGTGATGCGCGAACCGGGCTAGGCACGGGCGCGATGCGGACCATGGCGGGTCCGCATCGAACCGCACGGCCATGCGTCAGCGCGACGCCGGCAACGCCTCGTAGGCCTGCCGCACCGCCGCCTCGCCGTAGCGCCGCTCCAGCCGGCGCACGATGAAATGGCCGCGCGCCATCGCCTGGAAGTGGGCGATGAACACGGTGTTGAGCAGCGCGCCGCTGGCCGCGCCGACCAAGGGCACCGCCTGCGCCGCCAGTTTCTCGCTGACCGTGATCGAGAATTTCGCCGCGATCCGCGACATCAGCGACACCAGCGCCGGCGCGCCCTTGCTGCCCAGCCCGTGCGCGGCGATGTACTGCGCGGCGGCGCTGAGCTGCTGCGCCATCGCCGTCCGCACCGCGAAATAGCCCGACTCGCTGCCGTCGTCGCGCGCGCTGCGCCCGCCATGCGCCAACACTTCCAGGCACGCCAGGGTGGTGGCCGGATCGTCCAGGCGCTCGCCCTCGGCGCGGGCGATGTCGGCGATCGAGCGCAGCATCAGCGTGGTGGTCAGCGGCAGTTCCACCAGCAGGCCGGGCAGGCCGAAGAAACCGCCGGCCGCGCCGGTCGCGGCCACCGCCATGCCGTGCAGGCGCGGCCGCGCCGTGCCCGGCGCCTGCGTACGCAAGGTCAGCAGCGCCGAGCGCAGGGCGATGCGCAGCGCTCGGTGGCTGATCGTGTCGATGCGCGAGGACAGCGCCTTCGGCAGCCGCTTGCTGAGCAGGTCCTCGATCGGCGCGCCGACCGTGTTGGCGATCTTCGCGGCCAGGCCGGGATGCTCGAGCAACGCATGCGCCTGGGCCAGGTCGCGGTGATCGGCGGCATCCATGGCGGGAACGGGGAGATTGGAGGTCATGGCCGAAGGAGTGGCGTGGGAAGGCACAGCATGCACCGGCTGGCGGGGCGATGCTGTCGAGGGCAGATGACGAACGCGGGTAAGCGGCGGGCCGCCGGCGCCCTAGCCTGCGATCTGCTCCAGCGTGCGGTTGCGGGTGCGCGGGCCGAACACGCCGATGATGGCAGCCACCGCCAGCAGGCTGGCGACGATGAAGGCCAGCACGCCGCGGTTGCCGGCGCGCTCCAGCAGCAAACCGATCAGCAGGCTGCTGCCGGCGGTGGACAGGCGGCTGAAGGAATAGCAGAAGCCCACCGCGCGGGCGCGCAGCGCGGTCGGGAACAGTTCGGCCTGGTAGCCGTGGTAGGCGAAGCTCATCCAGGCATTGCAGAAGGTGATCGCCGCACCGCAGGCGATGATCGCCAGCGGCTGGGTCTGCCAGGCGAACAGCGTGCCGAACAGCACCGCACCCAGCGCCGACCACACCACCTGCCACTTGTTCTCCCAGCGCTGGGCGACGCGCAGCAACAGCAGCGGCGCCAGCGGATAGGCCAGCGAGATCGCGAACGCATAGCCCAGCCCATGTACGCTGTCTGCGCCCTGCGCCGACAGCAGCGCCGGCAACCAGTTGCCGAAGCCGAAGAAGCCGATCGCCTGGAACACGTGGAACGCCACCAGCATCGCCACGCGGCGCCGGTACGGTGCCTTCCACAGCGCGGCGAACCGCGCCCGGGTCGCGGCGGTGGCGAGCTGCGGCTCGATCCGCGGCGCCTCCAACGCGCGCCCCAGGTCGGCCGTGCAACGCGCTTCCAGATCGCGCAGCACCGCATCGGCCTCGGCGTGCCGGCCCTGCGCCGCCAGCCAGCGCGCCGATTCGGGCAAGCGCCGGCGCAGCCACCAGATCGCCACCGCGAACGTGCCGCTGAGCAGCACCACCCAGCGCCAGCCGCTGACCCCGAACGGCGCGTGCGGCACCAGCGCCCAGGCGCTGACCGCCACCGCCGGCACCGCCAGGAACTGCACGAAGAACGCGAACGCGAAGGCCGCCCCGCGCATGTGCCTGGGCATCAGCTCGGACAGGTAGGTATCGATGGTGACCAGCTCGATGCCCAGGCCGATGCCGACCACGAAGCGCAGCGCGATCACCCCCAGCGCCGTGCTCTGCAGGCCCATCGCCACGGTCGCGGCGGTGTACCAGAGCAGGGCGAAGGTGAACACCGGACGGCGCCCGAAGCGATCGGCGAACGGACTGAGCAGGCTGGCGCCGAGGAACAGCCCCAGGAAGGTGGCCGAGGCGAACGCGGCCTGGTCGGCGATGCCGAACACGCCCGCCGCGCCGCTGGCGAAGATGCCGTCGTGCAGCAGGCCCGGGCTGATGTAGGCGGTCTGGAACAGGTCGTACAGCTCGAAGAACCCGCCCAGCGCGAGCAAGGCGACCAGCCGCCACAGCGTGGCCGTCGCCGGCAGGCGATCGATGCGCGCCGCCACCAGCGCGGCGGGATCGGAAGGAGCGGCGGCGGGATCGAGCATGGGCATGCACCAGCGAAGAGGATCGCCGACGGCTGCAACCGCCGGCGCTGGCGCATGCTGACCGATTGCCCTGCGCAGCCGCTACCTTCGTTGTCGAAATTGCAGCGGCATTCCGGTTCGCGTTCAGCGGGACGTCGGCTTGCAGGCGGCTCGCACCGATACGTAGCGCCGCATGCGGCGACCGCCGATGGCCGCCCCTGCGCTAGCGCAGGAACAGCACGTTCACATCCTGCTTCGGCACGAAGTCCTTCTGCGCGAATTCGAAGGTCAGCGGATCGGTGCGCTTCAGCTCGCCGTCGAAGCACAGGCTGAGCATGTCGGTCGGCGCACGCTTCTTCAGGGTCAGGTGAAAGTCCTGGATCGGCCCCTTCCAGTTGTTGCCGGTCAACAGGATGTAGCGCAGGTTGCTCCATTGCAGGCCGTATTCGCCCTCACGGCGGCGTACGCTGCGCTGCGCGCCGTCATCCAGGCAGGTGTCCTTGGCGTAGTCGCGGATCAGCTCGCTGGCCGGCTGCGGCACGCCGGTCGCCAGGCTCGGCACATAGCTGTGGCGGATCGACACCGACTTGCCCGCGGCAAACCGCTGCTGCCAGGTGAAGTACTCGCTGAGCGTGAACAGCGGCTGCCCGTCCGGGTCGAACCAGTCCTTGGGCAGTGGCTTGCGGCCCTTGGGCGTCTTGCCGGATTCGATGTAGCTGGCCAGGTCGTCGGTGCTCCAGCCGCTGGCCGCCCACGCGCGCGACACGTCGGCGCCGTCCAGCTGCGCCACCAGCTTGCGCTCGGTGCGCACCGGCTTGCCGTCCACCCACAGCTTGAACTCGGTCAATGCGCTGTGGTCGGCCATGCCGAAGTACATCGGCGGCATCGGGAAGGCGATCGGCACCAGCAGATCGCGCGTGCTGGTGTTGGTGAACACGTAGTCCACCCGCACCAGCTCCTCGCTGATGAACAAGGCCTCCTTGCTCATGCGGATATCCGGCTGCTGGGTCAGCTGGATGCTGCCGTTGGCATCGCCGAAGCTGCTGTCGTTGGCATGGGCGGTGGCCGCGAACAGCGGCGCGAGGGCGAACAGGGTGCGGACCAGAAAGCCGTTGAGGGGCATGAGCGAGCGCTGTTGGGAGAGAAGAGGCAAACACACCAGCCAGACAGTCGTATGGCCACATCTGTATCCGTCAACAACATATTAACCGAGGCTTTGCGAATCTTCCTGCCTGGTTCCACCAGTCCAGTTCATAAGGAGAGACACGTGGCAAGCAAGGGAATCAAGAGCCGCCTGCTGGTGCTAGGGGTGTTGTCCGTCGGTTTCTCCACGTGGGCCTGTGCCACCGATCAGACGCATAGCGGCTCCTCTTCTCCAAAAGGCTTGTCCGCCGCCTACCTTACTTGTCAACAGCAAGCACGTGGCGCAGTCGAGCAAGCGACCTGCATCTCGCAGGAACAGAGCGTGCAAGACAAGCGATTGAACAAGATCTACAAACAACTGATCGCGGCTCTCAATGCCGATGGCAAGGCCAAGTTGGTCGATGCCCAGCGCGCCTGGCTGCAATCCAGGACCAAGGATGGCAACCTCGAAGCCGCGATCTACCGCAATACCCAAGCGGAAAACCTGGACGGCGGCGAAGCTGCGTTGTTCCGGCTCTGTGCGCGTGCCGATCAGCTCGAGAAGTATCTTCGCCTGATCAATTGAATCGACGTTCCATATAAGAAAAGGACATCTTATGGCTGACAACATCGATACCCGAAACCTCGACACTGTCTCGGGCGCTGTGTACTTTTCCGTCGGGCGAGGCACCGAAGGTGGTGCAGCGTCCTACCATCTCGCGATCGCCGGCGTTACCGTCGGCACATCCGAACCGAACTGGGGACAGGTCGGAAAGGTCGCGCAAAACAGCGGCTATAGCCTTGGCGCCATCCAGGTCGATTTCGGACAGCGCGGCACCTGGCCGCTGGGTTCGATAGAAAACCGAACCTTGCAACCTGGCGAGCAGACGTATGTGGATGCCGTTGTCCAACAGGCATCCGCTTATGCAAAGGCACACAATCTTCCCTTCACCGAGGATCAGTCCGCGCTGCGCAACGATTTGCTGAGCCATGGCAACGGCCTCAACGGGCGGACATCGCTGAATTTCATTGACACAGGAACCCGCGACAGCATCAATGCGTGGGCCGGCTCTGCCGAAGGCAAGCAGTGGATCCATAGCAATATCGACTATCCCCAGGTCAGAAACGCGACGCAGACCGCGATATCGATCGTGGATGCGAGCGGCAGCAACATAAGCGAGGACCGCCGCTTCGAAGCGATCAGCCTGTTGGCCAAGACCGCGAATCAGCTACCGAGCCAGTTACCAAAACTTGAGAAGGTGTTGAAGGACGGTGGCGACTACGACGCCTTGCGTGCCAAGGCAGACGAAATACGCGAAACCTACCGCTATTACGATGGCCCTAAAGCAGCCAATGTGGCTGAAAAATACGAGAACGGGTACGCAAACAATCAAGAGGCGCTGGACCGGGCGCATGCCAAGGTCAGCGGCAAGGATTTTGACCCTTCCTCCGAACGTAACGACCCAGATTTTCAAAAGGCTCTGGAGTTGGTAAACGCATCGCCAAGCCGACAAACCTCGGGCCTACTCAAGGAGGGTTCAAGCGGCAAAGAGGTGCGCAAGCTGGAATCCAACTTGAGCGTGCTTGGATATACCGACGCCAATGGCAATGCCTTGCAGGTAGATCAGCAGTTTGACGCATCGACCAAGCATGCAGTGGAGACGTTCCAACAGTCCAATGGCCTGACGTCAGTGGACGGCAAGGCCGGACCGGCGACGTTAGGTGCCATCGACCAGCAAGCGCGCGACTTGCAAACGCACTTGGCCAAGCTCGGTTTCACCGATGCTGCCGGCAAGTCCTTGAGCGTTGATGGCTATCTTGGCGACGGCACAAGGCACGCAGTCAAGTCGTTTCAGGAAGCCAACCAGCTGACGCCAACGGGGATCGCCGATTCCAGTACGTTGCAAACTATTGCGCAGAAGGCGCAGCTGGCTCAGACGAATACGCCAACCCTTGCGACCGATGCGGCAGCATCGCAATTGCAGCATTCTGGAATAGTACCCAGCACGAACTCCACCCAAAGCCAGCGCACTCCGACCGAGACTGCACCCGGGCCGGCACACGATGCTCCGCTGCTGTCTGATCCGAACCACAGCCGCCATTCCCTATTCCGGCAAATGCTGGAGAAGGTGCACGGTGTTGAAGCCGAGCGTGGCATCCAGCCCGGGATCCATAGCGAACGTCTGGCTGGCGCGCTCTCGGCGCAGGCAATTCACAATGGCCTGAACGGTGTCGACCGCGTCGAGTTGAACGGCGATGGCTCCATGGCCCGCGCAGTGCAGGTGAGCGGCGTACGCGACGAGACATCGCTGAATCGCATGACCGACCCCGTGAGTACCGCTCAAGCGGTGAATCAAACGCTGCAAGACAGCAGCGAGCGGGCACGGGAGGCGCTGTCCGCCGAACACGCTCGCGAACTGGAGCGCTCGCAGGAGCAAACCCAGGCCAGTGGCGCACGCACCATGGTGGCCTGAGCCGATACGCAGTTCGACTCCGTGCAAGTCGGCGCTGCTTGCGCGGAGTTCTTGCGATGCAACGCCTTGTAGCGCGGCTACACGCAGGCAATCCAGGAGATGTCGCGAAACCGTGGATGCTACTGGGAGCACTGCGCCAGGGTGACGTGGGCGCCGCCGCGCCTGAATTCGAAATCGGTGTAGCCCGGCCCGTTCTTGCCGCCGTCGACCGTCGACGCGGTGACCGCCAGCGGCCGCTCGGCGCCCTCCAGCGCCACCCAATACTCCATCGCCGCCGGGGCAGGCGATGGCGGGCTGTCGTCGCAGACGCCATCGCGGCGCACCACCCGGTCGCCGGCGCGCAACTGCGTGCGCAACACCTTGGCGTAGTCGGTGCCCGGATAGAACTTGCGCACCACCACCAGCAAGGCCGTCGCCGCATCGCCGGCGAAGGTCACGCTGGCCTCGCCCGCATTGCCCGTGCGCGTTCCGGCATCCGCTCCCACCTTGCCGTCCGGCAGCGGCGCCTCGCCGAATCCGGCCAGGGTGGTCTTGCCGCGTACGGCCACCGGATAGATTCGCACCCCGTCTGCCGGCGCCAGATCGCCCAGACCGGGAATCGCCTTCACCTGCGCCCAGGAAGGCGGCTGCGCGGCAGCCAGGACGGTCAGCGCGGCGCGCAGCGAGGATGCCGCGGCAGGCGTGACAGCAACCGACGCAGGCGCCGACGCGGCGATCGCCGGCGTTGCCGGCACGGGATCGGCGGTCGCTGCGGCAGGCGCCGATGCGGAGCCTTGTTCGGACTGGCAAGCGGCCAGCAGCGCGGTGGCCAGCACGACTGGCAAGAGCCTGGACGTCATAGCACTCCGGGTACGCGTCCGGTGAGAGCGCGCGAACCGATCCATGGTCCTGGGCAGATCGATGTCGCGAGACGAAGAAGCGGTCGGAGTATGGCCCCGACATGCCGTGCGACCCGTGCTGCCGATCTCTGCAGCCGTGCCATTTCAGGTTTCCGGGCATCGCATTGCGGGTGGACACTGCCAGGATCGCTACGCGCCGCGTATTCTTAGCAAAACATTAACCGCAGGCTTGTAAAGCTGTCTTCGCACATGGAAACGATGCAAGGGGAAGGACGCATGGGAACCAGGGAACACAAGCACCGCTGGCTGTTGTGGGTCGTGTTGCTGGGCGCTGCGGCCGCCAGTGCCCAGGCCGGTGCGCAACAGCAGGGACAACAGCAGCAGCTGCAGCAACAGCAGATGCAACAGCAGCAGCTGATGCAGCAGCAACTGCAACAACTTCAGCAGTTGCAGCAGCAGCAACCTCCGCCGCAGGAAAACTCGGGCGCGCCCAGGGGCTTGTCGGCCACCTACCTGAGCTGCCGCAAGCAGGCGCGCGGCGGGGTCGATCAGGAGCGCTGCATCGAGCGCGAGCAGACCTTGCAGGAGGATCGCCTGGCGCGGGTCTACGACCGGCTGCGCTACGAACTGGACGGCAATGCGCGCGCGCGGTTGATGGACGCGCAGTACGCCTGGGAGCAATCCAATGCCCAGGCCAAAGATCTGGACAATTCGCTCTACGGCGGCACCCAGGCGGAGAGCCTGCAGCGCGCCGAAGCGGCGCTGTGGCGGCTGTGCGCGCGCGCCGACGAGTTGGAGAAGTATCTGGGCGCGGCCCGCTGAACTGGTCCACGCGTGGCGGCAGGTCGAGCACCGCGGACGTGCCGCCGAATCCTGTAGGAGCGGCTTCAGCCGCGACAGGATCCGACCTCATGTGCTTCGCCGTGTTTCCTGTCGCGGCTGAAGCCGCTCCTACAGGCGCCCTTCCACCGTCCAGGCGGCAGCGGCGCATCCCATCGATCCGCGGACCGGGAACGACCGCATGCAGGCATACGACATCGCCTTGGACGATTGGTGCAACGGTCCACCGGCACGCCACAGCGACGGCTGGTGCTTCGGCTTGCCGCCCGGGATCCGCCCGGCGCAATGGCCGCTGGATCCGCACAGCGGCTACCCGATGCCGCACGGCTTCACGCTGAGGCTGCCGCCGGACTATCGCGTGCACGGCCCGGAGGTGGTGGCCCTGTCGTTCTTCGCCACCGCGCTGGATCACAACGATGGCGGCCCGATCGAAAGTCCGGACGGCATGGAGGGCGTGGTCGATACGCCAGCGCCGCTGCCGCCGGACGACACGGCGCTGCAGCCCTTCTGGGAACGCGCGCGGCAGGCGCATCCGCGGCTGTCGCGGATGCGCGACATCCTGGGCTGCGCCTACGCGGTGATCCTGCTCAGCCAGGACGAAGCCGATGGCCCGCCCTGCCCGCCGCCACCGCTGGTGGACAGCCCGCTGCAGCAGGTGCTGGCCGTGCCGCAGTGGTTCGTCGCCGGCGCCGCCGCCGGCTTCGCCGCATGGGAACGCAAGCCGGCGCCGCTGCCGGACGCTGCCGATCCGCACCACGTCCACCGCCCATTCCGCCTGAGCGCACGCGCCAGCGACCCCAATGCCGGCAAGCCGCCGCGCGAGTACTTCCGCGACACGCCCGGCGACGGCGACTACCAGCCCTTCCACTACTGGCTGGGCGGCGAGATCGCGACCGAGAACTACCGCGAGCACGACTGGGCCGCCGGCCACGCCGCCAACCACCTCGGCGGCACCATGCGCCCGGTGCAGAACGTGCCGGAATTCAGCCCGTACTACATCGAGTTCGAGGAAGAGTTCGGCGGCTACAACTTCGGCGGCGGCAACGCGCAGCTGGATTTCAAGGACATGCGGTTCGACTGGGCCTGCGGCTGACGTCGGCGAGGCGCGGCGGCGGCGCCTGCGGCCGGCTCAGCCCGCGAAATAGCCAGCATCGTCCAACTCTTGCAGCAGGCCAGGCCCGCTCGGTTGCCAACCCAGCTGTTCGCGCGTCCACGCGCTGGAGGTGGGCATGTCCCGGCCGGCGAAGCGCGCCATCCAGCCGAACTGCGCCGGCGCCGCCTCGGCCGGCAGCGACCGCACCGGCAACTGCAGGTGCCGCCCGATGACCGCGGCGATCTCGCGGAAGGCGATGCCTTCCTCGGCATTGCCGTGATAGCACGTCCCCGCTTCGCCGTGCTCCAGCGCAAGCCGGAACAGCCGCGCCGCATCCGCGCGGTGCACCGCCGGCCAGCGGTTGCTGCCGTCGCCCAGATAGGCCGCCACGCCCGTGTCGCGGGCGATGCCGATCAGCGCGGGCACGAAGCCGTGGTCGCCCGCGCCATGCACCGACGGCGGCAACCGCAGCACCATCGCCCGCACCCGCTGCGGCAGCAACGCCAGCGCCGCGGTCTCGGAGATCGCGCGTGGTGGCGCGCTCGCCGGATCGGCGCGATCGGCCTCAATACCGAGACGGCCCTGCGGCAGCACCGCCGTGCCCGAGGTCACCAGCAGCGGACGCTCGCTGCCGGCCAGGCCTTCCCCCAGCGCGGCGATCGCGCGTGCATCGACCTGGCAATTCTCCGCATGCCGGGAGAAATCATGGATGAAGGCGGTATGGATCACGCCATCGGCGGCGGCCGCGCCACGGCGCAGGCTGTCGGGGTCGTCCAGCGCGCCGCGATGCACCTGCGCGCCGGCCGCTCGCAGCGCCTCGGCCGACGCGTCGGAACGGGCCAGGCCGGTGACCCGATGGCCGGCGTCCAGCAGTTCGCGTACCACGGCCGAGCCGACGAAACCGGTAGCGCCAGTGACGAACACACGCATGGGAATGCTCCTTGGAGAGGGAATGCGGTGCATCCTGTCGCAGACCGCCGCGGCGCAGCAGCCGGGGCGCGATACCGGTATGGCGACTAACAGGCAGGGCATCGGCGTGAGCGCACACAATCCACTGGGCAACTACCTGCGCGAGCGACGCGCGCGCCTGGACCCGGCCGCGTTCGGCCTGCCGGTCGCGCGCCGGCGCACGCCCGGCCTGCGCCGCGAGGAAGTGGCGCAGCGCGCCCACGTCAGCGCCACCTGGTACACCTGGCTGGAACAGGGCCGCGGCGGCGCGCCTTCGGCCGACGCGCTGCAACGCATCGCCGCCGCACTGGACCTCAACGAAGACGAGCGCGAACACCTGTTCCTGCTGGCGCAGCAGCGCCCGCCGCGCACGCACGGGCCGGTGCCGGCGCAGGTCACCCCGCGGCTGCGGCGCGTACTCGATGCCCTTCCGTTGAGCCCGGCCTACATCAAGACCGCCGCCTGGGACGTGCTGGCCTGGAACCGCGCCGCCAGCGCGGTGCTCACCGACTACGGCCAGCTGCCGCCGGCCGAGCGCAACATCCTGCGCCTGGTGTTCTGCCGGCCCGGCCCGGCGCAGACCATGCCCGACTGGGAACGGGTCGCACGCTTCGCCGTGGCCACCTTCCGTGCCGAGACCGCGCGCGCCGGCGCCGCCGTCGCCCAGCGCGCCGAGCAGGTGGTCGCCGAACTCGGCCAGGCCAGCGCGCGCTTCCGCGACCTCTGGAACGACTGCGACGTCCGCAGCCATGGCGAAGGCAGCAAGACCATCCACAAGCCCGGCCGGGAACGGATCTGCCTGGAATATTCCGCCTTCGCCGTCGATGGCCAGCCCGACCTGGGGCTGGTGGTGTACACCGCGTCCACGCCGCAGGATGCCGCGCGCATCGCCGCGTTGCTGGAAGGCACGGCCGAGACCGGCGACTGAGATCGTCCTGGGCGGGCGCGCGGCGTGCGTCGGCCGGAACGGCTGGCCGCGAGATGAACTGTTTCCTGCGTCCGTGTTGACAAGCGCAGCCGCCCGGCCAAATAATAGAACCGTACAGTTTGGTTTATTTATGTCATGCCCAGCGGAAAGGTCCGCGCGGGCGTGGCGGCAACGAGACCGCGTCGTCGTCGTGGCGCAACGTCGTTGCAGCGTGGCCGTGTCATGCGTCTCCCCGTGCTTTGCCCTCTCACCACCAGGCCTCCCCCATGAAGCCGCACCGTTCCACCACTTCCGCGTCCTCGCCCGCCTTGCGTCCAGGCGAGCAGGCACTGTTCGATCTTCCTGAAATCCCGCCCCCGCGCTCCCATTCGGCAGCCGGCTGGATGAGCCGGCGCCTGCACACGATCGCAGCGATGCTGTCGCGCAGCCGCGCGGGCCGCTGCGGCCGGCGCGATTGAACGTGCCGGCATCGCCGTGCAACGAACGCCTGCAGCGCCGCACGCAATGCCGCCGGAACATGTCGGCGCGGGCCGGCACCCGTAGCGTTGCACGCGCGGCGGAGGGATACCGCGCGCGGCGCCATTCGACGCGATGATGCATTCGCCGCGGCGGTGTGCCGCGGCGATGTCGGAACGTCCGGCGCCGGCCGCCGGGAACCCGTTGCAATCCACCCTGGAGCGATTCGATGAACAAGATCACCTTGGCCGGCGCGTTGCTGGCGAGCCTGTCCCTGCCGATGCTGGCCCAGGCCTCCAGCTTCGCCGGCACGTCTGCCGGCGCGTCCTCGGCCGGCAGCAGCAGCTCCGGCGACGACAAAATCGTCCTGCAGGCGCGCGACGATGCCGCGAGCTTCGTCGCCAGCGAGGGCCGCATCCGCGGTGCGCAGCTGGAGTCGGCGCTGCGGTTGCTGCGCGAGCGCGATCCGAACGCGCGGCAGGCCAGCGACCTGCAACTGGCCCAGGCCATCCTGACCCAGTGACGCCGGGCCGGCGGCTGTCGCCCCACGGCGGCGGCCCGATCCGGCATCCCGGCCGCCATTGACGCAGGCGACCCACCAACCGCGCTGCATCCGCGGGTCGCCCAGATTCGGCCGGCCGCGCGCGCGGGTAGCCGACATCACGGCTTCACCCCATCGGGGCGCGTAGCGTCAGCGCCGGATCGCACGCAGTGCGTTACCCGCCCATGGAGAATCGAATGAACAAGATGCTCGGAGTTTTCGTCGCCTGTGCCCTGGCCGCCGGCCTTCCCGCGGTGGCAGCCGCGGACCAGGTCCCGCCCCAGCCCCAGAACCGTTACGACGATGGCCAGCGCCACGACGACCCGCCGCGGCCGGGCCAGCTCGGCACCGATCGCCACGACCAGGCCCGGCACGACGACCGGCATGACGATCGGCCCGGCGACCGCCGCGACGATCGCCGCAGGGACGAGCGCCATGACGACAAGCGCTACGGCCGCTGGGATCCGAAATGGGGTCCGCGTCCGGGCAACCCTCCTGCGCACCGGTCCCGGCACGACGATTGGTATCGTCACGTGCGCGCGTGCCAGCAGCGCTATCGCAGCTACGACGCACGCACCGACACCTTCGTCACCCGCGGCCGCCGTCTGCGCTGCTCGCTGTAAGCGCGAGACCGCCCTCTGCGCGGTCCGCGCAGAGGGCGATGCAGGTTTGATGCCTGGATGAGTGCAACGCGTGCCGGCACAAGCCGAACGCCGCGCTGTTGATCTCAGATAGCGCAGCGGCGGAATCGTCTACGGGATGGCCGCCGCCGCGCCATGGCGCGATTCACATCGGCGGCAACGCCACTTCGACTCACTGCTGCGGAACACAGTCCGCGTTCTGCGCGTCGCACAGACTCGCCGCGCGGCGGATCTGCGCGTCGCTCAGCGGCGGCGGGCGGGCGATGGCCGGCTGCACCTGGTCCGGCGCGCCGGTGAGGGTGTGCAGGCCCTTGGCGGCCTTGCCGGCCACGTAGTAGATGCCGAGCGCGAGGTAGCCGCCGCCCTGGCTGACCTGCTCCACCGAGGGCGGTGGCCGCCAGTCCTTGTCGAAGCGGTTGGGCTGGGCGCTGACCGGATTCTTGAAGCGGTACAGGTCCAGCGGCTGCTCCACATCCGGCGGCAGCGCGCGCACTTCCTCGAGGGTCTGGATGTCCTGCTGCGGCGGGGAGCTGGCGACGGGCGCGGGCTCGGCCTGTTGGGCATACGCCTGCGCGACTGCGCCAAGCAGCGCTGCAGCAACGACGAAACGCGCGGCATTGCCCATCGAGATCGGTCCTTTCCCATGCATGGCCATGGCAGGTGCCGAGCTTACGGTCGGCGGCTGAACGTCACCATCGCCGCGGCTGCCGTATCGGTGCACGACGCAGGCAGGGCGCGCCTGCGCACGCCGCTCACGCCGCCGGCAGCGGCCGCAGGCACAGCCAGATGGCGCACCAGTGCGACAGCGCGCCGCCCAGCACGTGCGCGTGCCAGATGGCGCGGTTGTAGACCATCGACTTGCGCACGTAGAAGCCCACGCCGACGGTGTAGAACATGCCGCCGGCGGCGATGAACCACAGCACGGCGCTGTCCAGGCCGGCCATGATCGGCTTGATCGCGACGATGCCGGCCCAGCCCAGCAGCAGGTAGATCGCGACCCAGAAGCCCTTGCTGATGCCCGGCAGGAACAGCTTGGCGAAGGCGCCGAACAGCGCCACGCCCCACACCGCCAGGGTCATCGACCAGACCCAGGCGCCGGACAGGGTCAGCACGAACAGCGGCGTGTAGGAGCCGGCGATCATCACGAAGATGCCGGCGTGGTCGAGCTTGCGCAGGATCGGCTGGCGCTGCGGCGGGGCGAAGTTGTAGGCCGCCGAGCAGGCGAACATCGCCAGCATGCCCAGCGCGTAGACGCAGGTGGCCAGGATCAGGGCTTCGTTGGCGTGGGCGCGCCAGACCAGCAGCGCGCCGCCGACGATGGCCAGCAGCAACCCGGCGGCATGCACGATCAGGTCGGCGCGACGGGCGCGGGCGGTTTTGTAGTGCGGGGCGATGGCGGGAGCAGGCACGGACAAGGCGGGTCTTCGACGCGTCGGGGGACGGCGCCGCTGCGCGAGGGGGGACGACAGGATACGCGCTGGTCGCGACGATCAGGTCGGCTTTCTCGGCCGGCCACTGCCGGCGTCGCCCGGCATTGCGACGGCAGGCACGCGCCTGCCTGCGTCTACGCCGCGATGCGCACGATCTTCCGCGCCTGCGCGCCCAGCGCGCGCCGCGCCTGTTCCAGGTCGTAGTCCGCCTGCAGCCCGAGCCAACAGCGCTCGCTGGTGCCCAGTGCGGCGGCCAGCCGGACGGTGTCGGCGGTGACGCTGCGCTTGTCCAGCACGATTTCGTTGATGCGGCGCGGCGGCACGCCGGCGGCACGCGCCAGTGCGTTCTGGCTAAGGCCCAGCGGGATCAGGAATTCCTCCAGCAGGACTTCGCCGGGGTGGATGTTGGGCAGGGTCTTCATGGCGGTTGGCTCGATCGGCGCGCTTCGGCGCATGCTATGCCCGATGCGGTGGCTTGCACGCATGATGCCAGCCCGGGTGTCTTCTGAACGCGGTCAGTCGTTCCATTCGCATCCGCCGTGTCGCGTCTCATACCCTGAGACGCGTTTCCGCTTCCCTGTCCCGCTTTGAGAGCCGTGCCGATGCCCGCCCACGCCCTAGCCCGCCGCACCGAGGACGCCGAGCGCGCCCTGTCCACCACCGGCGGCGAGCCTTCGCGCGACGGCGCGCTGCTGACCGAACGGCTGGAGCGGCGCTACCACGACCGCATCACCGGCAGCTTCATGATTCCCGGGCGCGCAGGCCGCTACGCGCCGATCCCGGCCGACGTGCCGGCGGCGCTGGCCGCGGCGCTGAAGGCGCGCGGCATCGAACAGCTGTACAGCCACCAGGCCGAGGCCTGGGACGCGGCGCAGCACGGCGAGCACGTGGCCATCGTCACCCCGACCGCGTCGGGCAAGTCGCTGTGCTACACGCTGCCGGTGGTGGCCGCGGCGATGACCGCGCAGGCCAAGGCGCTGTACCTGTTCCCGACCAAGGCGCTGGCGCAGGACCAGGTGGCCGAGCTGCTGGAGCTCAACCGCGCCGGCGAGCTGGGAGTGAAGGCCTTCACCTTCGACGGCGACACGCCGGGCGACGCGCGCCAGGCGATCCGCCTGCACGGCGACATCGTGGTCAGCAACCCGGACATGCTGCACCAGGCGATCCTGCCGCACCACACCAAGTGGGCGCAGTTCTTCGAGAACCTGCGCTACGTGGTGATCGACGAGATCCACACCTACCGCGGCGTGTTCGGCAGCCACGTCACCAACGTGCTGCGCCGGCTCAAGCGCATCTGCGCGTTCTACGGGGTCAACCCGCAGTTCATCCTGTGCTCGGCCACCATCGGCAATCCGCGCGCGCACGCCGAGGCGCTGATCGAGCAGCGCGTGCATGCGATCACCGAGTCCGGCGCGCCGTCCGGCGACAAGCACGTGCTGCTGTGGAACCCGCCTGTGGTCAATGCCGACCTGGGCCTGCGCGCGTCGGCGCGCTCGCAGAGCAACCGCATCGCGCGCATCGCGATCAAGTCCGGACTGAAGACGCTGGTGTTCGCGCAGACCCGGCTGATGGTGGAAGTGCTGACCAAGTACCTGAAGGACATCTTCGACCACGACCCGCGCAAGCCGCCGCGCATCCGCGCCTACCGCGGCGGGTATCTACCGACCGAGCGCCGCGAGGCCGAGCGCGCGATGCGTGCCGGCAGCATCGACGGCATCGTCTCCACCTCGGCGCTGGAACTGGGCGTGGACATCGGCTCGCTGGACGTGGTGGTGCTCAACGGCTACCCCGGCAGCGTGGCCGCGACCTGGCAGCGCTTCGGCCGCGCCGGGCGCCGCCAGCAGCCCTCGCTCGGCGTATTGGTTGCCAGTTCGCAACCGCTGGACCAGTACGTGGTGCGGCATCCGGACTTCTTCGCCGACGCCTCGCCCGAGCACGCGCGCATCGCCCCGGACCAGCCGCTGATCCTGTTCGACCACATCCGCTGCGCCGCGTTCGAGCTGACCTTCGTCGCCGGCGAGGCATTCGGGCCGGTGGATCCGGCGGTGTTCCTGGAAGCGCTGGCCGAGAGCGAGGTGGTGCACCAGGAAGGCGACCGCTGGGAGTGGATCGCCGACAGCTACCCGGCCAACGCGGTGAGCCTGCGCTCGGTGGCCGACGGCAATTTCGTGGTCGTCGACAAGACCGACGGCAAGCAGCAGATCATCGCCGAAGTGGACTATTCCGCCGCCGCGCTCACGCTGTACGAAGGCGCGATCCACATGGTGCAGAGCACCCCGTACCAGGTGGAGAAGCTGGACTGGGAAGGGCGCAAGGCCTACGTCACCCGCACCCACGTGGACTACTACACCGACAGCATCGACTTCACCAAGCTCAAGGTGCTGGACCGTTTCGACGGCGGCGCGGCCGGGCGCGGCGACAGCCACCACGGCGAGGTGCACGTGGTGCGGCGCGTGGCCGGCTACAAGAAGATCCGCTACTACACCCACGAGAACATCGGCTACGGCCCGGTCACCCTGCCCGACCAGGAGCTGCACACCACCGCGGTGTGGTGGCAGCTGCCGCAGGCCACGCTGCTGAAGGCGTTCGCGGCCAAGCAGGACGCGCTGGACGGTTTCCTCGGCGCGGCCTACGCGCTGCACGTGGTGGCGACGGTGGCGGTGATGGCCGACGCGCGCGACCTGCAGAAGGCGGTGGGCGACGGCGACGGTGCCTGGTTCGCGATGGCCGACGCCAAGGGCCGCGGCCAGCTGCGCGGCGGCGACAACGGCGAGCCGGTCGGCGTGGAGCTGCAGCAGTTCGTGCCCACCGTGTACCTGTACGACAACTTCCCCGGCGGCGTGGGCCTGAGCGAGCCGCTGTGGCAGCGCCAGGCCGAGCTGGTGCAGCGCGCGCGCGAACTGGTGCAGCGCTGCGACTGCGTGGCCGGCTGCCCGGCCTGCGTCGGTCCGGTGCTGGCCGCGCAGGAAGAGAGCGCGACCACGCCGAAGGCGCTGGCGCTGCACGTGCTGCGCCTGTTGCGGGAAGGTGCGGTGCTGGACGAGGAAACGACCGCGATCGACAGCGAGCTCGATGCGCTGCCGGAGTGGAGTGCATGAGGATCGGCCCCGAACATCCATGGGCGTTGCGCCTGCTGCCGCGGTGCGTGGTGCCGGATTGTTCGCAAAACGCCAGCGACGTCGATCCCGACATGCTGGCGGAGCGAAGCGCATGAGCGTCGGCCTTGGGCCTCTGTGTGCGTTGCGCTTGCTTGCGGAAGGCGCGGTGCCGGACAAGGCACCGAGTGCAACCGACACCGCCCCTGACACCTTGCCGGAGTGGCGTGCATGAGCCTGGGTCTCGAGCGCTTGCGTGTGCGGTGCCTGCCGTCGAAGGACGCGATGCCGGATGTCGAATCGACCATGTTCGATAGCGATCCCGGCGCACTGCTGGAGCGGAACGCATGAGCATCAGCCTCGAACGCCTGCGTGCGCTGCGCAAACAGGCCGGCGATGCGAGCGTGGACGCGCCGCGTCCGTCGGCGCCGGGCGTGCGGCCAGCCGGCACCGCCGGCACCATCGGCGCCAAAGCATCGACACCTGCGCCGGCGAGGGCCGCCACGCCCGCAAGCGGGTCCACGCTGCTGCGCAAGCCGCCGCGCGACACCGATGCGGCGCCCATCGCGCCCGCGCCGCGTGCGTCGGCACCCGCGCGCGCGGGCGACACCGCCGTCGCCGTGGCGCCGCCGATCGCGATCGAGCCGTTCGACCGGCGCGGCGCCGACGTCGCTTCGCTGCGGCGCCTGCTCGGCATGCGCGAACGCGCGGTGGCGCCGGCCGCGGCGCCGCGCAAGCCGCAGGCCGCCGACCGCCACCTGCCCGGCGTGGAGATCGCGCCCGGCCTGCACCTGATCGAGGCGTTCCTGGCGCAGCCGATCCCCGCCGCCGCGCTGTCGCTGGCCTTCGCCCGGCGCGAGGACGCGGTGCAGCCGTCGGACCTGCTGTTCTTCGACACCGAGACCACCGGCCTGGCCGGCGGCACCGGCACCCGCGCCTTCATGATCGGCGCGGCCGACTGGTTCCTGCATCCGCTCGAGGGCCCGGGCCTGCGCATCCGCCAGCTGATGATGGCCACGATGGGCGCGGAGAAGGCCATGCTCGAAGCGTTCCGCGCGTGGCTGGCGCCGACCACGGTGCTGTCCAGCTACAACGGCCGCAGCTACGACGCGCCGCTGCTGAAGACCCGCTACCGGCTGGCGCGCTGCGCCGACCCGATATCGGCGCTGGACCATGTGGACCTGCTGCATCCCACCCGCCGCCGCTACCGCGGCACCTGGGAGAACTGCAAGCTGGCCACCATCGAGCGCCAGCTGCTGCGCATCGTGCGCGAGGACGACCTGCCCGGCTCGGAAGCGCCGGCCGCGTGGCTGAACTACCTGCGCGGCGGCAGCGCGCGCAACCTGCGCCGCGTGGCCGCGCACAACCACCAGGACGTGGTGACCCTGGCGCTGCTGCTGCAGCGCCTGGTCGATGCCGAGGCCGAGGACCGCGAAGTGGTGCCGTTCGTGGAAGCGCCGTAGCGCAGCGTCCATAGCCCCTCTCCCCCCGGGAGAGGGGTTGGGGTGAGGGTCCGGCGCGAAGCGACTCGCGGAGTTTGGATGCACAAGGCTGCGCCCGGACCCTCATCCGCCCCTGCGGGGCACCTTCCCCCCAAAAGGGGGCCATGGTCCCGATGGGAAAAGGAACAGCGCGACGCGCTTTAGCCCCTCTCCCACCGGGAGAGGGGTTGGGGTGAGGGTACGCCGCGAAGCGACTCGCAGACTTTGAGTGCGCGAGGCTTCGCCCGGACCCTCATCCGCCCCTGCGGGGCACCTTCCCCCCAAAGGGGGCCATGGTCCCGACAAGGAGAAGGCAAGAGCCGCGGCGCGCTGTCCCCCCCCTCAATGCCGATAGATTCCCGGCAACAATCCGCTAAATGTCCCGCACCGACGTTTCGATCCGCCAAGCAGCGAACTCGCCTTCGAACTCGGCCAGACTCAACAGTCCCATGCACGCATGCGCGCCGACCGGCAACGCCGCGCCGCTGGCCAGCTTGCGTACCAGCAGGATCGCGGCCAGGCAGGGGATCTCCGGGCCATGCAGGGTCGGCGCGGTCAACTCCCAGCACAGCGCATGCGGGCGGCCATCGCGCAGGCCGCGCAACCGCACCGACATGCCGCCCAGGTCGCTGCCGAAGCGGTCGAACCAGCGCCCGGCGCGCGCGAACGCTGTCGCCAGCGCCCGCATCGGCAGCGGCACGCCGAGTCCGCGCAGGCGCGCGAGCGCGGCCAGGCAGCGCTGCAGGAACGGCAGTTCCAGCGCCGCACGGAAACGCACGCTGCGCACGCCGGGATAGCGCGCCACCAGCAGGTCGTGATCGGGCACATCGCAGGGCGCGGCCAGGCGCGGGGCGAGCCGTGCGAAGGTCACCCGCTGCGGTGCGGCCCAGCCGCGCGTGCGCTGCCAGCGTCCATCGCACCACCATTCGAAGGGCAGCCCGCAATACGACAGCACCGCGCGCACCGTGGCCATGCCCAGCGGCGTGGCCTGCGCCGGCGCGATGACCAGGTCGATGTCGTGCAGCTGCGAGAAGCGCGGGCGCAGGGCATCGACCACCGCGCTGGACAGCGCCGGCAGGGTGCTGGCGCCGCTGATCGCACTACGCCCGGCCTGCCGCGCCAGCGCATCCAGCGCGGCGGGGAAATCGCGCACGAACGCGCGGCCGTCGGCCAGGTCGATGTAGTGCATGCCGGCCTGCAGGCAGGCGCGCGCCACCGTGTAGTCCTGGCCCTGGAACGGTCCGGCGCTGTGCACGACGATGTCCGCGCCGGTGGCGGCCAGTTGCGCCGGGAAGTCCGCCGCCGCGGTGTCCAGCCGGCACACGGCGACGCCGCCCAGGTCCGCGCCCGCCAGATTGGCCGCCGCCGCGGCGGGATGGCGCCCGGCCACGATCACCTGCAGCGTCGGCGTCGCCGCCAGCGCGCGCACGATGCGCGCGCCGAAATGGCCGTAGCCGCCCAGTACCACCACCTTGCAAACCGCCATCGTCCCCTGCCCGTCCTGCGGCGTCCGCGCCGATTATCCGCGCCGGCGCCGCCTGCGGGGAATCGCTCAGCCGTCGGTCGGCGTCGCCAGCCCCTGCGCGATGGCTTTGCGGATCAACTCCTCGGCCTGCTGCCGCGCGCGCAGGCTGGCATCGGCCTGCTGCTTGCCCAGCCGGGACTGTTGCAGGCCGAGTTGCGCCTGCTGCCTGGCCAGATCCTGGATCTTCTTGCCCAGGTCCTGCCGGCGCAGTTGCTCGGTCGCGCGCAGCGCCGCCATGCGATCGATCTGCGCCTGGCTGGCGGCGCCACGGCTGGCGGCGACCGCCGCCTCGGCCTGGCGGGCGGCGCTCTCGGCCATCTGCGAGCTCAGTTCCGCCATGCGTTCGCCCAGGTCGCCCTGGCGCTCGCCGAGATCGCCGAGCTGGTCGCCCAGTTCGGCCTGCGCATCGGCCAGGTCCAGGGTCTGCGCGTGCAGCGCCTCGAAGTGCGCCAGCGCGTCCGGGTCGCGGACCACATAGCGGCGGCCGTCATGGCGGATCCACAGCAGGTCGCCGTTGCCGGCCAGGCGACGCGCTTCGCGCAGGTCGTCCAGCGAGGCGTCCATCAGGTTGTGTCCGTCCTGCACCAGCACGTAGGCATCGCGGTCGTCGTGCTGCCCGAGCGAGATGCGGCCCTGGGTGACCAGCGCGTCGGCCTGATTTGGCGCGGTGGGAGGCGTGGGCGCGACCGGCGGCTGCGGCGCCGTCGGGGGCGTGGGCGCGGGCCGGGCCAGCACGCTCGCCACGATCGACGGCGCGGCCGCCGGGGCCGCGGGTGCCGCAGGCGTGGCCGGTGCAGCCGGCGCGACGGGCGAGATGGGCGATGCAGCAACCGGCGTCGCATTGGCCAGCACCGGCTTGGCGACCAGGCGCAGCGGCATCACCCCGGCCAGCGCGATCGCGGCGGTGATCAGCCCCGCGCCCAAGCGCGAAAACGATGCGGTGCTCTGCAGCATCAGCAGCCGCCGCTTCAGGCTGACGAAGCTGGGCGAGGCGCTGGCGACGCCGGCCGCCGGCCGCGGCGCGACGCCCAGTCGCACCAGCAGGCGCGCGTAGTTGTGCCGGCAGTGCCGGTGCCCGGCCACCACCGCCGCGTCGCAGGCCGCTTCGCGCGCCAGCGCGTATTCGCGCACCGCCAGGTGCACCAGCGGATGGAAGAAGAACAGGTGCTGCGCCAGCGCCGGCAACAGGCCCCACCACAGGTCGCGGCGCTGCAGGTGCACCAGTTCGTGGGTCAGCGCCATGTCCAGGTCGTCGGCGTGCATCGCCGCCAGGCGCTGCGCCGGCAACAGCAGCACCGGCCGCCACGGCCCGATCAGCTGCGGCGAATCGATCTGCGCGGACAGCCGCAGTTGCGGCGGCTCGCGCAGGCCGTGCGCGTCGGCGGCCAGGCGCAAGGCGCCGAGCAAGGCGGCATCGGTGCACGGCACGCTGGCACGCACCAGGCGCCGGCTGGCGCGGTAGGCATGAGCGCTGCGCAGCACGCCGAGCAACACGCCCGCCAGCCACAGCGCGACCAGCGCCTGCGCCCAAGACAGCGGCGCGGCGGCAGAGGCGGCCTGCGGCGTGGAGGCATGCGGCGCTGCTGCAGCCGTTGCATTTGCAGCGCCCGCGGCCTGCAGCGACGCGGCCGGCAATGCGGTCGCGGCCACCGCGACCGGCGCCGGCGCGGCAGGCAGCACCGGCAGGTGCACGGCGCCGGCCCACAGCAGGCCGAGCACGGTCTGCGCGCCGACCAGCCACCACAGCCGGCAGCGCGTGGCCGCCGGCAATGCCGGCAGCCAGCGGCACAGCGCCCAGATCGCCGCGACCAGCACCGCGGCCTGCACGCTGGTCGCCAGCAGCCGCGACAGCAGGGTCTCGAACAAGCTCGTGCCGAAGATCGTGTCCATGCTCAATCCTCCCGCCGCTGCGATTGCAATTTGGCGACCAGCGCCTCCAGTTCCGCCAGCTCGTCGTCGCTGACCTCGGCGCGCTGCGACATCCACGCCACGAACGGCGACACCGAGCCTTGCAAGGTCTTCTCGACGAAGCTGCCGACCGCGCTGCGCACCACGTCGTCCTGTCCGGCGGTGGCGGCGTAGCGGTACACGCCCTGCACCTGGCGCCGGCGCAGATAGGCCTTGGCGCGCAGCCGCTCCATCATCGTCAGCACGGTGGAGCGGGCCAGCCCGCGGGTCTCGCCGAAGCCGGCGGCGACCTCGCCCACGCTGGCCTCGCCCTGTTCGCCGATGTACTGCAGCAGGGCCAGTTCCTGGTCCCCGATCGATTTGCGTCGCATCCGCCCGCCCCAGTGACTACACGTGTCGCCAAACCTACCCGTGGCGACACCTGTAGTCAATAGGCCGTCGGTCATTGCCGGAAGAGCCGGTCGGCGCCGAGGCTTCGCCTCTCGGTGCGCGCGCAAGGGCACGCGATCCTCGCTCTCGATGCGAGAAAGACATCCGCCATGCAGCGCGATCTCTTCGCTGGAGCTGTTCCATCCAGCACGGCCGCTACGGTGACGCGATGGTCCAAGAAAGAGGACGCCGACCTACCCTTTCAGGACCAGCGATGCATCCGGATACCTGGCGCACATGAAGTCCACGAAGGCCCGCACCTTCGGCGCGGCCAGTCGCCTGGAGGTGTGCAACACCCACAGCGCCGGCTCCACGCCGGAGATCGTCCCCCACTGCACCAACTCGCCGCGCGCGAGTTGGTTCCAGGCGATCGACTGCGGAATCAGCGCCACTCCTCCGCCGGCGATCGCCGCGTCGCGGACCATCAGGAACGAGGAGAACCTCAGCCTCGGGATGGGTTCCAGCACCAGGCGCCCGCCATCGAGCGTCCACGTGGTCGGCTGGAAGCTCGACATGACGACGCCGGGCACCGGCCTGACCGCGCCGCCGGACGGCATTGCCACGGAGGGCGCGGCCACGACGACCAGCCGATCCCTGGCGAAGCAGCGTCCGACCAGGCCGCTATCCGGGCTGGGGTTGATCCGAATGGCGACGTCGAACTGCTCTTCCACCAGATCCACCGTGCGGTCGTCCGCCACCACCTCCAGCGTGATCTCCGGATACGCCGCGCAGAAATCCGCGCCGATGCTGCCCATCGCCAACTGCGAGAAAAGCACCGGAGACGCCACGCGCAGGCGTCCTCGCGGTGCCGAGAGCCCCTCGCGCGCGGCGGTCAGGGCCTCGGCCACTTCGTTCAAGGGCATTTCGGTGCGGTCCATCAGCAGCTGCCCGGCCTCGGTGAGCCTGAGGCCGCGTGCGCTGCGCTCGACCAACCGCACCCCCAGTTGCTCCTCGAGCTCGGCGATGCGCCGCGACAGGGTCGCCTTCGATCTGCCACTCGCGCGGCTGGCCTTGCCCAGGCCTTGATTGGCGGCGACCAGGGCGAAATCGGTCAGGGCGTTCAGATCCATGGTGTTTCATATTTGAAACGAGGAGTCTACATCCTGGCATCTTCGTATTGCTCTCGCAACGGCATATCGTCTCGTCACCGCAACGCCAGACGAGCAACCACCATGAGCACCACACAACGCGCAGTCCTGATCCGCGCCTACGGCGACGCCGACGCCGCCGAAGTCGCCACCATCGCCAAACCAGAAGCAGCACAGGGCCAGGTGCTGGTCCGCGTCCACGCCGCCGGCGTGAACGGCATCGACTGGAAGGTCCGCACCGGCCTGGTGCGCGATGTCTTCCAGTTGCAATTCCCGGCGGTGCTGGGCGCAGAACTGGCTGGCGTCGTCGCGGCGGTCGGACCCGGCGCGACCCGTTTCCGGGTCGGCGACCGTGTCATGGGCGCCATGAGCGGGCTCGGGGCCTACGCCGAGTTCGTCGCGGTGGACGAGACCGCGCTGGCACGCACGCCCGACGGCCTGGACGACCTCCATGCGGCCGCCATGCCGGTCGCCGCGATCGCGGCCTGGAACAGCCTGCACCTTGCCGGGCCGCTGCACTCCGGCCAGCGGATCCTGATCCATGGCGCTGCCGGCGGGCTGGGCGGTTATGCCGTGCAGTACGCCAAGCGCGCCGGGGCCGAGGTGTTCGCCACCGCATCCGCGGCGCATGGCGACTATGTCCGCGGCCTCGGCGCGGACCATGTCATCGACTACCAGTCGCAACGCTTTGAAGACATCGCCCGGGACATCGACCTGGTCCTGGACTACGCCGGCGGCGAGGTACTGGACCGCTCGTGGCAGGTGCTGGCGCCGAACGGGGTCATCGTCGGCACGACCTCGCCGGACATCCTGGCGCGCACGCCGCCTGGCCGCCGCGGCCTGTGGTTCATGAACAAGCCGGACGCCGCCCTCCTGGAAACACTGGCCGCCGAGGTCGCGAGCGGCGCGCTGACCGCCAAGGTCGGCGAGGTGGTCGGCTTCGCCGACATCCCCCTGGCCATCGAACGCAATCGCACCGCCTCCCGCGCCGGCAAGGTCGTCGCCGACCTGTTGCGCTGACTCACCCTTCCATCCACAGCAGGAGATTCACCATGAGCATTCTCGTTACCGGTGCCACCGGCACCGTCGGTTCCCTCATCGCCCAAGGCCTCGCCGAGGCCGGCGCGGAGGTCAAGGCGCTGGTTCGCCAGCCGGGCAAGCGCGCATTCCCCGCCGGTGTCACCGAAGTCGTCGCCGACCTGACCGACGTTCCCTCGATGCGCGCCGCATTGTCGTCGGTGCGCACGCTGTTCCTGTTGAATGCGGTCACCCCCGACGAGGTGACGCAGGCGCTGATCGCGCTGAATCTGGCCAGGGAAGCCGGGATCGAGCGCATCGTGTACCTGTCGGTCATCCATGCCGACAAGTACAGCAACGTGCCGCACTTCACCGGCAAGCACACCGTCGAACGCATGATCGAGCGCCTGGATATTCCCGCGACGATCCTGCGTCCTGCGTACTTCATGCAGAACGAGGCCATGGTGCAGCAGACGATCCAGGACTACGGCGTCTATCCGATGCCGATCGGTGCGGCGGGTATCGCGATGATCGACGCGCGCGACATCGCCGACATCGCCGTCGCCGAGCTGCTGCGGCGCGACCGGGCCCCTGCCGCGCTGGAGCGCATCACGCTGGAACTGGTCGGCCCGCAGGCGCTGACCGGCGCCTCCGTCGCCAAGGTCTGGAGTTCCGCGCTCGGCCGCGAGATCGCCTACGCCGGCGACGACGTAGCCGCCTTCGAAGCGCAACTGGCGGCGCATGGCCCGTCGTGGCTGGCCTACGACATGCGCCTGATGATGGCGGGCATCCAGCAGTTCGGCATGCACGCCGCCGACGGCACGGTGGAGAAACTGCAGGCCATCCTGGGACGCCCGTTGCGCACCTATGACGCCTTCGTGCGCGAGGCCACGGCGCGGGCCTGACGCAGCGTGCGCAGCAAGCGCGGGCTTCCCGCGCTTGCTGCGCGCGTGCGTTTGTTCGATCCATGGCGTTCGCAACCACGCCGGCAGCGCCGCGCGGAGGATGTCCGCCATCGGCGCTGCCGGAACGGGCCGCTCGCCCGTTCGCCATGCAGGCGGCGGCTCAGCCCTGCGGACCGCCCATCACCGGCAGGATCGCGCCGCTGATGTAGCTGGCGGTGATCGGCGAGGCCAGGAACACGTAGGCCGGCGACAGTTCCTCCGGCTGCGCCGGGCGGCCCATCGCGCTGCTCTTGCCGAACTCGGCCACGTCCTCGGCGGCCTTGTCGGCCGGATTCAACGGGGTCCACACCGGGCCCGGCGCGACCGCGTTGACGCGGATCCCGCGCGGCTGCAGCTGGCTGGCCAGGGCCATGGTGAAGGCGTGGATCGCGCCCTTGGTCGCCGAATAGTCGAGCAGCGACTTGCTGCCGAACAGGCCGGTCTCCGAACCGCTGTTGATGATCGCCGCACCGCGCTTGAGATGCGGCAAGGCCGCGCGCGCCATGTGGAAGTAGCCGCCGATGTTGGTCTGCAGGGTCTCCTGCAGGTGCGCGTCGCTGAGCTCTTCCAGGGCATGGCAGTGCAGCTGGAAGGCGGCGTTGTTGACCAGGATGTCGAGTCCGCCGAAGGCGCGCACGGTCTGCGCGACCGCGTCCTCGCAGAACGCCGGATCCTTCACGTCGCCGGCGATGGTCAGGCAGCGCCGGCCTTCCTTCTCCACGTGTGCGCGGGTGACCTGCGCATCCTCGTGCTCGTCCAGGTACAGCACCGCCACGTCGGCGCCTTCGCGCGCGAACAGCACCGCCACCGCACGGCCGATGCCCGAGTCGGCGCCGGTGACGATCGCGCTCATGCCGCGCAGCTTGCCGCTGCCCACGTACTCCGGCGCCTCGAACCGCGGCTGCAGCGCCAGGTCCTGTTCCTTGCCGGGCTTGCGCAGGTGCTGCCTGGGCATGCGCTCGGGCTGCTTGCGCGCGCCGGCCTGGGTCGGCGCGGACTTTTTGGCCTTGGCCTTGGACGCCGCCTCGCCGGCATCGATCTTGCGCTGCAGGGCGCGCTGGGTCTGCGCGGTCTTGCCGGCGGTGGACACGGATCCGGCAGGCGTCGCACGGGAGGACGCGGACGTGTTGGAGGCGGCAGGACGCTTGTTGTTGCTGGAAGCCATCGGCATTGCTCCGATATGCGGGACGCCGCGCCGCGTGGCGCCGCGTCGGGTGGGTGAGCGGATGGGTGCGCGCTAGACGCGGTCGGCGGCGCCGTCCACGCCATGGCCGACGCTGCGGTGCAAGGCGACGCCATGGATCGCGCACTCCAACGCAGCGAAGGGGCCGCTGCGGGCGCCCTGGGTCGGGGAAAAGGCCTTGACGTCGTCATTGCCGCAGACATCGCAGGTGGCCATGCTCGGCTCCGGTCGGCTGGGGAGGGCGCAGTCTGGCCAAGCCCGCGGCCACGCCGGGTGAAGCCCGGCGCCGCTCTCTTCATGCCGCGCAAACATCCGCCGCGACACGCTCGCGCTATCCGCACGAAGGAACCCGTCCATGATCCGCCATCCGCTCGCCCTCGCCGTTCCATTCGCCGCCAGCCTGTTGCTCGGCGCCTGCAGCACCACCCAGATCGCCCAGGTGCAGCCGATCGACGGCGTCATCTCCGGCCAGTGCCACGTCGACAAGGTCCGCGGCGCGGTCGGCCTGGCCGCGGCGCAGACCACCGTCGAGCGCGCCCGCGTCGACAGCGACAGCCTGAAGGTGCAGGTGGTGAACAGCAGCGTCGGCGGCAGCGGCGCCACCTCCAGCGGCGTGGACAGCGCGACCCGCGGCGCCGGCGAGAGCGGCGGCGAACGCCTGACCATCGAGGTCGGCCCGTACAACAACATCACCACGCTGTATTGCGGTTGAGGCAGAGGGCGCGCGGCGCCGGCTGAGCGGCGCGGACGCAGCCGTTCCGCCGCGTCCGCGTCGCCCGTGATGCAGCCGCACGCGAACGAGCGGCCGCACCTGCGCTTCGCTCAACTGCCTTTGCGTGGGCGCGTCGCTTTTGCGGCCGCCGCGCTGCGGCCGGCCCGACGCGATGCGGCAGGCGCCGCCGATCCGGCGCCTGCCGGCTTCGCACCCGGTTTCCTCGCCCCCGCGGCCTTGGTCGCCTTGCGCGTGGCGGCACGTGCCTGCGCCAGGTACTTCAGCGTGGCCAAATCCCACTGCCGCTCGCCGCGCACGCGCTCGCACAGCCCGTGCAACTCGCCGCCGCGCCAGCCGGCGAACACGCACGGGTCGATGTAGGCCTTGCGGCACACCGCCGGGGTGTTGCCCAGCGCGTCGGCGACCTCGCGGATCACCGCGTTCTGCGCCAGCTTCAGCGCGCGCTCGCTGCTGGGTTCGGGCAGGGGCAGTTGCGCCAGCCGCTGCAGCGCGGCGCGGGTGCCGCCCCAGGTGCGGAAGTCCTTGGCGGTGAAGCTCTCGCCCATCGCCTCGCGCAGGTAGTCGTTGACCTCGCCCGAGTCCACCGGCTGCAGCTGGCCGTCGTCGTCGCGGTACTGGAACAGCGCCTGCCCGGGCAATTGCTGGCAGCCGCGGATCAGCTTGACCAGGCGCGCGTCGTCGACCTCGATGTCGTGCTCCTGCCCGCCCTTGCCGCGGAACTTCAGCCGCGCGCGGCCGCCCTTGACGAATTCCAGGTGGCGGTTGCGCAGCGTGGTCAGGCCGTAGGAACGGTTGCTGCGCGCGTATTCGGCATTGCCGACGCGCACCAGGGTCTCGGCCATCAGTGCCACCACCATCGCCAGCACCTTGTCGCGCGGGTAGCCGGGCAGCGCCAGGTCGCGGCGCAGGCGCCGGCGCAGCCGCGGCAGGGCCTGGCCGAAGGCCATGATCCGTTCGAACTTGCCGTCGCCGCGCACCTGCGCCCAGTCGGCGTGGTAGCGGTACTGCTTGCGCCGCCGCGCATCGCGGCCGGTGGCCTGCACGTGGCCGTTGGCCTTGGTGCAGATCCACACCTCGGTATAGGCCGGCGGGATGGCCAGCTGGCGGATGCGCTGCAGGGTCGGCGCGTCGCGCACCGCGCTGCCGTCGGGCAGGCGGTAGCCGAAGCCCTTGCCGGCGCGGCGGCGGGCGATGCCGGGCTGGTCGTCACTGACATAGACCAGGCCGGCGCTGCTGGCGGCCTGTCTGGCCTGCAGCGCGCGCGCCGCCTCGGTGGCGGCGGTGGGACGGGACGCGTTGGACATCGGGACGCCAGCGGTTGCGGAGCGGCGATTGTCGGCAGCGCGCTGCCTAGGCCGCGTCAACGCCGGAGCGGTTAACGTGCGGCGAACGCGACTTGTCCGATTCTTCTGCGCTTATGCTGGACCCGTCCTCCCTCCACCCACCAGGAGCCCCGATGAGCACTTTCCTTTCTTCTCGTGCGTCCGCGCGTGCCGGCCTGTTCGGCACGGCCTGCCTGGCGCTGGCACTGGCCGCGTGCACCGCGCCGCCGCCGGACGAGCAGGAACAGGTGGCGGCCAAGGCCCAGGCCGCCGCGCAACAGGCCGCCGCGCCGGATCCGGCCAGCGCCCCGGAGCCGCCGCCGGTCGGCACCTGCGACGCCTCGCAGGCGCAGGGCCTGGTCGGCCAGGCCGCCGAACAGGCGCTGCTGGACCAGGCGCGCACCGACACCGGCGCCAAGAGCGTGCGCGTGCTCAAGCCGAACCAGGCGGTGACCATGGAGTTCGACGGCGAACGGCTCAATATCGAGGTCGATGCCAGGAACCAGATCACCGGCGTGCGCTGCGGCTGAGGTCCGTCCGCCGCCGCGGACGGGCGGCGAATCCGGTCGCGGCGGCAAGACCGTCGCCGCGGCTACGGTTGCAGCTGCAACCGTGTATTGCGGCACCGCACCAACATGTGCTTTAGTCGATGTTCCGGTGACCTCAAGATGCGCTCCAGGATAGAGCGGGGGCGAGTGTCGCCGCGTTCCTTCGGATCGCTTTTCAGAGGCAGACATGGCCCCCCGCAACCGCCACGGGCTCTACGACCCCCAAGACGAGCGCGATGCCTGTGGTTTCGGCATGGTCGCGCAACTCGATGACCAACCCTCGCGGGCCTTGGTGGATACCGCCATTGCCGCGCTGTCGCGGATGACCCACCGTGGCGGCGTCGCCGCCGACGGCCTGACCGGCGACGGCTGCGGCCTGCTGATCCGCAAACCCGATGCGTTCCTGCGCGCGCTGGCGCGCGACGCCGGCATCGCGGTGGGCGCGCGCTTCGCCGCCGGCCAGGTGTTCATGCCGCGCGACGACGCCGATGGCGCCGCGCGCTGCCGCCAGGTGCTGGAAGAGGAACTGGTCCGCGCCGGCGCGCAGCCGCGCGGCTGGCGGGTCACCCCCACCGACGATTCGGTGTGCGGGCAGCTGGCCAAGGACACCCTGCCGCACATCGAGCAGGTATTCGTCGATGCCGGCGCCGAGCAGGGCGACGACGCCTTCGCCCTGGCCCTGTTCCTGGCGCGCCGCCGCACCGAGCAGCGCCTGCGCGACCTCGCCGACTTCTACGTCACCACGCTCTCGCCCAACGGCATCAGCTACAAGGGCATGGTGCTGCCGGACAAGCTCAGCACCTTCTACCCGGACCTGCAGCGCAGCGACCTGGCCTCCAGCGCCATCGTCTTCCACCAGCGCTTCTCGACCAACACGCTGCCGCGCTGGCCGCTGGCGCACCCGTTCCGGCTGCTCGCGCACAACGGCGAGATCAACACCATCGAGGGCAACCGGCACTGGGCGCAGGCGCGCAGCAAGGTGTGGAAGACCCCGCGCTTCGACATCGCCGAGTTCGACCCGGTGATCTCGATGCACGGCTCGGACTCGCAGAGCCTGGACAACATGCTCGAGCTGCTGGTCGCCGGCGGCATGGACCTGCTGCAGGCGCTGCGCATCCTGGTGCCGCCGGCGACCCAGTCGCTGGAGTTCAAGGACGCCGACCTGGCCGCGTTCTACGAGTTCTACGGGCTCAACACCGAGCCGTGGGACGGCCCGGCCGGCATCGTCGCCTGCGACGGCCGCTACGCGGCGTGCATGCTCGACCGCAACGGGCTGCGCCCGGCGCGCTGGATGCTGACCTCCGACCGCCATTTCCTGGTCGCCTCCGAGGCGGGCGTGTGGGAACTGCCGGCCGAGCGCGTGACCCGCAAGGGCAAGCTCGGCCCGGGCGAGATGATGGCCATCGACCTGAAGCGTGGCGACCTGCTCGACTCGGACGCGATCGACCGCATCAACCGCGGCCGCGCCCCGTACAAGCAGTGGCTGCAGCAGGGCGTCACCTACCTGCAGACCGAGCTGATCGATCCCTCGCTGGTCGAGGAGCCCTTCGACGAGCGCACCCTGCGCAGCTACCACAAGCTGTTCCAGCTCAGCACCGAGGAAGTGGAGCAGGTGCTGCGGCCGCTGGCCGAGACCGAGCAGGAAGCCACCGGCTCGATGGGCGACGACACCCCGATGGCGGTGCTCAGCCGCCACACCCGGCCGCTGTACGACTACTTCCGCCAGGCGTTCGCGCAGGTCACCAACCCGCCGATCGATCCGTTGCGGGAAGACTGCGTGATGTCGCTGACCACCCAGCTCGGCAAGGAGACCAACATCTTCCATGCCGGCCCGGAGACGGTGAACCACGTCATCCTCAATTCGCCGGTGCTCAGCCAGCGCAAGCTGCGCCAGCTGCTGAAGATGGAGCAGTACCAGACCCGCAACGCGCAGATCGACCTGTCCTACAGCGTCGAGGAAGGCCTCAAGGCCGGCCTGGAGCGCATCTGCGCCGAGGCCGAGCAGGCCGCGCGCGGCGGCAAGGTCATGCTGCTGCTGACCGACCGCTACCCGGTGCCGGAACGGCCGATGGCGCATGCGCTGCTGGCCACCGGCGCGGTGCACCACCACCTGTCGCGGGTGGGCCTGCGCTGCGACGTCAACCTGATCATCGAGACCGGCACCGCGCGCGACCCGCACCACATGGCCTGCCTGCTCGGCTTCGGCGCCACCGCGGTGTATCCGTACCTGGCCTACCAGACCCTGTTCGACCTGGGCCGGCGCGGCATCCTGCTGCTGAAGAAGGGCGGCGAACAGGCGCAGATCGGCCGCAAGTACCGCAAGGGCATCTACAAGGGCCTGTCCAAGATCATCTCCAAGATGGGCATCTGCACCATCGCCAGCTACCGCGGCGCGCAGCTGTTCGAGATCGTCGGGCTGGACCCGGACGTGGTGCAGCTGTGCTTCCCCGACACCGCCTCGCGCATCGGCGGGGTCAACCTGGCGCGGCTGGACACCGAGGCGCGGCAGCTGACCGCGCGCGCCTGGAACGACCTGCTCAAGCCGGAGGTGGGCGGCCTGCTGAAGTACGTGCACGGCGGCGAGTACCACATGTACAACCCGGACGTGGTCATGACCCTGCAGCGCGCCACGCGCAGCGGCGACCAGGCCGACTGGGCGGCGTACGCCGACGCGGTGCATTCGCGTCCGCCCTCGGCATTGCGCGACCTGCTGCAGCTGCGCCAGGCCGAAGTGCCGACCCCGCTCGACCAGGTCGCTCCGGCCGCGGACCTGCTGCGCCGTTTCGACACCGCCGCGATCAGCCTGGGCGCGCTGTCGCCCGAGGCGCACGAGGCGCTGGCGGTCGCGATGAACCGCCTCGGCGGGCGCAGCAACTCCGGCGAGGGCGGCGAAGACCCGGCCCGCTACGGCACCGAGAAGCGCTCCAAGATCAAGCAGGTGGCCTCCGGCCGCTTCGGCGTCACCCCCGAGTACCTGGTCAACGCCGAGGTGCTGCAGATCAAGGTCGCGCAGGGCGCCAAGCCCGGCGAAGGCGGCCAGCTGCCTGGGCACAAGGTCAACGAGCTGATCGCGCGGCTGCGCTACGCCAAGCCGGGCATCGGCCTGATCTCGCCGCCGCCGCACCACGACATCTATTCGATCGAGGACCTGGCGCAGCTGATCTACGACCTCAAGCAGGTCAATCCGCAGGCGCTGGTGTCGGTGAAGCTGGTCAGCCATGCCGGCGTGGGCACCATCGCCGCCGGCGTGGTCAAGGCCGGCGCCGACCTGATCACCGTGTCCGGCCACGACGGCGGCACCGGCGCCAGCCCGGTCAGCTCGATCCGCTACGCGGGCGTGCCGTGGGAACTGGGCGTGGCCGAGTCGCACCAGGCGCTGGTCGCCAACAACCTGCGCGACCGCACCATCCTGCAGACCGACGGCGGCCTGAAGACCGGCCTGGACGTGGTCAAGGCCGCGATCCTGGGCGCGGACAGCTTCGGCTTCGGCACCGGCCCGATGATCGTGCTCGGCTGCAAGTACCTGCGCATCTGCCACCTCAACAACTGCGCCACCGGCGTGGCCACGCAGGACGAGCGCCTGCGCGCCAACCACTTCGTCGGCCTGCCCGAACGCGTGGAGAACTTCTTCAAGCTGCTGTCCGAGGAAGTGCGGCAATGGCTGTCGTACCTGGGCGCGCGCTCGCTGGACGAGATCATCGGCCGCACCGAGCTGCTGCAGCAACTGGACGTGTCGCCGCGCGAAGGCGTGCGCGTGGACCTGTCGCGGCTGCTCAAGGACGTGCGCTACGACGGCGGCCACTGCGCGGCGCAGCGCCTGTACGAATCGCCGGACAGCCTGGCCACGCAGATGGACGGCCTGCTCGCCGACGCGATCGCCAACAAGAGCGGCGGCGACCACCGCTTCCTGATCCACAACACCGACCGCTCGATCGGCGCGCGCCTGTCCGGCGCCATCGCCCGCGTGCACGGCAACCACGGCATGGACGATGCGCCGCTGACCCTGCGCTTCCGCGGCTCGGCCGGGCAGAGCTTCGGCGCGTTCAACGCCGGCGGCCTGCAGCTGGAGCTGGAAGGCGAGGCCAACGACTACGTCGGCAAGGGCATGGCCGGCGGCCGCCTGGTGGTGCGTCCGCCGCGCGGCGCGCGCTTCGAGGCGCGCAGCACCGCGATCATCGGCAACACCTGCCTGTACGGCGCCACCGGCGGCGAGCTGTACGCCGCCGGCCGCGCCGGCGAGCGCTTCGGCGTGCGCAACTCCGGCGCGCTGGCGGTGATCGAAGGCGCCGGCGACCACTGCTGCGAATACATGACCGACGGCATCGTGCTGGTGCTGGGCAAGGTCGGGCTGAACTTCGGGGCCGGCTTCACCGGCGGGCTGGCCTACGTGCTCGACGTGGACCGCGACTTCGTCGACCGCTACAACCACGAGCTGATCGACATCCATCGCATCTCCGCCGAAGGCTTCGAGAGCCACCGCCAGCACCTGCACAAGCTGATCAGCCGCCACCGTGAACTGACCGGCAGCATCTGGGCGCAGCAGATCCTCGACGAGTTCCGCGACTACGTCGGCAAGTTCTGGCTGGTCAAACCGAAGGCGGCGAGCATCGAGTCGCTGACCGAATCGCTGCGCCGAGCCGCCTGATGGCGGCCCGTCGCAGCGAAGGGATTGGGGATTCGAGATTCGGGATTGGGAACAGCAAGCCCGTATCGGATCCGACGCCAGTCCCTCGCTTTCTCGAATCCCAAATCCCCAATCCCGAATCCCTGCCCCTATGAGCCGCAAGCAAGCCTTCCAGTTCCTCGACCTGCCCCGGCAGATGCCGCAGCGCATCCCGGTGGAGCTGCGCACGTCCGGCGACTGGAACGAGCTGTACGGCAAATTCGACAAGGCCGACGCGCAGTACCAGGCCGGGCGCTGCCTGGATTGCGGCAATCCGTACTGCAGCTGGAAATGCCCGGTGCACAACGCGATCCCGCAGTGGCTGCAGCTGGTGCAGGAGAACCGCATCGAGGAAGCGGCGGCGCTGTGCCACAGCACCAACCCGCTGCCGGAAGTGTGCGGCCGGGTGTGCCCGCAGGACCGCCTGTGCGAAGGCAGCTGCACGCTGGAGGAATTCGGCGCGGTCACCATCGGCGCGGTGGAGAAGTACATCGTCGACACCGCGCTCAACAACGGCTGGCGCCCCGACCTGAGCCAGGTCCAGGCCACCGGCAAGCGCGTGGCGGTGATCGGCGCCGGCCCGGCCGGGCTCAGCTGCGCCGACCGCCTGGTCCGCGCCGGCATCCATGCGGTGGTGTACGACCGCTACGAGCAGATCGGCGGCCTGCTGCAGTTCGGCATCCCCAGCTTCAAGCTCGACAAGAGCGTGATCGGCAAGCGCCGCGAGGTGCTCGAAGGCATGGGCGTGGAGTTCCGCCTGGGCGTGGAGATCGGCCGCGATGTGAGCCTGGAACAATTGCTCGGCGAATACGACGCGGTGTTCCTGGGCACCGGCGCCTACCGCTACACCGACGGCGGCCTGGCCGGGCAGGACTTGCCCGGGGTGCTGCCGGCGCTGCCGTTCCTGGTGCAGAACAGCCGCATCGTCGGCGGCAACGACCCGTGGGGCCGGCCGATCGCCGGCTGGGAAGACACGATCGCGCTGCCCGACCTGAGCGGCAAGCGCGTGGTGGTGCTCGGCGGCGGCGACACCGGCATGGATTGCGTGCGCAGCGCCATCCGCCTGGGCGCGGCCAAGGTCACCTGCGCCTATCGCCGCGACGAGGCCAACATGCCCGGCTCGGCGCGCGAAGTGGCCAATGCGCGCGAGGAAGGCGTGCGTTTCCTGTTCAACCGCCAGCCGCTGGCGGTGGAAGCCGATGCCGCCGGCAAGCTGGCCGGCGTGCGCGTGGTGCAGACCCGCCTCGGCGAACCCGACGCGCGCGGCCGCCAGGCCGCGGTGCCGATCGAAGGCAGCGAATCGCTGCTGGACGCGGACGTGGTCATCATCGCCTTCGGCTTCTCGCCGAGCGTGCCGGAATGGCTGGCCGCGCAGGGCGTGGAGGGCACTGCCAACGGCCGCATCCTGGCCGGCGGCAGCGATCCCGATGGCAGCGGCCGCCTGCCGTACCAGACCACCAATCCCAAGCTGTTCGCCGGCGGCGACGCAGTGCGCGGCGCCGACCTGGTGGTGACCGCGGTGGCCGAAGGCCGCGACGCGGCCGCCAGCATCGCCGAATGGATCGGCAACCGCCTGCCGGTGACCACCCAGGCCGCGGCCTGAGCCACGTCGACCGCGCCTGAGCGGCGCGCGCCGCAGGCCCGGCTGCGCGCGACCGGGCGACCCGCTTGCGCACCGCAAGCGACGGCGCCATGGCGATCTCCCATCGCGCCCCGACCATGCCGGCATGCCCGGGTCGGGGCCGAAGCCCCTCCCACCGTGCACCCAGCCATCTTGTCGCAAGTCCCTGTGGGAGCGACTTCAGTCGCGACGAGCGGAGCGACACGCTCGACCGCGTCGGACAGTGTCGGGACTGAAGCCCTCGCACAGGCAAACTCATCCGGCACCGAAGCTTCCTGCGGGACTGAAGCCCCTCCCACCATGCACCCAGCCATCTTGTCGCAAGTCCCTGTGGGAACGACTTCGGTCGCGACGAGCGGAGCGACACGCTCGACCGCGTCGGACAGTGTCGGGGGCTGAAGCCCCTCGCACAGGCGCACGCATCCGACGCCGAAGCACCCTGTAGGAGCGGCTTCAGCCGCGACGAGCGGAGTCGCGAACCTACGGTTTCGACGATCCATCGGAGCCGACCGACCGAAGCCCCCAGACTCCTCCTGCAAGAGCTGCAAGCAACACGCCGGCCACGCATGCCGACAACTCCCGCCGCGACCGACCATGCGGCGCACACCCGCCATCGCGTCCGAACCAGCGCAGGCGCAACGCCGTCTTTCGCGCGAGTGAATGCACCGCTAACGCACGAACGCCTAGGCTGGCCGCGCGGCTGCGATCCGCGCACCCTTTGCATTGCCGACCCCTCCCCCGATGACACAACGGCATCCTCCCCTCCCCCCAAGGAAGCTCCCCCATGTCGCTTTCCTCGCTCTGGTCGTCGCGGCTGCGCCCCGTCGCTCCCGCCGTGTTGCTGCTCGCCGTCGCCTTCGGCGCGTCCGCCCAGGACGGCAAAGGCGTGCTCAAGTACGCCGGCGTCAATCTCTCCGGCGCCGAATTCAACTCTGGCAAGAAGCCGGGCACGCTGTACAAGGACTACACCTATCCAGCGGCTTCGGACTACAGCTACTTCGCCGGCAAGGGCATGAACATCGTGCGCCTGCCGTTCCTGTGGGAGCGCCTGCAACCCACCGCAAAGGGCGAGTTCGACCCGGCGCAGCTGGCGCAGATCAAGAAGGCGGTGGCGCAGGCCAAGGCCAGCGGCATGCACCTGATCCTGGACCCGCACAACTACGCCAAGTACAACGGCGCGCTGATCGGCAGCGCCGGCGCGCCGGCGGACGTGTTCGCCGACCTGTGGCGGCGCCTGGCCACCGAGTTCAAGGGCGACGATACGGTGATCTTCGGGCTGATGAACGAGCCCAACGCGGTCTCCTCCACCGATTGGGCGGCGGCGGCGCAAGCGGCGATCGACGCCATCCGCAAGGCCGGGGCCAAGAACCTGGTGCTGGTGCCCGGCACCGCCTACACCGGCGCGCACAGCTGGCGCAGCACCTACTACGGCACCTCCAACGCGGTGGCGCTGCAGCCGCTGAAGGATCCGGGCAACCGCATCGCCTTCGAAGCGCACCAGTACTTCGACAAGGACAACAGCGGCACCAAGGGCGAATGCGTCAGCGCCACCGCCGGCGCCGAGAAACTGGCCGGCTTCGTCAGCTGGCTGCGCGAGAACAAGAAGGTCGGCTTCATCGGCGAGTTCGCCACCGCCGATACCCCCGTCTGCAACCAGGCGCTGGAAGGCCTGCTCAGCTACATCGAGCAGAACAACGACGTGATCGTCGGCTGGACCTGGTGGGCGGCCGGCGCGTGGTGGAAGAACGACTATCCGTTCAACGTGCAGCCGAACAAGGACGGCAGCGACAAGCCGCAGATGTCGATCCTGTCCAGGCACGCGCGCAAGGTCACCAAGAAGTAAGCGTGCGTTGCCGGGCCGATCGCCCGGCGCGCCATTCCTGCAGGCACGTCCTGCAGACGCGTTCGCGCAGCACGCGAACCATGGCATGCGATCCCGCCGCGCGCATCGCGGCGGCGATGGACGACAGAGAACCAGTGCGCGTTCGCCATGCAAAGCCCTGCACAGAACCGCGCATGCATATGCATTGCCGGTAGTGGCTGCAGCGGGGATGCATTACGGTGCAGGCAAGCACACCGTTTGCCATCAGCTCGGCCAGTTCGCGAGACGCCTGGCCGAGTCCCCCCTCGCTGATGCAGAAGGAAGCTCACCATGGTCCGTTCGTCGCCGTGCCGGCGCGCGTTGCGTCCGGCACTGCTGCTGGCGTTGCTCGCCGTGTTGCCGCAGCTGCACGCACAAGGCGTGCTGAAGTTCGCCGGGGTCAATCTGTCCGGCGCGGAAATCAGTTCCAGCAAGAAGCCCGGCGTGCTCAACGCGGATTACGTCTATCCGCGCGATGCCGACTACGCCTATTTCGCCGGCAAGGGCATGAACATCGTCCGCCTGCCGGTGTTGTGGGAACGCCTGCAGCCCCGCGCGCAGGGTCCGCTGGACACGGCCCAGCTGGCGCTGATCAAGGCGGCGGCGAAGCAGGCCAAGGCGCAGCGCATGCACCTGATCGTGGACATCCACAACTACGCCAGCTACTACGACAACAAGATCGGCAGCGCGGCGGTGCCGATCAAGACCTTCAGCGACCTGTGGCAGCGCCTGGCTCGGGAATTCAAGGACGACAACGCCGTGGTGTTCGGGCTGATGAACGAGCCGAACGACATCTCGCCCGGGCTGTGGGCGGCCGCCGCGCAGTCCGCGGTCGACGCGATCCGCGTCACCGGCGCGCGCAACCTGATCCTGGTGCCGGGCGCGCTGTGGAGCGGCGCGCACAGCTGGTACGCGACCGTCGGCGGCGAGTCCAACGCCGTGGCGCTGGCCTCGCTGTACGACCCGCTCGGGCGCACCGCCATCGAAGTGCACCAGTATCTGGACGCCGATTCCAGCGGCACCAGCAGCAGCTGCGTCAGCGGCGACATCGGCGCCGCGCGCCTGGTCGCCTTCACCGGCTGGTTGCGCGACACCGGCCACATCGGTTTCCTCGGCGAATTCGGCGCCGCCGACAACGCCACCTGCCGGCAGGCGCTGGACGGCATGCTCGGTTACATCGAGCAGCACCCCGCGCGCTGGCTGGGCTGGAGCTACTGGGCCGGCGGCGCCTGGTGGCGGCAGGACTATCCGTTCAACGTGCAGCCCGATGCGGACGGCCGCGACAAACCGCAGATGTCGATCCTGTCGGCCCGGGCGAAGCGCATCGCGCGCTGATACCGGCGTCGCTACGCGAAGCGCGGCGGCGCAACCGATCGCGACGCGCGATGCAACGCCGCAGCATCTGCCGACACACCTGCGCCACGCGCGCACCGCATCGTGGAGGGAAGCGGCATCCGTTCTGGCATGCCGGTTGCAACGGATCAGGACGACGGTCGCCACACATTGCGGCGGCAACGTCCGTTCGTCCTTCCCCACGAGGCAATCCCATGCAACGCATTCCCCCTTCCATTGCACCCTCGCGCTGGCTGCTGCGCGGATCGCTGTGCCTGGCGCTGGCCGCCTGCACCGCCGCCGCCGTCGCGCAGGAGCCGTTGCGCTACGCCGGCGTCAATCTGGCCGGCGCGGAATTCAACTCCGCCAAGAAGCCCGGCGTGGCCTACAAGGACTACATGTATGCGGCCGACAGCGACTACGCCTACGTCGCCGCGCAGGGCATGAACATCGTGCGCCTGCCGTTCCTGTGGGAGCGCCTGCAGCCCAGCGCCAACGGCGAACTCGATGCCGTCCAGCTCGGCTATCTGCGCACCGCGGTGAGCCGCGCCAAGAGCCACGGGCTGCGCGTGATCCTGGACGTGCACAACTACGCCAAGTACAACGGCGTGCGCCTCGGCAGCGACGGCACGCCGGCCAGCGTGCTGGCCGACCTGTGGCGGCGCCTGGCCATCGAATTCGGCAACGACGACACGGTGATCTTCGGGCTGATGAACGAGCCCAACGGCATGTCCTCCGGCGACTGGGCCGCGACCGCGCAACTGGCGATCGACGCGATCCGCGACGCCGGCGCCTACAACCTGATCCTGGTGCCGGGCACCGCGTTCACCGGCGCGCACAGCTGGAACAGCAGCTGGTACGGCGTCTCCAACGCACAATCGCTGGTGACGATCGAGGATCCGGTCGAAAACCTGGTGTTCGAAGTCCACCAGTACCTGGACCAGGACTACAGCGGCACCAGTGCCGACTGCGTCAGCGCCACCATCGGCTCGGAGAAACTGCAGGGCTTCACCGACTGGCTGCGTGCCAACGGCTACAAGGGCTTCCTCGGCGAATTCGGCGCGAGCAGCAACGCCACCTGCATGGCGGCGCTGGACGACATGCTCGGCTACGTGCACGACAACGCCGACGTGTGGCTGGGCTGGACCGCGTGGGCCGCCGGCGCCTGGTGGAAGACCGATTACGCGTTCAATCTGCAGCCGAACAAGGACGGCACCGACAAGCCGCAGATGAGCGTGCTGTCGGCGCGGGCGAAGCAGATGGTGGAGTAGCCGGGATTGGGGATTGGGGATTGAGGGAGCGGGCGGTGGCTCGGTGGACCTGCCGCTGGTGATGACCACGGGCGATTGAGTCCGTACCGCGATCCGGCGCAGACTGTGATCCCTTCTCCGCACGGATCGACGTATGCGCCTGGGCCTGGCCGCCAACCGACTGCACCACCAGGGCAAGGACGCCGCCCTGTTCCGCTGGCTGCGCGCCTGCGAAGCCGGCATCCGCGAACTGCAGTTGGGCCTGCACGCCGTCGGCCGTACCCACGAGGCGATCGCGCGCGCCGGCTGGCTGTCCGGCTATGCACCGCTCAAGCGCTATCCGTTCGGCCGCGAGGGCGGGCTGATGAAGCTGGTCGCCGAAGTGGTGGGCCTGGAAGGCGCCGAGCGCACCCTCGACGGGGCGATCTACTTCATCGATCCGGTCGATCCCTCGTCGATCTTTCCCGAGGCCATCGCGCTCAAGCGCCAATGCGTGATCCACGGCAAGCCCTTCATCTCCACCGTGGCCAGCGCCCGCGACTGGATCGAGATGGAGCGCGTGCACGCCGGACTGGCGGCGGACGCCGGCGCCGACGACCTGCATGCCCTGGAGCGGCACACCCTGGCGCTGATCGCGCACGATGCGATGAAGCCGCAGATGCTGGCCTTCGCCAGCGAGCATTTCGACCTGTTGTCGCGTTTCGAGCAGCGCGTGGCCACCGGCACCACCGGCCAGCGCCTCAACGAACTGGCCTGGAGCCGCGGCTGGCCGCAGGGACAGGACTGGGTGCACCGCTACCAGAGCGGACCGATGGGCGGCGACGCGCAGATCGCCGACCGCGTGCTGGAAAAGCGCTGCCAACGCGCGATCTTCTTCGAGGATCCGCACGTGGCGCGCCAGCACGAGGCGGACATCCAGCTGCTGGAACGCGCGGTGACCACGGTGACCGACCACGCGGTCTGCATCACCTCGCCGCTGGTCGCCGCGCGCTGGGCGCAGGCTGCGGCAAAACGGGCGGCGACGCCGGGCTGAGCGGTCGGTGCCGCATGGTGGCTGCGGCGTACTTCGCTCGGCCGCCTCGAACCTGGGCGGACAGTCAGCCAGGCGGAGTTCCCGCGCGTGATCGGCTCCAACCGCGACGCGCGCAGCGGCGCACGTTCCGGCTCGGAAGCGGTCGGGGCTGAAGCCCGTCCTGCAGTCCGCGACAGGCTCGTGCCGTGGGCGCCGCGACCAGCATCGCCGATGGCGCTGTGGCGGCCATGCCTGAGCTTCCACGCGCGCATCCGCCGAATCGCACGCTTTTGCCGCTGGTATCACCGCCATCCTCCTGGGCTGGCCACTTGCATCGCGGATCGCGCAGTCGCTCGCTGTCGGGTTCGTGTGCGCGCCGCGTTCGGCGTCGGCGGTCGCGCATGCGGCTTCCTCCCGCATCCGCTCGCTGTGGGCACGCACGTCAGCGGGCATGACGGCACAGGGTGAGCTACGCGCCAAAGCGCTGGATGCCAAGCCAACGCAGCGCATGCGCCGCCGCTGCCATCCCTCCCTCGCGTGACCGCGCTCACAGTCACTGCCATGTCACGGCGGTCGCCAACACTGCGGCCTGTCCAGATCCTGGGGGGATCCGATGTTCCGTTTCATCTTGCGCCTGCTGTTGGCCGGTGCCGCGGCACTGTGCGCCATTCCGTCCGCCACCGCGCAGCAGGCCGAACGCCTGCGCGTGCACGGCTCCAACAGCATCGGCGCACGGCTGATGCCGGCGCTGGTCGAATCCTGGCTGCAGAGCATCGGCTACCGGCAGATCCAGCGCCGCCGCGTCGATGCGGCGACGCTGGAGATCTCCGCGCTGCGCGACGACGCACCGCTGGTGGTCGAGATCGGCAGCGCCGGTTCGGGCGCCGGCTTCGCCGATCTGATCCGCGGCGACGCCGAACTGGCGATGCTGGCGCGCGCGCCCGATGCGCGCGAACGCGATGCCGCCTGGCAGCTTGGCGATCTGTCCTCGCCGGACCAGAACTTCGTCGTCGCCCTGGATGGCGCGCGCGTGCTGGTCGCCGCCGACAATCCGCTGGCCGCGCTCAGCGTCGCGCAGCTGCGCGACATTCTCGGCGGCCGGCTGACGCGCTGGTCGCAACTCGGCGGCGCCGACCTGCCGATCGAGGTGCAGCGCAACGCCGAACGCAGCGGGCTGGGCGATTTCCTGCGCGAACGCCTGTCGCTGCCGGCTGCGGCGCAGGCGGCGTCGCAGCGCATCCATCCCAGCCTGGTCGAGGCGGCGCAGGCGGTGGTCGGGCACCCGGCGGCGCTGGCGGTCGTCGGGTTGAGCACGCCGCTCCCGCCCGGCACCCGTGCGCTGCCCATCGCCGACGGCGGCGTCGCCGTGGCGCCTACGCCGGCCAACGTCCGCGGCGAGGACTATCCGCTGGTGCAGCGCTACAGCGTGTACGGCGGGCAGATGATGTCGGCGCTCGGCCGCAGCCTGGCGCTGTACGTGGTCGGTCCGCAGGCGCAGCAGGTGGTGCGCCGGCTCGGGCCGATCCCGATGCACATCGCGCCCGATCCGACCCGGCAGACGCAGGCCAACGCCGGCACCCACCAGGGCGATGCCTACCTGCAGGCAGCCGCCGGCGCGCAACGCCTGACCACGACACTGCGCTTCAGCCTGCAATCGCTGAATTCGATGTTCGAAGCGCGCAGCGCGCAGGACCTGGAGCGGCTGATCGCCTTCATGCAGCAGCCCGCGATGCGCGGCCGCGCCCTGGGCGTCATCGGCTTCGCCACGCCGGACACGGCCAACCGCCTGTATCCGACCATCGCCAGCAACGACCGCGCCGACGTGGTCGCGGCCTACCTGACCCAGCGCGGCATCGTGGTCAAGCGTGCGCGCGGACTGGGCGCGGCGCGGCCCCTGGTCGGCGGCGAAGACGGCTCGGCCAAGGCCCGCAACGAGCGGGTCGAGATCTGGTTGCTGGATGCCGATCGCTGACCGTTGCGGCGCAAGCTGAACCGAACGCGGGCATATTCACCTGCTGCAGAACCCTGCGTTGGGAGCATGGCCCCTCTGCTCAAACGGAGGACGTCATGAACGACACCAACAGGATCCTGTCCCGGCCGCTGCTGGGGATGGCGCTGTCGCTCGCGCTGGCAGCCGGCAGCGCACACGCGCAAGCGCCGGCCCATGGCGGCGCAGCGCTGACCCAGTCGCAGGTGAAGTCGCTGCTGAGCGAACAAGGCTATACCAAGCTGGACAAGCTCAAATTCGAAGACGGTCTCTGGAAGACCGAAGCCACCAGCGGTGACGGCAAGCGCGGGGAGGTGCGAGTGGGCCCGCGCGGAGGCCGTGTGTACGCGGAAGGCGCGCCGTCGAAGCTGAGCGCTTCAGAGGTGACGGCGGCGCTGACGGCGTCGGGGTACACGCAGGTGCACGACGTGCACTACGAAGAGGGGCTGTGGGAAGCGCAGGCGCGCACGTCGACGGGCCAGCGGGTGGAACTGCGGGCGGATCCGGGCGACGGCAGCGTGGTGAGCGCGCAGGAGGACTGAGGTGGTGGTGTGTTGCGTTTGTCGGGCGCAATAAAAAATCCCCGTCCTTGCGGACGGGGATTTGGGGTAAAGCCCCTGGCGATGACCTACTCTCGCATGGCTTGAGCCACACTACCATCGGCGCAGCTGCGTTTCACTTCCGAGTTCGGGATGGGATCGGGTGGTTCCACAGCGCTAATTTCACCAGGGAGACGGTTGGAGTGTCGCCGCGATGCGTCTTCGAACAGCGCACGGAGGTGCGGTGTGGGAAGGACGGCATTGGGCGCCAGCCTCTCATAGGGTGTGACGTAGCGAGCGTTTGGATAGCTATCGACGTGTGTCGTGCTAAGGGATGCTTGGAAGCACCTTGAGGTTATATGGTCAAGCCGCACGGATCATTAGTATCAGTTAGCTCAATGCATTGCTGCACTTACACACCTGACCTATCAACCACGTAGTCTACATGGTTCCTTAAGGGGGCTTGTGCCCCGGGAAGTCTCATCTTGAGGCGCGCTTCCCGCTTAGATGCTTTCAGCGGTTATCGCTTCCGAACATAGCTACCCGGCAATGCCACTGGCGTGACAACCGGAACACCAGAGGTTCGTCCACTCCGGTCCTCTCGTACTAGGAGCAGCCCCTCTCAAACTTCCAACGCCCATGGCAGATAGGGACCGAACTGTCTCACGACGTTCTGAACCCAGCTCGCGTACCACTTTAAATGGCGAACAGCCATACCCTTGGGACCGACTACAGCCCCAGGATGTGATGAGCCGACATCGAGGTGCCAAACACCGCCGTCGATATGAACTCTTGGGCGGTATCAGCCTGTTATCCCCGGAGTACCTTTTATCCGTTGAGCGATGGCCCTTCCATACAGAACCACCGGATCACTAAGACCTACTTTCGTACCTGCTTGATCCGTCGATCTTGCAGTCAAGCACGCTTATGCCTTTGCACACAGTGCGCGATGTCCGACCGCGCTGAGCGTACCTTCGTGCTCCTCCGTTACTCTTTAGGAGGAGACCGCCCCAGTCAAACTACCCACCATACACGGTCCCCGATCCGGATTACGGACCTAGGTTAGAACGTCAAGCACGACAGGGTGGTATTTCAAGGATGGCTCCACTGCAGCTAGCGCCACAGTTTCATAGCCTCCCACCTATCCTACACAGACGAACTCAACGTTCAGTGTAAAGCTATAGTAAAGGTTCACGGGGTCTTTCCGTCTTGCCACGGGAACGCTGCATCTTCACAGCGATTTCAATTTCACTGAGTCTCGGGTGGAGACAGCGCCGCTGTCGTTACGCCATTCGTGCAGGTCGGAACTTACCCGACAAGGAATTTCGCTACCTTAGGACCGTTATAGTTACGGCCGCCGTTTACTGGGGCTTCGATCAAGAGCTTCGCCTTGCGGCTGACCCCATCAATTAACCTTCCAGCACCGGGCAGGCGTCACACCCTATACGTCCACTTTCGTGTTTGCAGAGTGCTGTGTTTTTGATAAACAGTCGCAGCGGCCTGGTTTCTGCGACCCTCTTCAGCTATAGCTCGCATGAGCCACCAAAAAGGGTGCACCTTCTCCCGAAGTTACGGTGCCATGTTGCCTAGTTCCTTCACCCGAGTTCTCTCAAGCGCCTGAGAATTCTCATCCTACCCACCTGTGTCGGTTTACGGTACGGTCTGCGTAAGCTGAAGCTTAGGAGCTTTTCCTGGAAGCGTGGTATCAGTGACTTCGTCTAAAAGACTCGTCTCGGTGCTCGGTCTTAAAGGATCCCGGATTTGCCAAAGATCCAAACCTACCGCCTTTCCCCGGGACAACCAACGCCCGGTACACCTAACCTTCTCCGTCCCTCCATCGCACTTACGCGAGGTGCAGGAATATTAACCTGCTTCCCATCGACTACGGCTTTCGCCCTCGCCTTAGGGGCCGACTCACCCTGCGCCGATTAACGTTGCGCAAGGAAACCTTGGGCTTTCGGCGTGCGGGTTTTTCACCCGCATTATCGTTACTCATGTCAGCATTCGCACTTCCGATACCTCCAGCGGACTTCTCAATCCACCTTCGCAGGCTTACGGAACGCTCCTCTACCGCGCATCGCTTATCGCGATGCACCCCAAGCTTCGGTTCACTGCTTAGCCCCGTTAAATCTTCCGCGCAGACCGACTCGACCAGTGAGCTATTACGCTTTCTTTAAAGGGTGGCTGCTTCTAAGCCAACCTCCTGGCTGTCTGTGCCTTTCCACATCGTTTTCCACTTAGCAGTGAATTTGGGACCTTAGCTGTGGGTCTGGGTTGTTTCCCTTTTCACGACGGACGTTAGCACCCGCCGTGTGTCTCCCGGATAGTACGTACTGGTATTCGGAGTTTGCAATGGTTTGGTAAGTCGCGATGACCCCCTAGCCATAACAGTGCTCTACCCCCAGCAGTATTCGTCCGAGGCGCTACCTAAATAGCTTTCGAGGAGAACCAGCTATCTCCGGGTTCGATTAGCTTTTCACTCCTAATCACACCTCATCCCCTACCTTTGCAACGGGAGTGGGTTCGGGCCTCCAGTCAGTGTTACCTGACCTTCACCCTGGGCATGACTAGATCACCCGGTTTCGGGTCTACTGCCCGCGACTATGCGCCCTTATCAGACTCGGTTTCCCTTCGCCTCCCCTATACGGTTAAGCTTGCCACGAACAGTAAGTCGCTGACCCATTATACAAAAGGTACGCAGTCACTCTTGCGAGCTCCTACTGCTTGTACGCACACGGTTTCAGGATCTATTTCACTCCCCTCTCCGGGGTTCTTTTCGCCTTTCCCTCACGGTACTGGTTCACTATCGGTCGGTCAGGAGTATTTAGCCTTGGAGGATGGTCCCCCCATGTTCAGACAGGGTTTCACGTGCCCCGCCCTACTCGTCTTCACTGGAATGGCCCTTTTAAATACAGGGCTATCACCTTCTATGGCCAACCTTTCCAGGTTGTTTTTCTAGAACCATACCAGCTTAAGGGCTAGTCCCCGTTCGCTCGTCACTACTTAGGGAATCTCGGTTGATTTCTTTTCCTCCGGTTACTTAGATATTTCAGTTCACCGGGTTCGCTTCCAGCAGCTATGTATTCACTGCAGGATACTGCCGAAGCAGTGGGTTTCCCCATTCGGACATTGCCGGATCAAAGCTTGTTGCCAGCTCCCCGACACTTTTCGCAGGCTGCCACGTCCTTCATCGCCTCTGACCGCCAAGGCATCCACCGTGTGCGCTTATTCGCTTGACCATATAACCTCAAGTTGCCTCGAGGCTATGCTGAGTCCGGGGGTACAAAGCCCGGACGCGAACTATAACGACTCAATTTCTAGGGACTCGAAGTCCCCGCCTTAGCCACAACGACACGTCGAGATAGTTGATCTCAAACGCTCGCTACGTCACAAATTTTAAAAGAACACGCCCCAGCCTCAATGCTGGCGCAGTTAAATTCTTAGTGTGCTTATACATTCAGAGTGGTGGGTCTGGGAGGACTCGAACCACCGACCTCACCCTTATCAGGGGTGCGCTCTAACCACCTGAGCTACAGACCCAAAGTCTTCGTCAGTGGTGGAGCCAGTCGGGATCGAACCGACGACCCCCTGCTTGCAAAGCAGGTGCTCTCCCAGCTGAGCTATGGCCCCGAAATCGGGGTGCCCCGCCCTGTGGCGGAACTCTCTGAATGCAGGTGACTTGTGAGGACGCCTGACAGGCGTAGCTGTCATGCTCAAAAGGAGGTGATCCAGCCGCACCTTCCGATACGGCTACCTTGTTACGACTTCACCCCAGTCATCGGCCACACCGTGGCAAGCGCCCTCCCGAAGGTTAAGCTACCTGCTTCTGGTGCAACAAACTCCCATGGTGTGACGGGCGGTGTGTACAAGGCCCGGGAACGTATTCACCGCAGCAATGCTGATCTGCGATTACTAGCGATTCCGACTTCATGGAGTCGAGTTGCAGACTCCAATCCGGACTGAGATGAGGTTTCTGGGATTGGCTCACTCTCGCGAGTTTGCAGCCCTCTGTCCTCACCATTGTAGTACGTGTGTAGCCCTGGTCGTAAGGGCCATGATGACTTGACGTCATCCCCACCTTCCTCCGGTTTGTCACCGGCGGTCTCCTTAGAGTTCCCACCATTACGTGCTGGCAACTAAGGACAAGGGTTGCGCTCGTTGCGGGACTTAACCCAACATCTCACGACACGAGCTGACGACAGCCATGCAGCACCTGTCTCACGGTTCCCGAAGGCACCAATCCATCTCTGGAAAGTTCCGTGGATGTCAAGACCAGGTAAGGTTCTTCGCGTTGCATCGAATTAAACCACATACTCCACCGCTTGTGCGGGCCCCCGTCAATTCCTTTGAGTTTCAGTCTTGCGACCGTACTCCCCAGGCGGCGAACTTAACGCGTTAGCTTCGATACTGCGTGCCAAGTTGCACCCAACATCCAGTTCGCATCGTTTAGGGCGTGGACTACCAGGGTATCTAATCCTGTTTGCTCCCCACGCTTTCGTGCCTCAGTGTCAGTGTTGGTCCAGATGGCCGCCTTCGCCACAGATGTTCCTCCCGATCTCTACGCATTTCACTGCTACACCGGGAATTCCGCCATCCTCTACCACACTCTAGTTGCCCAGTATCCACTGCAATTCCCAGGTTGAGCCCAGGGCTTTCACAACGGACTTAAACAACCACCTACGCACGCTTTACGCCCAGTAATTCCGAGTAACGCTTGCACCCTTCGTATTACCGCGGCTGCTGGCACGAAGTTAGCCGGTGCTTATTCTTTGGGTACCGTCAGAACAATCGGGTATTAACCGACTGCTTTTCTTTCCCAACAAAAGGGCTTTACAACCCGAAGGCCTTCTTCACCCACGCGGCATGGCTGGATCAGGCTTGCGCCCATTGTCCAATATTCCCCACTGCTGCCTCCCGTAGGAGTCTGGACCGTGTCTCAGTTCCAGTGTGGCTGATCATCCTCTCAGACCAGCTACGGATCGTCGCCTTGGTGGGCCTTTACCCCGCCAACTAGCTAATCCGACATCGGCTCATCTATCCGCGCGAAGCCCGAAGGTCCTCCGCTTTCACCCTAAGGTCGTATGCGGTATTAGCGTAAGTTTCCCTACGTTATCCCCCACGAAAAGGTAGATTCCGATGTATTCCTCACCCGTCCGCCACTCGCCACCCATGGTATTGCTACCACTGTGCTGCCGTTCGACTTGCATGTGTTAGGCCTGCCGCCAGCGTTCACTCTGAGCCAGGATCAAACTCTTCACTTAAAATTACAGACCCGAAGGTCAATACTTTGATATGCAGAGTTCAAACCAAGCTTACGTATCGCTTGCTTAGCAATTGATTTGTTGCTCTTGATTCGAACGTCTGCAAGATGGACATACTTCCACCTGCAGGCGCCCTCACAAGTTACCTGCGCACACTGTCAAAGAACCTCGGGGCCGGCCTCAGCGCCTTTCCCTTTTCACCCCGACGTTTCCGTCGTAGCGAGCCGCCCATTATAGCGGACTTTTTCTTGCCGTCAACACCTCGTTTCGAGGTGGTTGACGCCGGTTCCGCTCAAACCCGAAGGCTTTCTGCCGAACCGAGCCGCCCATCATAGCGGCTTTTTTGTTGCCGTCAATACCCTGATTTATCAGGAGCTTGACGCCGCTTCTTGTGAAGAACCCTGAGGTTTTTCGCCGAAGCGAGCCGGCCATATTAGCCGTTTTTTTCACGCCGTCAACACCCGATGTTCGCTAGGTGTTTCCGGTCCCGTTCTGCTTCTGTCGCGCCGAAGATCGGCAGCTGCGTAGCGGGCCGCGCAGTCTACCGGGCCAGAAAAAAACGTCAACCGCTTTCTTGCCGCCGGCATGCGCGGGCCGCGTGGCGCGCGCTTCTTGGCGGCGTTCCCTCTCGATGGAACGCGCGTGCGCGTTGCCGGCGCACCGACGTTGCGGCCATTTGCTGCTGCCGCAGGCGGCCGCTTCGCCGAGAATGCAGGCTCGCCCTCCCTGCAGGATCCCGCAATGCCCTCCACCGCTGGACGCTCCCTATGGCGCGACGCCTCGCTGCCGGCGCTGGTCGCCGGCTTCGTCACCATCCTGGTCGGCTTCGCCAGTTCGGCGGTGATCGTGTTCCAGGCCGCGCGCACGCTGGGCGCGTCGCAGGCGGAGATCGCCTCGTGGATGTGGGCGCTGGGGCTGGGCATGGGCGTCACCTGCATCGGCCTGTCGCTGCGCTACCGGATGCCGGTGGTGACGGCCTGGTCCACGCCCGGCGCGGCGATGCTGATCAGCAGCGGCGGCGGCCTGCCGCTGTCCGATGCGATCGGCGCGTTCGTGCTGGCCGCGCTGCTGGGCACCGCGGCCGGGTTCTCCGGCGTGTTCGAGCGGATGATCCGGCGCATTCCGGTATCGCTGGCCTCGGCGATGCTGGCCGGGGTGCTGCTGCGCTTCGGCCTGGACGTGTTCGTGGCGATGCAGAGCCGGCTGGGCATGGCGCTGGCGATGTTCGCGGTCTATCTGCTGGGGCGCCGCGCGTTTCCGCGCTATGCGGTGATCGCGACGCTGGCGGTGGGCATCGCGATCGCCGCCGGCAGCGGCACGCTGCACCTGGAGACCGCGCAGCTGAGCCTGGCGCGGCCGGTGTTCGTGTGGCCGACGCTGTCGTGGCAGGCGCTGTTCGGCATCGCCCTGCCGCTGTTCGTGGTGACGATGGCCTCGCAGAACCTGCCCGGCGTGGCGGTGATCCGCGCCTCCGGCTACGCGGTGCCGATCTCGCCGACGATCGGCTGGATCGGCGTGGTCAATACGCTGCTGGCGCCGTTCGGCGCCTATGGCCTGAACCTGGCGGCGATCACCGCGGCGATCTGCATGGGCCGCGAAGCGCAGGAGGACCCGCAGCGGCGCTACATGGCGGCGGTGTTCGCCGGCCTGTTCTATCTGCTGATCGGCCTGTTCGGGGCGACCGTGGCGGCGCTGTTCGCCGCGTTCCCGAAGGAACTGGTGATGGCGATCGCCGGCATCGCGCTGTTCGGCACCATCGGCAACAGCCTGGCGATGGCGCTGAAGGACGAGGGCGAACGCGAGCCGGCGCTGATCACCTTCCTGGTCACCGCGTCGGGGCTGTCGCTGTTCGGCATCGGCGCCGCGTTCTGGGGCCTGCTGGCCGGTGCGGCGACCTCGCTGCTGTGGCGGCGCACGCGCTGAGCGCGCGTGGCCGCCACGGCCTGCCTCAGCGCGGGTCGCGCAGCTGCAGCAGCCAGTGCGTGGACACGCCGGACGGGCTCGGCAACGGTTCGAAATCGAACTGGCGATGCAGCGGCGCGGCGGCTTCCACGCGCAGCGGCAAGGTCACGTAGGCGGCGCGTCCCTGCCGCAGCAAGGTGGCGATGCGCTGGATTTCGGCCGGCGCGGCATCGCTGGCGTACAGCTGGTCCAGTTCGCAACCGATCAGGTCGGCGATCTCGCGCTGGTACAGCACCGCGAAGGCATCGTTGACGAACGCCAGCCGGCTGGGGCGGCCCTCGCTGCCGCGCTCGATGATCGCCACCGGTTCGCGCAACCGCGACAACGAGGCCTCCAGCAGCGCGAAATCCTGCTGGAAGCGCTTGCGTTCCATCAGCTCGATCAGCACCCGCAGGCTGCGCGCCGACTCCAGGCTCAGCGGCGACCACGGCCGCGCGCGGCCGCGCACGGTTTCCTGCCACAGGTCGAAGCTCTTGCGCGGCGACAGGCGCGAGTTGGGAATGTCCTGCAGCTTGGACAGCTGCGGGTTGCCGGCCCAGTTGACCGTGCGCACCTGTTCGCGGCGGGTCCACAGCAGCGCGCTGCGCGCCTGCGGCATCAGCGGCACGAAGATGAAGCCGGCCGCGGCGGGCGCCAGGTCGGCCAGTTCCGGGAAGGTCTCGCCGATCTGGTCGGTATGCAGCGCGCCGACCGCGTCGTGGCGCAGCGCCTCGTGGTGGCTGGCCTCGATCTGCTCGCGGATCCGCGCCAGTTCGGCGGCGGACGGCACCGTGCCGTGGCGGGTGACGTGGTCGCCATGGAACACCGCCACGCCATCGGCATCGACCACGTCGAGCAGGTCCGAGGCCATCTCGTCGAGCATGTCCGCGGTCAGAGTCTCGGCTTCGTTGAAGTTGGTGATCAGCTTCTCGCGCACGGTCAGCAGCACCGATTCGACGCGCGCGCGCGACACCGCGGTCAGCGCGCCGATGCGCCCGGCCAGGGCGCGGCTGACCGCATCGGTGACGTCGCGCATCTCGTGGTTGCAGAAGTACGGGCGGTAGTGGTGGCAGGCGATCAGGCCCCACAGCGCGTCGTTGACCACGATCGAGGCCACCAGGGTGGCGGTGACGCCCATGTTGGCCAGGTATTCCAGGTGGACCGGGGAGACGCTGCGCAGGCTGACGTCGCTCAGGTCCACCGGGGCGTGCAGCCGCGGATGCAGGACCGGCTCGATCGGCGAAGGGATGTAGCCGACGTCGGCGATCTGGCGCACGCGGTTGCGCAGGTACAGCGTGCGCGCCTGCGCCGGGATATCGGTGGCCGGATAGTGCAGGCCCAGGTAGGACTCCAGCTCGGGCGCGCGCGCCTCGGCCACCACGTCGCCGTTCCACTCGTCGTCGAAGCGGTAGATCATCACCCGGTCGTAGCCGATCAGGGTGCGCAGGCTCTTGGCCGCGCGCTGGCAGGCCTCGTCGATGCTGTTGTCGGTCTCGAGCCGGCGCAGCAGCGGCAAGGCCTCGCGCAAGGTGGCGTCGGCCAGCGGCGCATCGCGCGGCTCCAGTTCCAGCAGCCACTGCTCCGGGTACAGGTGCCAGGCGCCGACCCAGCGCTGCCGCGGGACGGTGGCGCGGCGCGGGAAGCCGACCTCGACGTAGGCCAGCTGGGTGCGCTCGGCGGCATCCGCCGACACGCGCGGGTCCTGCAGCGTCAGCACCGCGTCGTAGCGTTGCCCGATCAGCTCGGCCAGCGCCACGCCGAGCAGGTCGGCGGCGCTGGTGCTGGCCTGCACGATGCGGCCGTCGCCGGGTTCGATCACCAGCAGCGCACCATGCGGCTGGATCGATCCGGGAATATGGATCGGCTCGCGCGCGCAGGCGTCCATGTCCAGGGGCGCGACGGTATCGCTCATGCAGCGGTCTCCAGGGCGAAGTGGGTATGGAAGTGCGCGAACATCGCGCGGGCGCCGTCGACCGCGGCCTGGCGCAACGCCGGGGTCGGCAGGGCCTGCTCCAGGCGCTGCTGGAAACGCCGCCAGCAGGCCGGATCGGCGTGGCCGAGTTCGAAGTAGGCCAGCGCCGGCGCGATGTCGGGCAAGGTCTGCCGCAACTGCCGGGCGATCACCCGCCCGCCCAGGCGCGAGCCTTCGACCACGTACAGCATGCCCCAGCGATGGCCGCTGGCCTGCGCCGGCGGCGCCTGCGACGGCAGCGGCGGCGCCGCCCGCAGCGCGGCCAGGTCCTGTTCCAGCAGCGGCGTGCGCGGCTGGTAGCGCCAGTCGGCGTCGCCGCTGGCGTGCAGCCAGTCCGATTCGCGCCGTTCCCAGCCGGCGAGAACGGCGTGATGGCGGCGCAGCACCTGGATGTAGTCGTCCACGGACAAGGCACCGTGCATCAGCGCGCGCATCGGCGGCAGCTGTTCGACGGCCAGGTGCTGCTGCGCGGTGGCCTCGCGCAGCAGGCGCGCGGCAGTGGCAGTGGCAGTGGAAAGCGCGGCGGTGCCGTCGGGGGGCGACATCATGGGTGCGGAGCTGTCTGTCTGTTGGCAGCCCGACAGGCCGCGACGGCGGATAGGCCGCACAGCCTAGCATCCCGGATGTGTGGCGCCAGCCGCCGCGGCGACGGCGGTGCGCAGGTCCGCGCCCTTCAAACTGAGCAATTCATCCGCCGGCCGCGGCGCCATGCCGGCGGTGCAGGCTGGTGCGTGCCGCGGCGCGATCGACGATCGCGATCGGGACAGGCGTCAAGCGGCGGCGGTCGCACTGTCCGGCAGGCGCGCGCGGCGCCAGGCCAGCACCCACCCGGCGGCCAGCAGCAGCGCGGCCAGCAGCCACGGCGCACCGGGCAGATGCGCCGGCGCGTGCCTGCCGATGAACAGCGCGAACACCCACGCATACAGCAGCGGCCCGATGATGCCGGCCAGGCTGACCAGGCTCATCAGCGCGCCCTGCACGCGGCCTTGCGCATCGGCGCCGACGTGGCGGGTGACGATCGCCTGCGCGGACGGCGCGGCCACCGCCCACAGCGCGCTGACCGGCACCCCGAGCAGGAACATCGCGCCGCTGCCGGCGACGCTGTAGATGGCGAAGCCGGCCACGCCGCAGCCCAGCCCGAACAGCAGCGCCCCACGCTCGCCGAGCCGGCGCACCACCCGCGTCACCAGCAGCGCATTGACCACGATGCTGCACACGCCGACCAGGGCCAGCACCCAGCTGACCTGCTTCGGCCCCCATTGGTACTGGTACTCGGCGAACAGCACGAAGATGCTCGGGTACACGTAGTGCGCCAGGTTGGCCAGGAAGATCACCGCGGCCAGCGCGAACACCTGCGGGTAGCTGCGCAGCAGCCGCAGCGCGCCGAACGGATTGGCGTGCTTCCAGTCCAGGCGCGGCGTGCGCCGCTCCGGTGCCAGCGATTCGGGCAGCACCCACAGCCCGTACAGGAAGTTGAGCAAGGCCAGCGCCGCGGCGAACCAGAACGGCGCGCGCAGGTGGTAGCTGCCCAGCCAGCCGCCGAGCAGCGGCCCGATCACGAAGCCGAGCCCGAACGCGGCGCCGATCATGCCGTAGGCCTGGGCGCGCTTGTCCGGCGTGGTGATGTCGGCGATGTAGGCGTTGGCGGTGGTGAAGCTGGCCGAGAACACGCCCGACACCACCCGCGCCAGCAGCAGCAGCGGCAGGCTCTGCGCCAGCGCCATCACCACGAAGTCCACGCCCAGGCCCAGGCACGAGGCCAGGATCACCGGGCGCCGGCCGTAGCGGTCGGACAGCGCGCCCTGCAGCGGCGAGCTGACGAACTGCAGCGCGGCGAACAGGAAGCCGAACCAGCCGACCCACTTGGCCGCCGCGGCGAAATCGCCGCCGGTGAAGCCGCGCACCAGACCGGGCAGCACAGGGATGATGACGCCGAAGGCCAGCACGTCGATCAGCAGGGTGATGAAGATGAACACCAGGGCGGCGCGGCGCGTGCGCGCGGCAGGGGGCGAGGAATGCACGGCAGGTCTCCCGACGGACGCGGCAGTGTAATCGGCGGGCGTGGGGTTGCGGGGCGGGGCTGGACTTGTGGCGGCGCGAATGGCGGCGGTGGCGACCGGGAAACGGACGAGCGATGGTCGGGCGTCGAAGTCTTGAATCGGCGCTGATGGTCCAAGGTCCCGGTGATCCGGACGGTGTCCACCGTTGTGATTGCGCGCCCGCATGAGCATGCGCGCGAAGAAGGCAATTGCTGCGGGAAGATTCGGTCCCGGCGTCTTGTCAGTAGATCGCGTCGGGACTGAAGTCCCGCCCACAGGGGGGCGAGGCAGCATGATGCCTGGTCGATACAGCGCCTGGAGCCGATGGCCTTGAGCCGCCGAAGCCCCTACCTGGACGCGCCGCCCCCAGGAGCATCTTTGCGAAGGGTGCGAGCGCGGCAGCGTAGGTGGGTCCCGAAGCATTGTCGGTAGAGCGCGTCGGGACTGAAGTCCCTCCCACAGGCGACGCGTCGGCCTGGAGCCCGTCGATTCCTTCTGGGGCCGGTCGATGACGCGGTTGCGGCAGATGGCCTGAGACGACCGCAGTCAGTAATTGTCCGCAGCGCGCGCCGTCACAGCGGCGCGACCGCGATGGTCTGCTGCAGCACGTGCTGCGCGCCCGGGGCCAGTTCGATCACCTCGGGGCCGGCGTTGGCCGCTTCCAGGCACACGAACTGGCGCCAGTGGGCGCCGACGTCGGGCATCTTCTGCGCGCCGGCTTCGCCCGGATTCCAGGCCACCAGGGTGCGGCTGCCGGCGGTGGCGATCTCGATGCGGCGCTGCAGGCCCGGGTCGAGCAGCGTGTAGCGGCCGCCGGCGCCGGTGTAGATGCGGTCGCTGCGGCCCGGATCGCGCGGGTCCTGCAGGCTCCAGTCGCCGTGCTGGCGGTGCGCGGTGGCATAGCCTTCGAACTTGTCCAGGTAGTCGAGGCCGTCCAGGCCCTGCACCCGCACCTGGGTGGCGTCGGCGACGTGGAAGTAGTTGTGCAGCGCCTGGGTGAAGCGCGCCGGCGCCGGGCCGACGTTGTCGGTGATCAGGCGCTGCTCCAGCGTGGCGCCGATGCGCAGCTGCATGTGCAGGCGCAGCGGCAGGTCGTCGAAGTCCGGCGGGGCGAGGGTCAGCACGACGCTGCCGTCGGCCTCGCGCCGCGCGTCGCGCAGTTGCCACGGCACGGTGCGCACGAAACCGTGCGCCGGCACGTCGCCGCTCTGGTCCTGGCGGCCGAAGTACGGCCAGCACACCGGGGTGCCGCCGCGGATCGGGGTGGGCGTGGGCTGCGCGCTCGGCGACAGCCACATCACCTCGGTGCCGCCCTTGGGCACGAACGACAGCAGCTGGCCGCCGAACAGGCTGATCGCGGCGGTGGAGTGCGGGGTCTCCACCAGCAGCGAGGGATAGCCGTGGAAGTCGCCTGTGCTCAGGCCGGGGATCTCGGACATGGGGGTGATGCTCCGTGGCGCGGGGGATTGGACGAAGGCCGGGTAGCGCGCCGGCACGCGGAAGGCGGTGGCGGGCTTGCCGCCGAACGGCGAGGCCGGCGTGGGCGCCGGAACGGGCGTGGTCGGCGTCGCGGGTGCGGTGGCAGGCGCGCCGGGCGTCTCGCGGCGCAAGGCGTCGAGGATGCGCTGCCCGGCGCGGCCGTCGGCCGGCTGCAGGCCCAGGCGCTGCTGCTCGGCCTGGATCGCGCGGCGGCTGGCGCTGCCGATCATGCCGTCGGCCTGGCCGATGTCGTGGCCGCGCGCCAGCAGCAGGGTCTGCAGTTCGCGTCGTTCCGGCCGGCCCAGGCCCGGATCGTCGGTGGGCCAGGCGCGGGCCAGGCCGGGCTTGCCGCGCAGCTGGTCGGACAGCAGCGCGATCGCCAGCGCATAGCTTTCGGCGGCGTTGTAGGCGTAGATCGCGTCGTAGTTGCGGAACACCAGGAACGCCGGGCCTTGCGTGCCGGCCGGGATCAGCACCGCGGCCGGGGTCTGCGGCGCCAGCGCGGGCAGGTCGAGCGCGCTGCCGTCGATGGCAGTGAGGCCGCGCGCGCGCCAGTCGGACAGCGGCCGGCGCTGGGTGCGCCCGGCCAGGGCCGGATCGAAACCGGCCGGCAGCTTCACCTCCATGCCCCACGGCTGCCCGCTCTGCCAGCCGGCCAGCTTCAGGTAGTTGGCGGTGGAGGCCAGCGCGTCGGGGATGCTGGCGACCAGGTCGCGGCGGCCGTCGCCATCGCCGTCCACGGCGACCCGGGCATAGGTGCTGGGCATGAACTGGGTGTGCCCGAACGCGCCGGCCCAGGAGCCGGTCAGGCCGTCGGGCTGCAGGTCGCCGGCCTGCAGCAGCTTCAGCAGCGCGAACAGTTCGCCGCGGAAGAACGGCTGGCGGCGGCCGTTGCACGCCAGGGTCAGCAGCGACACCAGCAGTGGGCGCTTGCCGGAGACGCGGCCGTAGTCGCTCTCCACGCCCCACACCGCGACCACGGTCTGCGCGTCCACGCCGTACTGCTGCGCCACCTTCGCGAGCAGGTCGCGATGGGTAAGCAGCATCGCGCGGCCGTCGGCGACGCGCTGGGTGTCCACCAGCCCGGCCAGGTAGTCCCAGATCGGCGTGGTGAATTCGGGCTGCGCGTCGAGCAGCGGCAGCACGCTCGGGTCCGGCTGCAGTCCGGCGGTGAAGCGGTCGAACGCGGTGGCGGCCACGCCGCTCTTGGCCGCGGCATCGCGCAGCGTGGACAGGCAGCCGACGAACGCGGGGTCCGGCGCCGGCGGCGCCGCGGGCAGGGTCTGCGCGGCGGCACAGGGCGCGGCCAGCAGCAGGGCCCAGGCGAAACGCATCATCGAAAGTCCTCGCCGACAGCAGGCCGGACATCATAAACAACCGGGGGCAACGGGCCGCTCACGTGGTGGGGTGGTGGCCGCGCGGTGGCGGTCTTGCAGGCTTACTGAGCTGTTGTGGGAATCGCGGTGGCTACCTGCGCCGATCCGCTGCCGCATGGCGCTCATCTCAATGCACCGCGACCACCCGGTTGCGGCCGCCGCTCTTGGCCGCGTACAGCGCCTCGTCGGCGCGTTGCACCAGGCCGCTGGCATCGTCGCCGGGGCGCAGCTGGACCACGCCGATGCTCACCGTCGGCTGCAGCTCCGGATAGGCCAGCGCGGCCTGCGCGCGGAAGCGTTCGCGGATGCGCTCGGCGATCGGGGTGGCCTGCGCCGCATCGGTGCCGGGCAGCGCGATCACGAACTCCTCGCCGCCGTAGCGGCCCAGCAGGTCGTCGTTGCGCAGCTCATCGCGCAACGCCTGCGCCAGCATGCGCAGGCCGTCGTCGCCGGCGCGGTGGCCGTAGCGGTCGTTGAGCCGCTTGAAGTGGTCCACGTCCAGGAACATCAGCGCCAGCGGTTGGCGCCGCCGCCGCGCGGCCTGCTTCAGCGGGCTCAGGCGCTCGTGCCAGGCGCGGCGGTTGAGCAGGCCGGTCAGCGGATCCAGGTCGGCCAGCTGCCGCGCCTGGTCGCGGTCGCGGCGCAGCGAGGTGCTGCGTTCGGCCAGTCCCAGCGACAGCACCAGCGCTTCGAAGGCGCCTGCGGCCAGCGCGGCTTCCTCGCTCCAGGTCCAGTCCGTCGCCACGCCGAAGCCCTGCAAGCTGCTGCACACGGTGACCAGCAGCAGCGGCGTCCAGCCGAGCAGGAACAGCCCGGCATAGCGCGAGCCGCGCCATGCCGCCGCCACCGCGATGCCGATCAGCAACGGCCCGCCGAGGATCAGCAGCGGGTTGACCAGGGTCCGGCCGAGCGCGTCCAGCCACGGCACCGGCAGCAGCGCCGGCAGCGCGATCAGGGTGACCAGCAGCGCATAGCCGCGCAGCCAGCGCCGCGCGCGCGGCAGGTACTGCGCCAGGTCGGCGAAGCGCTCCAGGAACAGCACCGCGGCCACGATCGAGATGGTGACGCCCAGGCGGCCCCAGAAGCGCGCGGCCTGGCCGATCGCCTCCAGGCCCAGCGGGTGCACCACGTAGCCGGTCTCCAGTGCCATCACCAGGCCGTAGCCGAGCACGTAGATCGCGTAGTACAGGAACGTCGCCTCGCGCAGGCGCCAGGCGAACACCAGCGCCATCGCCGCCATGCTCAGCATGATCGCGAAGCTCAGGCTGGCGACCACCAGCCAGCGGCCGTCCTGGCGCAGGTAGTCGGACTCGCTGCGCAGCTGGAAGCGCAGCGAAGCGGCCATGACCCCGCGCTGGTCCACCCACAGCCGCAGCGGTTGCCCGGCCGCCGGCAGCGCGTCGATGCGGAAACCCAGGCGGCCGTTGCCGGGCAACGCCTGCGGGTCGTCGCGCATCAGCCAGCGCTGCTGCGGCGCGGCGCCGGCGACCGGCGCCAGCAGGGTGATCCGCTGCAGCGCCGGGCTGGGGACGTCCAGCACCCATGCCCCCGGCGGCCACTGCCCCTGCGCCGGCCACAGCAGGACCCAGACGCCGGCATCGCCGCCGTGCAGCGCGGCCAGCCGCGCCGGATCGAAGCGGCGCAGCGCGGGATCGGCGCGCGACGGCGCCACGCCGCGGTCGGCGGCGGCGACCGGGCGCCAGGCACCCTCCAGCACCGGCGCCGCGGCGGGTGCCGCGGCGGCGGCGGCGCAGGCCAGCAGCAGGCAGCAGCACAGCAACGCCCGGCCGCCGCCGCGCCAGCGGCGCAACCGGGGCAGGAGCGCGGTCAGCACGAAACACATCACGACGGCGGCAATCGCGGGGGAACTGCACGGATCATCGGCCAGCGCCGCGCAAACCTGACCCCGCGCCTGAACATCGGTTCAGTCCAGCGCATCCAGGTAGTACCAGCGGCCGTCCTCGCGCACGAAGCGGCTGTGCTCGGTCATGCGCACCGCGCTGCCGCCGCCGATGCGGTAGCGCGCCAGGAATGCGACTTCGGCGCGGTCGGCGCCACTGGCGATCACCCGCTGCACGGTCAGGCCGAGCCAGGTGGTGCGCGCATCCACGTCAAGTTCGGCCGGGCGCGTGGACGGGTGCCAGCTGGCGCGCAGGTAGTCGGCATCGCGGCGCACGTAGGCGCTGTAGCGCGAGCGCATCAGCGTTTCCGCGTCGGGCGCGGCGGCGCCGGCGTGGTAGAGCCCGCAGCACTGCGCGTAGTCGCGCGGGCGGCCGCAGGGACAGGGATCGGCGAGGCGCGGGGCGGGCGGAGACATGCGCCGATTGTGCCGGCTGCGGCGGCACGGCGCACGCCGGCGCTGCCCTGCGCGCCGGCCCCGGCTATGCTTGCGCCCCCATCGCACGGAGCGCCGCCTTGCTGGAGCTGATCCCGACCGAGCTGCCCTGGCTTCTGTGCATCGCCTTCGTCGCCGGGCTGGTGGATGCGGCGGTGGGCGGCGGCGGCCTGATCCAGTTGCCGGGGCTGTTCGCGACCCTGCCGCAGCAGGCGCCGGCGGTGCTGCTGGGCACCAACAAGTTCAGCGCGATGGCCGGCACCGGCGCATCGGCCTGGCGCTATGCGCGCAACGTGCGCTTCCCGTGGCGGCCGGTGCTGTACGCCACCGCGGCGGCGTTCGCGTTCTCCTTCCTCGGCGCCACCGCGGTCAGCCTGCTGCCGAAGCAGGCGGTGCGGCCGCTGATCCTGGCGCTGCTGATCGCGATGCTGGCCTATACGCTGGTCAAGAAGGATTTCGGCGCGCTGCACCGGCCGCGCCACATCGGCCGCCGCGAACTGGCCATCGCGCTGGCGATGGGCGCGGCGATCGGCTTCTACGACGGCTTCTTCGGCCCCGGCACCGGCAGCTTCCTGATCTTCCTGTTCATCCGCTTCTTCGGCCTGGACTTCCTGCGCGCCTCGGCCGCCTCCAAGGTGGTCAACCTGGCCACCAACCTGGCCGCGCTGTGCTTCTTCGTGCCCAGCGGGCAGGTGCTGCTGGCGGTGGCGATCCCGATGGCCGCGGCCAACATCGCCGGCGCGGTGGCCGGCACGCGGCTGGCGCTGCGCGGTGGCACGCCCTTGATCCGGCAGCTGTTCCTGGTGCTGGTGGTGGTGCTGATCGGCAAGATGGGCTGGGATCTGCTGCGCTGAGGCGGCACGGCCGCTGCGCGCGCCGAGCGTAGCCGGTGCCGATGCGGCCGTCGCCGGCGGCTCGCCATTGCCGCGACCGGTGTCGGCGCGGGCGGGCGCAGGCGCGTCGACCGCGCCGTTCGCGAGCGACACCGGCCGGGGCGCGCCCGCCCCTGCACTCAGCGGCGGCTGCGCGCCTTGGGCGAGGCCGGCGGCTCGGCCTTGGAGCTGGCCGCCGCGCGCCCCGCGGCCGGGCGCTTGGCGGCGGCAGGCTTGACTGCAGAAGGCTTGGCTGCCGAGGGGGACGTTGCGGACTTGGCCGCTGTTCGCGCCGGTGCCGGCCTGGCTGAGCTTGCCGCCTTCCCGTTCTTGGCCGGCGTGCCGGCAGGCGCAGGCTTGGCGGGACGTGCCGGTTTCGCGGACTTGGCGCCGGTCGCCGCGGCAGCAGCTGGAGTGCCGCGCTTCGCCGCCGGGCGCGTGTGGCTACGGGTGGCCTGCACGGCATCGACGATGCCGGTCGCCGCGGGCACGGAGGCGGTGCTTCCCGCATCCGCATCCGCAGCGACATCCGCATCCATCGGCGCACGCGTCGCTGTCTCCGCGTTCGCTGCGCGTGCCGGCGCCGCATCCTGCGGCGCCGGCTCATCGCCGCGCGTGCGTTCCGGCAGCTTCAGCCGGTGCGCCTGCTCGTCGTACTCGATCAGCAGCACGCCGGAGGTGTGGCGGCCGCTGATCTCGACGAAACAGGCGCCGCCGATGAACGGCTCCAGCGTCATCACCGACTTCAGCGGCGTGGCCACCACCATCTGGAAGCCGAAGTTCTCGAAGATGTTCATCGCCAGCGCGGTGAACTCGTTGTCGGCCTTGTCGAACGCCTCGTCCAGCACCACCGCCGCGTAGCGCGGCAGTTCGCCGTCCTCGCCGCCGAGCTGGTAGCGCAGCGCCGCGGCCAGGCAGGTGGTGGCCAGCTTCTGCCGCTGGCCGCCGGACTTGCCGGCGCCGCTGCGGTAGATCTCCACCTGCGCGCGGCTATGCGCATCCAGCTCCACGCCGACGAACTCCACGTGCTGGCGCACGTCCAGCACCTGCTCGCGCCAGCGCCGCAGTTCCGCGTCCTGCGCGCCGAGCCGCTGCACCAGCGTGCGCAAGGTGGCGAACTGGGCCTCGGCCAGCGCGCGGTCCTCGGTCTGCTGGTGGCCCAGCACCTCGCGCAGCTGCTGCTGGAATTCCTGCACCTCGAGCAGCCGGCGGTCGCTGACCTCGATGGTCAGCAGGGTGCCGCGGTTGAACGGCACCTGCTCGAGGCTGGCGTTGACCTCGTCCATGCGCTGCTTGATCGCCTTGTGCGCCTCGGCGGTATGCCGTTGCAGGGCCAGCAGGTTGTTCTTGCTCTGGGTCTGCAGCAGGTCGAAGAAGCGGCCCTCGTGGCGCGGCAGGCCGTCGCTCTCCAGCCGCTGCAGGCGGGCCAGGAAATCGTCGGCGCTGGCCAGGCTGACGGTGAAGTCGCCGCTGTCCTCCGGCCATTGCTGGCAATAGCGGCGGAAGCAGTCGAGCAGTTGCTGGCCGAGCCGCGCGTCCTGGCCCTGGCTCTGCGCCAGCTGCTCGCCGAGGCCGCGCTCGACGCTGCGCAGGTGCGCCTCCAGGTTGTCCAGGTTCAGCGGCGGCAGCGCGGCCAGGCGCGCATCCAGCCCCTGCGCCTGCGCCGGGCTGATCACCGCGGTGGCCACGCGCGCGGCGCAGGTCTCGCGCTGCGCCTGCAGCCGGCTGCGCTCGCGGCCCAGCTGCGCGCGCTCCAGGCGCACGTCCTCGTAGGTGCGCCGCGCCTGGTCGCGCAGCGCCCGCGCCACGGCGATCTGCTCGCCCAGCGCGCGCAGCGCGGTGTCGCCTTCGCGCAGCTGCAGCAGTTGCTCGGCGATGTCGCTCAGGCGCTGCAGCTTGGGCGCCACGTCGATCTCGTCCCAGTCGCGCTCGGCCAGGGTGTGCGCAGCCAGCTGGCGGCCCTGGTCGAGCTCGCGCTGCTTGCGCAACGCGGCGACGTCGGCATCGCAGGCGGCGATGCGCTGCGCCAGGGCCTGGCCCTCGCGCTCATACACCTTGAGCTTGTCGCGGTTGTCGTAGCCGAGCAGCCAGCGCTTGCGGTCGCCGACGGCGTGGCGGTCGTCCTTCTCGTAGCGGTCGCCGGGATGCTTGAGCTGGCCTTCGCGGGTGATCGCGCGCTCGGCGTTGCGCAGCTGCGCGGCGCTGTCGACGCAGGCGTAGTCGAAGCGCCGGCCCAGTTCGTGGCGCAGCCAGGTCGCGTAGGGATGGTCGCGCAGCTGCAGCTTGCGCAGCAGCGAGCGCGCGTCCGGCTCGCGGCTGTGCAGGGCCTCGTTGTGGCGCACCCGGTAATAGACCAGGCGGGTGCCGAGCTGGGTCTGGTTGACCCACTCGGCGACCGTGGCGTGGTGGCGCTCGTCGACCAGCAGCGACTGCGCGAAGCCGTGCAGCACGCGCTCGATCGCGCCGCGCCAGGCGGCCTGCGCCTCGTCCACCTGCATCAGCTCGCCGACGAACGGCAGCGCCGCCTCGGCCAGGCCGGTGTCGGCGCACAGCCGCGCGCGCAGCGCCTGCATCGGCGCGGGGATGCTGGACGGCGCCTTGTGCAGCGCGTCGATCTCGGTGCGGATCGCGGCGAAGCGGCGCTCGTCCTCGCGGCGCTCGGCCATGCGCTCGGCGATCGCCTCGTCCAGCGCGCTGGCCTCGCCGGCCCCGCCGTCGCGCAGCGCGCGCGCCTGCGCCACCTGCTCGGCGAAGCCGGCGGCGCTGCCGGCCAGGCCCATGCCCAGCTGGCGGCAGGCCTGCTCGACCTGGCTGCGCCGGCGCATGCGTTCGTCGCGTTCGCGTTCGACCCGGCCGCGTTCGCGCTCCAGCGCCTCGACCCGCTCGCCGCCCTGCGCGCGCTGCTCGGTCTCGCGTTCGGCCAGCTTCTGCTCGTGGTTGTCCAGCGCCTCGCGGCGCTGCCCTTCCTCGCCGGCCAGGCCGCGGTCCTGCGTGTCCAGTTCCTGCAGGCGCGCGTCCAGCAGCGCCAGCCGGCGCTGCTCGCGGTAGCCGTCGATGCCCAGCTGCAGTTCGCGCAACTCGCCGACGCTGCGGCGCAGGGCCATCAGTTCGGCGTAGTGCTGCCGCGCCGGGGCCAGCGTCTCCACCTGGCGCCGCGCGGTCACCACCGCATGATGGGCGCCGTCGAGTTCGGCGAAATCGCCGACCAGGCGGTCGGCGGCCTCGAAGGTGCGCGGCTCGTCGAGCATGAAGCTGCGCAGGAAGGCATTGAGATCGCCCAGGTTCTTCGCCGACTGGGTCTTGTGCAGCAGCCGCAGCGCCATCTCGTTGCCGATGCCGAGCAGGTGGCGGAAGCGCTCGGCATAGCCGGCGAAGCTGTCGAAATGGTGCACGTCCTCGCCCAGGCGCTGCTTGAGCCGGCGCAGGTCCAGGTCGAAGCCGTCCAGTTCGGCGGCCACGTCGAAACCGCGCGGCACCACCATGTAGTGCTTGCGCACGTCGGCCGCGGCGGTGCCGCTGCCGGCGATCCAGAACAGGCGCACCAGGCTCACCGCCTGGCCGTGCGCGTTGCGGTATTCCAGCGCCAGCGCCGACCAGGTCGCGCCCTTGCGCAGGTACTGGGTGGCGATCTCGCCGGAGGCGCTGTCCTGCTGGTCGGCCCAGGCGCCGCGCACGTACGACACCAGGCTGCGGTCGCGGCCGCTGCGCTCGGCCTCGCGCGCGGCGGCGTTGAAGTCGACGATGCTCGGCGGGGTCAGCAGCGCCGACATCGCATCGAGCAGGGTCGACTTGCCCGAACCGGAACGGCCGACGAACAGGAAGCCCTTGTCGGCGATCGGCACGTCGGTCAGGCCGTTGAAGGTGCCCCAGTTGTACACCTGCAGGCGGCGCATGCGGTATTGCTGCGCGCGCTGCTCGGCCAGCGTATCGGCGAACAGCGACGGCGCGGGGACGGGCGCGGACAGGGACGGATCGGACAGGGACGTCATCGTGTGCTCATCGGGAAATCAAGATCGCCAGGGCGCCTGGCGGTGGGCTGGGGCGGGCCGGCGGTGGGTCGCGGCTGAAGCCGCTCCTACCGTCACCGCGGCGCATCCACCGCCGCGCCCTCGCGCAGGCCGCGGTAGGCGGCGGCCAGCGCCTGCACGTCCTCGGCGGAGAACAGCAGCTTCAACGCCGGCGACACCTCGTAGCGGTCCTCGCTGCCGCGCAGCCTGGACAGCAGGTGGTTGTCGCGCATCTTCGCGATCGCCGCCAGCACCCGCCGCGCGAAACCGGCGCGGTCGGTGGACACGTGCTTCTCGTACACCGACAGCACTTCCAGCAGTTGCGCCTCGTCCACCACCGCGCGTTCGCCGCGGGTATCGGCTTCGGCCAATTGCTGGCGCAGGAACAGCAGCAGCACCGACTCGATGAAGGTCAGCGGCGCGGTGCGCAGCAGCGCCGGCGTGTCCAGCTCGCCGGTCTCGGCCTGGCGGGCGAAGGCCACGCCGCCGTCGCGGTCCAGCACCAGTTCCAAGAACAGCTCGCACAGCACGCGGCGCACCGCGGCCTCGTGGCGCAGCAGCGCCGGCCACAGCGGGCCGTGGCGGTAGGCGTCGATGCTCGGCCCGGCCAGCAGTTGGCACAGCGCGCGGCGCGCCTCCAGCGGCAGGCTGCCGGTGTCGCCGGCGAACAGTTCGCTGCGGCCGTCGGCCTGGGGCGCGGCGGCCGCCGCGGTGTCCAAGCCGTCGGCGTCGCCACCGGGCACGTCGTCAGACCAGTTCATTGCGTTTTTCCTTGGTGAACCACACCAGCGGGATGCGGGCGCGCCGCAGCTGGCCATCGTTGCCTTCCCATTGCACCGCCTCCCATGCGTCGGCGACCACCACGCCGTGGCGGGTGCCCAGCGCCAGGTAGCCGATCACGCTGCCCAGCCCCTGCTGCGCCGGACGCTGGCGCAAGGCCTCGCCGATGGTCAGCTGCGGCTGCTGGCCGAGCAGCGCGTGCAGGTCCTCGCGCAGGCCGCGCAGGTCGATCTCCGACTGCGCGACCAGGTCGCCGACGCTGTCCAGCGAGATCGTCGCCGCCTCCGCCGCCTGCACCCGGCCATCGACCTGCTGGCTGCGCGGGTCGTGCAGCCGCCACTGCGACAGCGAGCGCAGCCGCGCGCTGCTCAGCGGCAGGGTGTAGCCGGTGGCGGCGGTGGCATGCAGCCGGTCGCGCAGCTGCAGCGCCTCGCCCTGCGCCTGCTTCAGCAACTGGTTGAGCCGGCGCTGCTCCAGGTAGCCGCGGCTCTGCACGAACCCGCGCAGGCTGCGCGCGAAATGCTGCATCACCTCGTGCACCTGGCCGCCGCGCTCGAGCAGGGTGCCGGTGAGCCCGCGCAGGAACGCGCGTTCCTGGCGGTCGAGCCGGCGCGCGAACCCGCGCGCCAGCAGCGTGTCCAGCGCCGCGTCCAGCTGCACGCTCTGTTCGGCGTCGTTGAGCAGGCTCCAGAACGCCTGGAAGCTGCGCCCGGCGTCGCTCTCGCCGATCACGTCGATGCCGGCGAACAGCTTCTCCAGCACGTCGCCGCGCGCACCCTCGTCGTCGATGATGCGCTCGCGGAAATCGCGGTTGAGCTGTTCGAAATCGTCGCGAACGCGGCGGAAATCCTCGGCCAGGTCGTCGGACAGGCGGATGATGTCGCGGGTGCGCTCCAGCGCGCGCTTGCCGTCCAGCGCGGCCAGCTTGCCGGCGGCCACGCGCTCGATCTCCGCGTCCAGGCGCGCGCGTTCGGCGCGCAGCGCGGCCAGCCGCGCATCCGGATCGGTCTCGGTCTGCCCGGCCAGCTGCACCAGCTGTTCGATCACCAGCGACAGCCGGCTCTCGGTGGCGACGCTGGCGCTGCCCTGCACCCCGGCGATGAAGCGGATCGCCTGCGCGGCCTGGCGCGACAGCTCGTACTCTTCCTCGGCATCGCCTTCGGGCAGGCGCCGTTCCAGCCAGCCCTGCGCCAGCCAGTGCGCCAGGTAGGCCTGCGCGGTGCGCGGCAACTCGCGCGACAGCTCGTCGTCCTTCAGCGCATCCAGCTGGCGCTGCAAACGCTCGTGCAGCACCGACGACGGCAGCCGCCGCTGCGCATCGCCCAGCAGGGTCTGCAGCAGGCCGATCAGTTCCGGCGCATGGTCGGCGGCGAGCAGCTTCCACAACGGCTGTTCGCGCAACTGGCGATAGCCGGCGATCCGGACACGGTGCTTCATGCAGGAACCGACGACCGCCCCATCCGCACGCTCAGCGCACGCCGCCGTCGATGAAGCGCAGGAACTCGGCGCGGGTGCGCGCGTCCTCGCGGAAGGTGCCGAGCATCTTCGAGGTGACCATGCTCACGCCGCGCTTGTGGATGCCGCGGGTGGTCATGCACTCGTGCGCGCCTTCCACCACCACACCCACGCCCAGCGGCTGCAGCACGTCCTGGATGCACTGCGCGATCTGCGCGGTCATCTTCTCCTGCACCTGGAAGCGCCGCGCATAGGCCTCGACCACACGCGCCAGCTTGCTGATGCCCACCACCTTGCCGCGCGGCAGGTAGCCGACGTGCACCTTGCCGATGATCGGCGCCATGTGGTGCTCGCAATGGCTTTCGTATTCGATGTCGCGCAGCACGATCAGCTCGTCGTAGCCGGCCACTTCCTCGAAGGTGCGCAGCAGGTACTCGCGCGGGTCGGCCTGGTAGCCGCTGAACCAGTCGCCATAGGCCTCGGCCACGCGCCGCGGGGTGTCCAGCAGGCCTTCGCGGTCCGGGTCCTCGCCGGCCCAGCGCAGCAGGGTGCGCACGGCGGCTTCGGCCTGGTCCTGGGTCACAGGGGATTCGGGGGTCTTCTTGGAGTCGGCCATGAGCGAAAACGCCCGTGAGGGGGGCTGCATGGTACCCGAGTCGCACGCGCGCCGCAGAACCCGGGGCGCGGCCCTGCCGGCGGGGATTGCAGTGCGCCTTGCGCGGGCATGGCCAGGCCACGCCCGGGCAAGGCGCCGCGGCCTCAGCCGCGCCCGGCCGCCGCCTTCGCGGCCTTGCGCTCGCGCATCGCACGCTCGTCGTCGAGCCAGTTCGCGCCCTTGTTGCTCAGGAAGAACATGTACACCACCAGCGACACCGCGATCACCGCCGTGGCGTACCAGACGAAGGTGGTCACGTGGCCGGTCTTCAGCGAGGCCTGGTACAGCAGCGGCGCGGTGCCGCCGAAGGCCGAGTTGGCCAGCGCGTAGCCCAGGCCCACGCCCAGCGCGCGGATGTGGGTCGGGAACAGCTCCGCCTTCACCACTGCGTTGATCGAGGTGTAGCCGGTCAGGATCACGAAACCGGCGGTCAGGATCGCGAACGCGGTCAGCCAATCGCTCTGCTTGGGCAGCTCCAGCACCAGGAACCAGGTGTAGAGCACGCCGCCGATGCCGAAGAACACCAGCAGGGTCTTGCGCCCGATGATGTCCGACAGCCAGCCGCCGACCGGCTGCATCAGCATCAGCACGGTCAGCGCGACCAGGTTGATGATGGTGCCGGCCATCACGTCGTCGCCGGCGAACGCGGTCTGGATCATCTTCGGCCCGGTGACCGAATAGGTGTAGAAGGCGATGGTGCCGCCCGCGGTGACCAGGAAGCACAGCAGCAGCGGCCGCCACTGGTGCACGAACAGCTCGTGCAGCGAACCGGCCGAGCGCGCCCCGCCCTTCTTGGCCTCGGCGATGGAGTCCGAGCCCAGCGACTCGTCCATCGTGCGGCGCAGCCAGAACACCACCAGCGCGCCGATGCCGCCGAGGCCGAACGCCACCCGCCAGCCCCATGCCGACACCTGCGAGGCATCGAAGAAATGCAGCATCAGCAGCAGCGTCGCCTGCGCCAGCACGTGGCCGCCGACCAGGGTCACGTAGTGGAACGAGGACAGGAAGCCGCGCCGGCCCGGGATCGCCGCCTCGGACATGTAGGTGGCGCTGGTGCCGTACTCGCCGCCGGTGGCGAAGCCCTGCAACAGCCGCGCCAGCAACAGCACGATCGGCGCGGCGATGCCGATCGTGGCCACCGTCGGCGTGATCGCGATGACGAACGAACACAGCGCCATCAGCGACACCGAGATGGTCAGCGCCAGGCGGCGGCCGTAGCGGTCGGCGAAGCGGCCGAAGTACCACGCGCCGATCGGCCGCATCAGGAAGGTCATGGCGAAGATCGCCCACACGAACATCGTGGCGTTCTTGTCCTCCTTGGAGAAGAACTGCGACTCGAAGTAGGTGGCGAACACCGAGTAGACGTAGACGTCGTACCACTCGACCAGGTTGCCGGCCGAGCCCTTGAGCGTATTGGACACCGAGCGGCGCAGGCTGCCGGGTGCGGCGCCGGAAGCGGCGGTGGTCGGGGATGCGGGTGCGCTCATGCGATGAGACCCTTCAGCAGATGGACACCGCCGGAGTATAGGTGGCGGTTTGCGAGGACGATGTCGCGGCAGCGGCGGCCGGTGCCCCGCGCTAGCGTCGCGACGTGCGGCTGTGCGTCATGGCGCCGCCTTCGGCGCGCCGAGCGACTTGCTGTACATGCCCGAACGGTCGAAGCAACAGGCGCGGCGCTTGCCCGCGGCGAGCATGTCGCAGGCGCTGGCGATGCGCTTGGCGCGCGTGTCGGCCTTCTTGCCCGAGACGATCCAGAAGATCCAGTCGCGTCGCGCCAGCGCGGTGATGGCGTCCCAGGTCGCACGCGCGGCCGGATGCGCGGCCAGCGCGGCGTCCAGGTCGGGCGGCAGCACCGGCTCCGGCTCCACCGCCACCGGTGCGATCGCCAGCGCCACCGTCTCGCCCGCGGCGACCCCGGCCGCCGCACGCAGCGCGTCTTCGACCTTCAGCCAATGGCCGCCCTGCCCGTCCGGCTGCAGCGTGGCCTGGAACGGCTGCCCGGCGAACGCGCCCTCCACGCTGACCATGCTGCGCGTCGGCAGCCTGGCGCTGGCCTCGGCGGGCAGCACCAGGAACGTCCAGGCCGCATCCGGCGGCGTCGCCGGCCGCAGCAACGTCGCCTCGAAGCGGAGGGTGGCGGTGGCCTTGGACATGGCGCGGACGATAGCACTGGGCGGCGGCGACGTGTCCCGGCCCAGGCCCGGCGGCCGCCCCGCACGATCGCAGTGGCGCACAACTGCAGTCGATCCAGGCGATAGGTGCGGGCTCTTCTTTACTGGCCTGCCACGTTCAACCATGCTTTCGCATCGGCGATGTCGCCGTGCGGCGCAATCCGCCCCACGGCGACCACCGCCGCCCACCCCAATCCAGTGACCACCATGCCCATCGCCGCCCGCCCCACCCTGATCCGCGAACGCGCCGGCGCGGGCCACGCGTCCAGATCGCGCTCGGCGCTGCTCGCGTGCCTGCTGCTTGCCGGCGCCGTTCCTGCCAGCGAGGCGAAGACGCACTATGCGTCGTTCACCTATCGCCAGACCTCGGGCACGCGGCCCTACGTCCCGGTCGAACTGAACGGCACCAAGCTCCTTTTCATGGTCCATGCCAACGCCAGTTTCTCCGCCATGACCACGCATGCGAATGCGAAGAAAGCGGGCATCGGCGATCTCGTGCCGCTCGGCGCCTACGGCATTACCGAGCCGGGCAAAGTGAGCGAGCTTGGCAGGGCCAAGGCGGTCGCGACGCGATTCGTGGTCGGCGGCCGCATCGACAAGGACCTGGGCATCCTGGTGTTCGAGATCCCGCAGACGCCCCCTGTCGACGGGATGATCGGAATCGAGTGGCTCAACGCCTCCAAGGCCCTGGTCGACTACCGCCACGATCGGCTGGTGCTTCCGGAAAGCGACCAGGACGTGGCGGCCGAACACCGCCGCCTGCGCGAGCAAGGCTACGCCGCCCACCCGATGACCTGGGACGCCAAGGAAGATCGCTACTACGTCTTCCCGACGGTGAACGGCGCCAAGTCCAGGTTTGCGGTGTCCACCGTGGCGTCGATCTCGATCGATACCGCATTCGCGTCGCGGGCCGGCATCGCGCTGGGGCCGGTCGTGGACCACTACGGCGGGCCGACCGGGACCACCGGCGATGAGCGCGAGACCGCCGAACCGTTCGCGATCGCGCTGGATGGGCAACGCCTGCAATCGGTCAAAGCGCAGAGCTACGATCTGTACGCGTACGACGGCACCGAGCGGCCGTCCGAGGCGTCCGAGATCGTCGATGGGTATCTCGGTTGCGATTTCATGCGCGCCAACGACGCCGTCATCGATTTCGGGTCGGGGCTTCTCTTCACCAGGCCGAAGACGCCCGCGAAGCACCGCTGACGACCACGGCACGGCGCGGGCACGCAGCGGCAGCTTGGCGTTCGCGTCAGCCGGCAGGACCAGGGCAGGGCGAGGCCGCCACCTTCCGCAGTCCCGACCGCGTCAGCCGCGCCTCGCAGCAGATCCGGGCGGCGGCCTTGGACATGGCGCGGAAGATGGCGCCACCCGCCTGCGCCTTGTCCCGGCTCATGCCTGCGGGCGGCCAAGCCGTGCGCGAGTGCCCTGCGGAGCCGGCCGATCACCTCCCTGCGATCTTGCGGTCGCGGCGAACGCGCCGGCCGCGTGCAGGCGCGGCCTGGCCGCATCCCCTGTCCCGCCAACAGCAACAGACCCTAAGCGTGCTGTGGCCCGACAAATGAACCGGCCCTCGCACGCGTTACGATGGCGCCCCCACCGGCCGCACCCTGCAGACCCCCCATGAAGGCCCGCACTCCCGACGCAGCCGCGGCGGCATGAGCAACGCGTCGCATCGCGCGGACCCCCGGGCCAGATCCTGGGACGAACGCCTGGAGCCGTGGATTGCCGCCATCGTCAGCGCCCTGCTGCATGTGCTGATGCTGCTGCTGTTGCTGCTGGCCGACCCGCCCACCATGAGCACGCCGCAAGGCGCCGCCAGCGGCGGCCGGACCAAGGTGGACTTCATCGGCGCCACGCGCCAGCCTGTGCATCCGGCCAAGACGCCGCCCAGCCCCACCCCCGCGCAGAAGCCGGTCGCGGCCAAGAAGCGGCGCGCCACCTCGCCGGTGCAGTCCACGCTGGTCGCGCAGTCCGACCACCCGGTGCCGCCGCCCGATCCGGCCGCCACGGCCAACACCCCGGCGCCGCCCGCGCCCACGCCCGCCGAGCAACCGGCCCCGCCGCAGCCGGACCCCGCCACGCAGCAGCAGGCCCAGGCCGCCGCCAGCGAACCCGAACCGACCCAGCGCCGCGAGACCTGGACCGGGCGGCCGCCGGGCGCCATCGACCAGGACCTGGGCCCCAACGAAACCGGGCTGGTGCGCGACGGCGGCGGCCGTGGCGGGCGCCGCGGCGACCCCAGCGACGCCGGCCCCAGCATGGAACTGGGCGGCTACCTGGTCTATTACGACCTGCGCAGCGAAACCCTGCTGCGCGCCTGGATGGACCAGGGCATGAAGGAATTCTTCATCCTGCTGCCCGGCACCCAGTACCGCATGGCCTGCCCGCTGGAGATCGCGATGAAGCGCGGCTCCGGCAAATGCCGCGCGCTGCCGCCGGATTCCCCGGAACTGAAGGCCATCGGCGACGCCCGCGAAGTCATCACCATGCTGCAGGTCTACAAGCAGGGCGAACTGGTCTGGCGCGGTCCTGGGCCGTACAAATAGCCGCGTTCTGAAGAAGCAGGCGTTGGGCTGAAAGTCCAGCACACTCGGCCAACAGCCCCTCTCCCCCCGGGAGAGGGGTTGGGGTGAGGGTAAGGCGCGAAGCGACTCGCGGAGTGAGTACGCAGGCAACGCCGTCCCCGCATCCGGCGTTGTTGCACAGCGACCCGGCACTTCCACCTCCGATGCTCGATGCGGCGTCTCGAAACGTTCGCTCACCTTCCGCAGCGGTGCAGACACGCGGGCGCGCGCCGCGCATCCGCGCGCGAGCGTGGCGCCGCGCCGCCTGCTTCCCCACAGCTGCTATGCAAGCGCCTTTCCCCACCGCCACCACTCGGCCCATGCAACGTGAATGAAAGCGTGCCGAACAACACGCCCCATCACGCTCCTTTTGCAATTCCCCATCGCCCCCGTTGCTAGAGTGCCGGCGCGTCCATGGTGGCGGCCCACCTGCGCGTGGCCGACCGCGACGCTTGGAGCAATTCATTCAATAGGAGGTGTCACGTGCACTGGAAGTCCACTGTCGCAATGCTCGCCCTGTCCGCCGCCGCCCTGCCGGCCTTCGCCCAGTCCGATCGGCAAGTGGTCGAGGACATGCTGCTGCGCTCGGCCAACGTCTGCCCCGGCCACAGCACCGACCGCACCGCGCCCACCGTGAGAGCCGTGCCCGTCGGCGCGTTGCGCGTGATGCTCGACCGCGGCCTGGTCATGTGCCCCGACCGCCGCCTCGACGCCGACGCGCCGGCCGTCTTCTACGGCAGGCTCGGCGTCTTCGCCTGGAACCCCGAAGTGAAGGCCGGCTCGACGGTGATCGTCAAGCAGATCGGCGCCATGACCCGCAACGAGGAGTACCCCGCCGAGACCCTGGTGTGGGACGCCAAGGGCACCGCGCTCAAGCAGCAGACGGTGCCCATGTTCGAACCGAAGCCGGGCGCTGCGGTGCTGTACAAGGTGCGCTAAGACCCGCCTACGCTTCTCTGCGGGAAGTACCGGCCGTGGTGGTTCACCACCGCGGTGCTTTTCAGCCGGCGTCCATGCCGACGCCGGTCCCCGCCGGGGCCGCGGTTGTTCGCGTGCCCCGTTTTGCGGCATCGGCCATCCATCGGCCCAGCGCATACACCAACAGCGGCACCGCCCAACTGCCCCACAACAAGAGCGCGATTGTGTTCGGCGAAGGCGCCATTCCGGCACCCACTGCACCATAGAGCGCGACGCGGAACACCACCGGCGCCAGCGTCACCAGATACGCCCGCACCATCCAGCGCCGGTGCAAGCTCACCTGCCCGCGGCGGATGGCCAGCAAGCCCACGGACGCCGCCACCAGCCACGCGATTTCCGTCGCCGCGAAGGCCACGCGGATCGGCATCGGCGCCGGCGACGTGGCGATCAACGCCGTGGCCCCCAGCATCGCCACCAGCATCCCGGCGAAGTAGGCGCGCCCCACCCAGCGATGCACCCACACATGCCGGCGCCAGCGTTGCGTGGCGAACTGCAACGTGCCGAGCACGATGCCCACGGCGCCGCCGCCCAGGTGGCACCACAGCCAGCCACGCCGGCTCAGGAACATGGCATAGGCGGGCGAATCCAGCGCGGCGTATTTCAAATAGACGTGACGGACGAACTCGGCCGCGAAGGCAGCCAGCGCCAACCACAGCAGCGCCCACACCACGCGGGCGGCAGGCCTGCCGCGGCGCACATCGCCACCCTCGCGTATCGGATCGACCCGCATGCCCCGCTCCCTCGGCCAGCCTGCTCTCGGCAGCGGAACGCTAACATGGACCCGCGGCCGGAGCGCGGGCGCAGAGGGAGAGGAAATGGCGGGGGCACGGGAAACACACGCGGCCCGGTTTGCTCCATTCCCATCGTGCGCACCATGCAGCGGCCTTGCACCCGACGGCGGCGCGGCGCGTCAGTCCGCACCAGCCACGCGCACCACCAGTTCGCCGGCGCGCACCTCGATGCGCAGCGTGCTGCCGATGGCGAAGCCCAGCTGTTCCAGCCAGCGCCCGCGCAGGCGCAGCGACGGCACCACCTGGTTGCTGGCCGGGTAATAGCCGTAGCCCATCTTGCAGCGCTGCGGCGGGCGCGTGCGGCGCGGTGGGCGCTGCGCGCGGGCCGCCTCCGCGGCAAGTTCGGCGGCGATCTGCTCGGGCGTCAGCATCGGCGTGAGCGTCGGCTCCACGATGGTCCAGCAGCGCGGGCGCTGCGCCCGCTTGCGGGGCGCGGCGGCGGCACCGGAGGGCGGCTTACGCATGGCGCGGCTCCCCGTGCGACCCCGGCGCCAGGCCATCGCCGCCCAGCCGCTGCGCGTGGATCTCGTCCACGATCCCACGCACCGCGCGGGCGGCAGTGAAGATGTTCTCGCCCAGGATCGACACGCTCTTGTCGTCCAGCGGCGCGCCGCTGCACACCGCCACCATGTCGCTCTGCGCGGTGATGGTGCGTAACAGCGCGTGGAACTGGTCGAGTTGTTGCAGGGTGACGCCGAAGGTGAAGGGCTCTTCCTGCGTCTGTAGCGTGGCCGCTGATGCGGTGTGCCGCAGTGCGGCGGTGGTTCTGCGGGCTTTCGAAGTCGTCATGGCATCCGTCCTCGACGTGGGCGGACGGGGTGTCCGCACAGCCACCGTAGCGCGCTCTTTTTGATATCCAAAAATCAGATATTCACTGGGAGTTTCAGCCGCGCAATGGCCCTCGTGACCGTCACCTCGAACCGGTGCAGTCCACTCGACCGCTGCCCCCTGAAACACCTCATGTCTCGTTTCGTAGACGGCGCAATCGCCAGGCGGACAACTGCTGATTCTGGCGCTATGTTCGACTTTGGGACGGGGGTCGCATGAGATGCAAATGGGGAAGCACAGTTTTGACACGCTGGCTGCATTGCCGTCGCCGCTTGGGACAGCAGACGGCATCGCTGGCTTTCTTGCAGTGCGCTATATGCTCACATGGTGGCTCTCCCGGCACGGCGGCCCACCAGCACAAGGCATTGCTCAGCGCTCGCACGGTACGCTCGCGCCGCTTGCGTGGATCGTGGTGATCGTCTGCTGGATAGCTGCGCTCTTCGCCTTTCTCGGCGCACGCCATCGCCGTCGACTGCTAGACACCCACACCACTCTGGAGAGTGTTGTCGCCGGCGGTGGCTTCGATCTGGCTCTGCTTAAGGACAGCCGCGGCACGCTCGTCCAATGCAAAAATGGGAAACGCAGCAGGCGGGTGTCAGCAAGCAACACGAAATGGCTGAGCATTTGGCCTACCAACGCGCCAACATGGTGAAGATCGTCTGCATCGACGGCTTCATTCGATACGCGGAGTCCTTTGCACCGTGAAAGCCAATCGAATTGACAAGGGGATGATCTTGAAAGTGAAGAATGGCAACGCTGCGCTTCCGACCTGAGCGCGATTGGAGCCAACACCTGCGTCGTCAGCCAACACATACGTTAAGCCACACGCATTTCTGCGTTGCGGGGAGCTTGCGGTTGCAACAATAGTAAATGCACAAGCGAGAATTTCTTCGAAAGTAGCCAGCTCCTGCAGGACAGAGTAACTTTATAAGCGAAAACAACCGGTTCAAAATGAACCATTACCTAAACAGACGAGAAATCAAATGTCCTATACAAAAATAACGTTATTCAACAACAAAGGGGGAGTTGGAAAGACTACCATCGCCTTGAATCTTTCTACCGCGATTGCTGAAAAGGGCAAAAAAGTTCTAATGGTCGATGCAGATCCCCAGTGCAATTTATCGGCATTCTGCCTTGAGGAAAACCAACTTGATGATTACCTTAGGAAGAGCGAGGCAGACAAAGGCTCGACAACTATCTGGGACGGGATAAAGCCCATTGTTCTTGGCCGCGGCGATGTTGCGGATATTAGCATTCTAAAAATTTACGATAATGTATTGCTTTTGGTGGGAGACGTTCTAATTTCGCAGTACGAGGAAGAACTTCCCTCAGCATGGACCGACTCCTTCGCGCGTAAATCGCGCGGCTACGATGTAATGAGCGCCCTTTCAAAACTAGTCGACAAAGTTGCCCGAACATATGCCATAGATATTGTTATATTTGATGTAGGCCCTAACGTCGGGCCATTGAATAGAGCGGTACTTCTTGACTCAGATTATTTCTTAGCACCCGTAGGATCCGATCTATTTTCTCTCCGAGCATTAGGCGCCGTTGGAAAGTCCTTACACCGTTGGATTTCAGACTGGAATACGGTCAGATCACTTGCATCAGACTCCGCCAGGTCAACACTACTTCATGGACGCCCCAAATTCGCGGGATACGTAGCCTCTGCCTACAAAGTTAAAACCGGGGGCAAGAGCGCTAAGCCGCATGAGCATTGGGAAGCTAAAATTGGACCGCGGGTGAAACAGAGGGTAGTAGATGTTTTGGCGACACTAGGACCTGATTTTCACGTAGACCCCCCATACAAGCTTGGAGAGGTCAAGCATTTTCAATCTTTGGCGGCTGATGCACAGAAGCTCAAGCTTCCTTTTAGAGACCTAAAAGGCAGGGTCAACCCCGGTCATAACTCGCAGATCCTTAAAGCCGGGCAAGTCTTTGACAAAATTGCTGATGAACTTCTTGCCCGCGCCGGGGGGAAAAAATGATTTCAAGAGCGCACAAATCTGCGTTGGATGCATTTTACGAACAAGAGCACAGAATAAAACTTTTTGCCAATACCGTTCTTCAATTCTTTGTATCGCATCCCAGCTTATCAGCAGATGTTCATTCGGTAAAGTTGAGGGTTAAAGGACGAGAAAATTTGCTTCTAAAACTTCAACGCAAACAAAAAGATGGCGTCACCGTAGACAACTTGAATATATTTAATATAGTGACAGACCTTGCTGGTGTGCGCGTTTTCCATATCCATGCCGCACAATTCGGAGGAATTCATGATGCGATAATGAGTCAAGTTAGAACCGGGGACTGGGTTCTAGGCGAAGATCCGAAGGCATTCAGTTGGGATCCAGAATCTGTGGAATTTTTTAGGGGCTTTGGCTTTGAGCCTGAAATTAGGCCAACCTTTTACACCTCAATCCATTATCTAGTACGACCTAGTGCTGGCTCTGATTTATGTTGTGAGATTCAAGTCCGCACACTTTTCGAAGAGATTTGGGGCGAAGTCGACCACTCTATGAACTACCCTACCCCAGTTAAAAGCATTGCATGCAGAGAACAGTTGAGGGCTCTTTCTAAACTTGTCGGAACGGGAGGAAGGTTAGTTGATTCAATTATCCGATCAAGAGCGGAGGCTGATGAAAATTCAAACGCTACAAATGGCCTGATTAAGAAAGCCATTAAGGCGCCCCCTACGAAGCGTCTGGGAACAGCTAGCAGGCAAAAAAAGTAGGAAAACCTGTGTCATTGTCCACTGCTCCGAAAACCGGGGTCAGAGTGAACTTACGCGGACGACCCCACCACTTTCAGCTGCCCGTCCGCTATACAGATCGCGCCGCTCGCCTGCGCTGCCGAACCACCTGCCGCCACGCGCCACACGGGCTGGTGGAACGGATTCGGGTAGTGCCTCTGGAGCCGGGATGCACGCGACGATCAGCAAGGCGATGGCCAGCGCCCAGGGGATGGGCCATCAGAGCCTGTCGGCCAGCAGCCCAGGGGGTCGGCAGCGGGAGGGGAATGCGCCCAGCGCCAGCGCCGCACCGCGCTTTCCGACATCCAGGGTGTGGGCGATTCACGCCTCCACCTCTGGCGCTCAATCCCCATGTGCTAATGTGGGTTTGTGTGTTTTTGGAGGCCTCCATGAGCCGGTTGACCATCGATCTCAGCGATCAGCAGCACCAGAGCCTCAAGGCGCTGGCCGCGTTGCAGGGCAAGACCATCAAGCAATACGCGCTCGAACGCTTGTTCCCCGGCGATGTGGATGCCGATCGGACGTGGCAGGAATTGAAAGCCGTGCTGGGAGCGCGCATCGACGAGGGACTTGCCGGCAAGGTGTCCGCCAAGAGCGTCGGCGACATACTCGATGAAGAACTGGCCGAGGGCCGCCGCGTTTGACCAAGCGCTACGTCCTCACCGAGGCGGCGGAGGCCGATCTGCGCGGGGTCGTCCGCTACACGATGCAACGCTGGGGCGAACCGCAGGTGCGCCGTTACATCGCAGAGCTGGAACAGGGTATTGCTCGCCTCGCAGAGGGCGACGGACTTTTCAAGGAGCTTGGCGCGCTCTACCCGGCGCTGCGGGTGGCGCACTGTGCACACCACTACGTCTTCTGCTTGCCACGTGAGAACGCCCCGGCGTTGATCGTGGCGATATTTCACGAACGCATGGACTTGATGGCTCGCCTGGCCGACAGGCTGTAGCTTCACTTCCAGGCCGCACCGCTTAGCCCGCGCCCCATCGCCCGAACCGAGCCGACATTTGCCGCCGCCGGCCAACTTCTCGCCCTGTGTGCCAGCAGCCATGCGCATGCGCTGCAGACAGAATTTGGTGCGACTTGCCAAGCGACGTCGCGGTGGCGGATGACAGAAGCCTCTAGCGCGCTTCTGCCCCTGCATACGTCCCCGAGACGGCGCCCAGTGTCCGATTGTGGCCGAGGCCATAGGCAACGTGCTCCCCCTTGAACGCCGTGCCTTCGAGTTTCCCAACATAGGAGTCGTAGCCGTCGCAGACTCCATTGACCAGCAGAAGTTCCAGGTTTTTGCCTTGGAGCTCGTACGCAGGCTTGCGGGTATATCTGGCGGGGTCTTCCAATACCTTGGCCGCCCTCCAGTCTCCGGATAGACACGTTTTTGCCGGCGCATCGGTAAGGCCGATTTTCAGCGTCCGCACCTGGCCCTTGTCCGACGACTCGACGAAGGTGATGACCCCGTGTTTCGGGGCGGCAAAGACGGCGCAGCCTGCCGCGACAGCGAACAGCGCGGTGAGGACGATGAGCTTACGCATGCCGAATACCATCTGAGCAATCCTTTCTGCAGGGTGGCTGGTGTGGATGTGCTATCGGCGCTCAAGTCAGAGAGCGGGCGCGACAGGCGGATGGTAAGACGAAGCTTGGGGTCAGCGCGCACTTCTCCCGGCCGCCATCCACTGCCCGAGCGGTATGGCGATCGGCGCCAGTCCACCAGTTGCGTTGTCCGATTGACGAGTCGCCGGAGCCCGCCACAGAATCCGTTCCCGCCCCACAGTGGGTTCTCTTCGCCGTTGCGCCTCATGCAGCACGCTCCCCCCGGGTACGACTGTCCGTTCTGCGGTATCGCCGCCACGCTGCCCTCCCCTGCGCCGGAATCGGCTGTTGTCCTGGTGGATGCCAACGTGTACGCCTTGGTGCCGACGCACCACTACGCCGGCATCCAAGGCAACTGCCTGGTGATCCCGCGCGGCCACTACGAGAACGTGCTGGACATGCCGGACGAGCTGGGCCACGAGGTCTTCCGCGCCACGCGGCGCCTGGCGCACGCGATGCTGGCGGCCTTCGGCTGCGAGGGCATCTCCACGCGCCAGCACAACGGGCCGGCCGGCAATCAGGATGTGTGGCACTACCACCTGCACGTGTTCCCGCGCTACGCGAACGACGGGCTGCATGCGGGGCAGAAAGTGCCCTACGCCACCGAGCAGCGCATTGCGCTGGCCGCCCGTCTCCGGGCTGCGTTGCCGTAAGCGTGTCCTTCCTTGTGGTGCCGGTCTTCGTGGCGCTGTGCCGGCGCGTGCTGGAACATCAGGGCTACGCGGTGACGCCGCCTGCCGGCTGACGCCGCGCAGGGCGTACCCCTCCGCAACCGGCGGGCCACGTGTACAGCAGTGCGCCCTTCTAATGGCCGGTTGCCGCCGGTTCCGACGTAATGGCAATGCGCCAGGAGCGGCCCTTGCGCGCGCTCCGGCGCTCGGCACCGCTGTGCGCGCTTTGGGTTCGGGCGCTGCTGCCTGCCAGGTGCACCGCGATGGACTTTCGAGCAGGACAGGGGAAAGATGCGCCGAGCTCCGTCTCTCAACGGCCAGGTGTCATGCGCGCCAAACGCTTTCTCGCCGCTTTTCTCCTGGCAGCCCTGGTGGCGGCCGATGCCTCGGCGCACGACGCCATGCACGACCATGCCGCGATGGAGCGGCTGGGCAGCGTCCACTTCTCGACCTCGTGCAATGCGGCGGCGCAGCCGCGTTTCGATCGCGCGGTGGCGTTGATGCACTCCTTCCAGTTCGGCCCGGCGATCGAGGGCTATCGCGCCGTGCTGGAGGCCGACCCCGGCTGCGCCATCGCCTATTGGGGCATCGCGCTGAGCAGCTGGAGCAATCCGTTCGCCGGCTTCAAGTCGCCCGCACAGCTGCAGCAGGGGTTGGACGCCGTCGACGCGGGGCGGGCGCTGAAGGCCAAGACGCCGCGCGAGCGCGCCTATCTCGAAGCGGTGGCCCATCTGTATGTGGACGCCGACCGGCTGGACCAGGACGCGCGCACCTTGGCCTACGAGCAGGCGATGGCGCGGCTGGCCGCCGACTACCCCAAGGACACCGAAGCGCGCATCTTCTACGCCCTGGCGCTGGCCGCCGCCGCCGACCCCGCCGACAAGACCTATGCGAAACAACTGAAGGCAGGCGCGATCCTGGAGACGCTGTTCGCCAGGTATCCCGATCATCCCGGCCTGGCCCACTACATCATCCACGCCTACGACGAGCCGGCCCTGGCATCGCGCGCCGCCGCCGCCGCGAAGCGCTACGGCGCGATCGCGCCGTCCACGCCGCACGCGCTGCACATGCCCTCGCATACCTTCACCCGGATCGGCGACTGGCAGGCGTCCATCGACACCAATCGGGCCTCGGCCGCGTCGGCGCGCGCCGCAGGTCAGCCGGCCGACGAACTGCACGCCAGCGACTACATGATCTACGCCTATCTGCAGACCGGGCAGGACCAGGCCGCCGGGCAATTGGCCGAGGCGTCGGCACAGGTCTTCGCGCGGTTCGATCCGGCCAAGGCGAACGGCGCGGCGCCGGCCTCGGCCGCCTACTTCGCCCGCGCCGCGATTCCGGCGCGCTACGCGCTGGAGCGCCGCGATTGGGCGCAGGCGGCCAAACTCGCACCCGTGCCGAGCCGCTTTCCCTATGCCGATTCGATCACCTATTTCGCCCGCGGCCTGGGCGCGGCGCATCTTAACGACGGCGCCGGCGCACGCGCGGCGCTCGCGGCGCTGGACCAACTCCACGCCACGTTGGCCAAGCAGGGCGAGGACTATTGGGCCGAGCAGACGGACATCCAGCGGCGGGAAGTCGCCGCGCTCCTGGCCCTGCAGGAAGGGCATGTCGCCGACGCGCTGGCGGGCATGCGCCAGGCCGCCGACCTGGAGGACAAGACCCAGTTGGCCTCGGTCACGCCCGGGCCGCTGGCGCCGGCCCGGGAAATGCTGGGCGAGATGCTGTTGGCCCAGGATCAGCCGGCCGACGCACTGACGGCGTTCGAAGCCTCGCTCGTGCAGGAGCCCAACCGCTTCTGGTCGCTGTACGGCGCAGCCGCATCGGCCAGGCAGGCGGGCGGCGGTGCCAAGGCCCACGCCTATTTCCAGAAGCTGCTGGCCATGGCGCAGCACGCGGATCGCCCCGAACGCCCGCAATTGATCGAGGCGCGCCAGCAAGCCCGGCAGTGAAGGCGCCGCGCTGGTGCAACGGAAACGCAGGCCATTGATCCGCGCGCCGATGGCGATCAATCAGCGCCAACTCGCCAGCCATCCGCGGCCTGGCACATGGGGTCGCCATTCCCGCGGGACGCATCGGGCGGTGATGGGACGACGCCCGGTCAGGTTCACCGCCCGCCGCCAGCCGACCTCGCCCGGGTCACGACGTGGCGATGCCCATCTGCCGGCGATGCCGGCTCAGTTCGTCACCGCCTTGCCTGGTTCGCCCTGCTTGGTCGGATAGGTCAGCAGGTAGAGAAGGACCAGGATGCCTGCGACCGGCGCCAGGCTGATCAGCTGCCACCAGGGGCTGAGTCCCGCGTCGCGCAGGCGGCGGGTGCAGGCCGCAAGCCAGGGCAGCAGCACCAGCAGGCCGGCCAACTGCGCCGGCAGTGGGCCGGTCGCGTCGGCGAGCAGCTGCGCGAAGGCCAGCAGCATGGCCACGGCGAGCGCGAACCACCAGAAATCCGCCCGAGCGGTGGTGCCGCCGAAGTCCAGGCCACGCAGCACGCCCTCGCGGATCGCGCCGAGGGCCGGTTGGCCAGGCATCGGGCGGCCCGCCAGCAGGCTCTCCGCAGGCACCTCGAACACGGCCGCCAGCGCCCGCACCGACTCGGCCGAGGCCTTGGCGCCCGATTCGAGCCGCTGGATGGTGCGTAGATTCAGGCCGCTCAGCGTGGCCAGTTGCTCCTGCGACCAGTGGCGGGCGGTGCGCAGCGCGCGCAGTCGGGCAGCATCGAGGAACATCGGCGTCTCGGCATCGGGCTTGGGTGCAGCCATCATCCTGCCGCATCGCGCCATCCCGTGACGACAGCGATGCGACACGGGCACGACAGGACCCCGACAGTGCGCTGTCGGGCGTGCCGTGGACGAGGCCGACGGGGTGGCAGGGCGGCCGGCCTAACTGGGCGGCGCAGTGCCATGGGCGGCGTTCGGCGTGCTCCCGGCATTTTGACCTCCCATACATCCGGCACTGCGCATCCTTGCCCCGACTTCAATACCGGAGCGCTGGAGATGACGAAGTGGATGGGTGCCGCGCTGGCCGCGGCGATCATGATGACTGGCTGCGCCAAGGTGGAGGGCGAGAAGTTCGTCGGCCATTGGGTCATGGGTCAATAACCGCACACTCACCTTGAGTGATATTAGGCACGGATAGACTGCAAAAGCTGACCTGCAGAGCACATCCACCGTCAGGTCGTCCACTCAGATCGCCTGCTGCAGCGCGGAGCCGTAAGCACCGTCGTTGCCCAGCCAATGCCCGTTCTCATCGTGCAGCGTGTAGGTGCTGGTCTTCTCCACCTCGACGCACCTGCTCACCGTGGCCGCTGTAGCCGCTGTAGCCGCTCTTCATCAAAACCGTGCCCGCACGCCTGGCTTGGCTCCTCCGACCCGCGGCGTCGCATGATTAGCGAATGGAGTCCAGAAGCGTCTGAGCTGCCTGCCTTACATGAGCAGCCGGATCATCGAGATAAGGCGTTATTAGGTGAGCTTCATCAGCTGAGATAAGTCCGTCCAATTCATCGATTGCGTTTTCTCGAACGATTGAATCCTCGTCACCTAGCCCACTCATCAACAATGGCAAAGCATCCTTGCCAAGCACTTCCTTTGCATATCGCAGAACAGCGCCGCGAACGTAGGGAGAGGGATGCTTTAGTTGCGACGAAACAGCTTGCCATTCCTTGGCGCCGATATGCCTTAGCCCATCAATCGCAGCAGCGACAACCAAAGCCTCATCGTGATGAAGGAAACTCTTTATTACTGATTCACTCTCGATGGAAGATGCCATTCCCAAACCGCAGATGCCTGAGCGCAGACGCTTACTGGAAAGATCGCCTAATATTGCCTCCAATGCTTGCCTGTGCTCCTTCGCCAACTCCGTAGCTACGACATCATAGAAATCATCATCCCCAAGAACTTCACAGAAGAAAAGGCCCATCAACTCATCGAATGATTTTCCCACTATATTAAGCAATGCGGACATTACCCTCTCCTGTAGATACGACGAATTTCATTTAAACGGCAGGGCGCTACCGAAGGCTTCGCACTTCAGTTCCCAGGCCCGGATCGCCAAGTCGCGTATCGGTTCAACCACCATGCTTGGCGTGCCAGTAATTCCGGCTGCATCATCTCCCCCTAAGTCTAAACTTCCGAAGACTTAATAATTTCAGCCAATCGGCTGCCAATTTCCGGCGGCAAAGAGTGGTTCCACACGTGTTTAATAACACTTATAAATTCTTCATTTTCGGAAATATACAATGACACAAGAGGCAACACGGTCTGGCCATGCGTTCGCAACATCGTTTCTACCGGACCAGCCCCCAAGTTTTCAGTGATCCATGCATCAGATCTATTTGCTTCGTAGATAGACTCGACTACATGCCAAGCCTGTATTGGCTCCAGCGCGATAAGCACTCCAAATTCATGCAGTACCCATTCGCACTCCGAATATTCAGCTGTGTTCTCTGGAGCAGACTGGAGCCTTTTCCATGCCAAAGCGATATCATTAAGGTTATTTTTATTATTCATGGCTTCGGAAATGGTTTTTCAAGAGAAGGCATTTTTGTCCATGTCCAGAGCCCAAAGGATACGCCAAACACCCTTTTGCTTCTGCACTTTGTAGCGCTGCGCGAAGATTTCCTTGCGCTTGTTTGAATTTTTGCTGATGTCCGCGCCAAGACATAGGAACGGTAGCCTAGTCCTAAAAAGATCGAGATGATCTACTTTCATCGCCCAGAAACGATCCTTAACGTTCTGTAGCCAGAATCGAACCAGTTTGTATCGGGCGAAGGCGCAGCGCCCGTCCTCGAGGCGGCGGCGCGAGTCTCGCAGTGCGTTGAAGCGGCGGTCAAGGTGCGGTGGGAGGTGTGAGGCGCATGCACATCCGCCGCGACAGTATCCACCGCCGGCCCCTGGCCTCTTGACCTTCCATACATCCGGCATTCCTCATCCTTGCCGGGACTTCCAAACCGGAGCGCTGGAGATGACGAAGTGGATGGGTGCCGCGCTGGCCGCGGCGATGCTGATGACCGGCTGCGCCAAGGTGGAGGGCGAGAAGTTCGTCGGCCACTGGGTCAATGTGGAATCGCAGGACGACGTGATGGACATCGAGCGCAACGGCGACTCCTTCATGGTGCGCAACACCACGCCGCGGTTCTTCAGCCGCAAGCCCAAGACCGAGAGCTACCCGGCCATCTACAAGGACGACGTGCTGCAGGTCTCCAACGACGGCGAAACGGTGAACTTCGCCATTGACCAGGCCAATGGCCACCTGCGCACCGGCAGCGACGAGTACCAGCGCGTTCCGGCCAAGTGAACGCGAGCGAACAGGGACGCAGGCAATGACTCCGCCTGCGATCCCCCCGCGGCCGAGGATGAACGAGCACGGGCGGTAGGGTGCACGTTCCCGCCTGCCGCCATCATCCCCCGGGCCACAGCCTTGCGAAGTCGAACGACAGCTGCCGGTGGTGCCGGATGGAGAGCAAGTACACCGTGGGGTTGGTCGAAGCGGACGCCTCCACCACCGTGTAGAGCATCAGGGAGTCGCCATGCGGGTAATTGCGCAATGCATCGGGCGCGCCCACCGGCAACGCGGCCAACTGCGCCAACGCCTCGGCCGACTGCGGTGGGTTGTCCAGATGGCGCCGGCCTATGCGTGGGAAACGCCGCAGGTGCGGGATGACCGTGGCGCGCAACTCGGCGAGCAGGTCATCGAAGGCAACACCGGCATCGGCTTCAAGCAAGAATGCCTGGGTGGCGTCCAGGCACGCGAGGAAGCTCGCGGGCAGTTCGACCCGTTACAAGGGTCAGCTGCGCTCCTTGGCCGCGCGCTTGCCAGCGCTTGCCGCGTTGGATGCACTGGTTGCCGCGCGTCGCTGCTGCAGCTGGCCGATGGCCGCGTCCGCTTCGACGGTGCGACCGGCGGCGATGTCGGCCAGGCCGCGCTTGGCATCGTCGATCACCAGCAGGTGGATGCGCTCGCGCTCCAGCCGGTGGTAGTAGTCCAGCCGGTCGGCGTCGATCAGCGCAACGTAGCTCTCGCCGTTCTTGGTGATGATCTTCTCGGCGCCGGCCTTCGCCTGGTCGGCCAACTCGGAGAGGTTGGCGCGTGCAAGGGTGAAGGGCACCACATCGCTGGCGGAAAAGCCCATGGCCGACTCCTGAAATCCGGATTACAGAATTCTGTACGGTCCATCTTGCCATCGCCCCCTGCAGGCCGGCGAGGCGAATTTTTCGCCACCGATGTCTCCTGCGCCGGCGATATCGCGTAACCACGCTTTCTTCGCCCACGATGCTATCCGGCCCGGCCGGGGGATCGCGATAGGCAAACGTGCCGTCCTGCCGTAGGTGATCACGCCATCGCTCCGGTTCGCCTCCATCAGAACAACGCCCCCTGCACGGGCGCGACCGTGGGTGTTTCCGCTGCTTGCGCGGCGGGTGCCGCCTCTTGCTCCCCACCCAACCGCCACGCCAACCCCGAGATCCGCGCGGCATGCCTTGCCAGCGCGCCACGCAACACGGCTTCGCTGGCGGCCAGATGCAACGTGCGCCGCGCGCGGGTGATGCCGGTGTAGACCAGTTCGCGGCTGAGCACGCGGGCGTCGCGCGTGGGCAGCTGCAGCCAGACCTCGTCGAACTCGCTGCCCTGCGCCTTGTGCACGGTCATGGCGAAGGCGCTCTCGTGCGCGGGCAGTGCGGCGGGGTGGAAGCCGCGGACCTGGCCATCGCCCTCGCCTTCGAACCAGGCCACCAGGGCGCCCTGCGCGTCGCGCAGGCAGATGCCGACGTCGCCGTTGAACAGGCCGTGGCGGTAGCTGTTCTCGGTGACCAGCAGCAGGCGGCCGTGGAACCAGGGCGAGGCGGCGCCGAGGCGGCGTGCGCCGGCGCCGCTGTCGGCCAGCAGTTGTTCGATGCGGGCGTTGAGGCCGCGCGCGCCCTGTGCGCCCGCGCGCACGGCGGTGAGCAGGCGCAGGCGCGCGGCGTCGCGCAGGGCGGCGGCCGGGTCTGCGGCATCGGCCAGTGCGCGCCAGTGCGCGAGCAGGGCGTCGCGGCGCGCGGCGAGCGGGTCGTCGCTGTCTTCGTGGAAGTGCACGCCGGCCAGTTCGCCGCTGCGCAGCAGGGCCAAAGCAGTGTCGGCATCGCCGGCGCGCACGGCGTCGGCCAGCGGGGCGAGGGCGAAGCCCTGCGCCTGGCGGTAGCCGCGCAGCAGATGCACGCGATGGCCGGCCAGGCCGCCGCGGTGGGCGTCGCTTTGAGTGTGGCCGAGCAGCGGCTGCAGCGCTTGCGCGTCGTCCGGCTGCAGCGCGTCGCCGGGGCCGGCGGCCTGCAGGATGGCGGCGAGCACGTCGCCGGCTTCCACCGAGGGCAACTGGTCGGCATCGCCAAGCAGGATCAGTTGGGTGCCGTCGGCCACCGCTTCGACCAGCTTGCACATCAGCGGCAGGTCGACCATGGAGGCTTCGTCGACCACGATCAGGTCGAACGGCAGCGGGTTGTCAGCGTCGTGGCGGAAGCGCGGCAGGTCGGGGATCACGCCGAGCAGGCGGTGCAGGGTGCTGGCGCCGGCGGGTAGCGCGGCGGCCAGGGCCGGGTCGATGCCGTGGTCGAGTGCGCGTGCCACCGCCGCACGCAGGCTCTCGGCCATGCGCTCGGCGGCGCGGCCGGTGGGGGCGGCCAGGGCGATGCGCGGGGCGGTGGCCGCGCTGGCCTGCGCCTGCGCGATGCGCAGCAGCAGCAGGCGCGCGATGGTGGTGGTCTTGCCGGTGCCGGGGCCGCCGGTGACCAGCAGCAGGGCGCGGCGCAGGGCCAATGCCGCGGCCTGGGCTTGGCGGTCGGTGGGCTGGTCGGTGAGGCCCGTACCCTCACCCGCCCTTCGGGCACCCTCTCTCCCGCGGGGACTCCCTTCGGTCGCCGGGGGGAGAGGGGAAGCGCCGGCGTTCGGGAATAACTGTGCGAACAGCGGGGCGAGTGCGGCGACGTCGAAGGACGGCAGCGGTTGCGCGGCGAGGCGGCGCAGGCCTTGCGCGAGGCGGCGCTCGTATTCGCGGTAGCGGCGCAGGTAGAGCAGGCCGTGTTCCAGGACCAGCGGGCAGTCGGCGGCGGACGCGTCCTCCGGCGCGGGTTGGGCGATCCAGCGTGAGGCGGCGAGGACGCGTTGCCAGTCGATCGGGTCCGGGAGTTGCGGTGGCGGGCCGTCGCGTGGGTCCAGCAGGACGTTGGCACGGGCCGGGTCCAGGCCGGCGTGGCCGCTGGCCACGGCCAGTGACGCCAGGGCGGCGCCGGCCAGGACCAGGTCGGGGGTTTCTGCGTCCAGGCGGCTCAGGGTTTGGGCGAAGGCGTGGTCGAGGGTGCGCAGGGTGCCGCTGCGGTGGAGGGCGGCCAGGAGGTTGGGTTGGCTCACGGGGTGGGGGCTCCGTGGGCGGACGGACCCTCACCCCAACCCCTCTCCCGCGGGGAGAGGGGCTCAAGCGGGGCGCCGGCGAACTGAGTGTCCGCGGCTTCGACTTGGCTCTGGGCGAAAGCGTGGTCCAGGGTGTGCGGCGTGCCGCTACGTTGCAGTGCGGCTAGTCGGTTGGATCGGTTCACGGGGTGGGGCCTCCGTGGGCAGACGTCCCTTCACCCCAACCCCTCTCTCCCACGGGGACTTCCTGCGGTCGCCGAGGGGAGAGGGGCTTGAGCGGAGCGCCGGCGAACAGGGCGTCGACGGACTCGACCAGGTCCGAGTCGAAGCGCCAGGCGTGGACGCCCGGCGAGGGGTCGCGGGCGGCGTCCAGGCCGCGGCAGAACAGGTAGCGCACGCCGCCGAAGTCGCGGGCGTAGTCGTAGGCCTCGCCCAGGCGGAAGCGCAGCCAGCGGTGCAGGGCCACGGTGTAGATCAGCGCCTGCAGTTCGTATTCGCTGTGCGCCATCGCCCGCGCCAGGGCGTCGGGGTCGTAGCTGGGCAGGCGGTTGGATTTGTAGTCGAGCACGTACCAGCGCCCGTCGTGCTGGTAGGTGAGATCGATCAGGCCGGTCATCAGCCCTTCCAGGCGCTGGCGCGCGCCGAACGCCTGGCGTTCGCCGACCACGCCGAAGCGGTGCAGCAGCGGCAGCAGCGCATCGACGCGGGTGGGCCGCATGGCGAAGTGGAATTCCATTTCGTTGCGGCGCTGCGGTTCGGGCACCGCGGCCAGGCGGGTGCCTTCGGGCAACGCGACGGTGAGGGTGTGGCCGACCAGGGCGGTGAGCATGGCGGCGCCATCCTCCAGTTCGTCCTGCGCGTAGCCGCCGCGTTGCAGCGCTTCCAGCAGCGCCGCGGTCTGCCCGTCCGGCGCCGGCTGGCCAGGGCGCCAGTCGCGCCAGGCGGCGAAGTCGCAGCGTTCGAACACGTCGTGCATGGCCACGCCGAAGCGGTTGCCGGTGAAGCGGCGGTCGAACGCTTCCACGTCCAGCGTCGTCGCCACCGCCTCGCTGGCGGACGGCTCGTCGTTGCCGCCGCTGCCGACCACGGTGGCGCTGGCCATCGGATCGGGGGCGCTGCCGGCATCGGCGTTGGCCAGCTGGGTGAAGCTGTACACCCACCACTCCGGCGCGACATGGCGCTGTGGCACGCGCGCCGGCGGCACCTGGATGGCGTCGGCCATCGGCAGGCGCGGCAGGGTGGCCGGCGGCGGCGTGGTGTCGATGGCGATCGCGCCCGGCGCCGCGGCGGCCTGCAGCGCGTCCAGGTCGCCGACCATCGCCGCCAGCGCGCTGCGCTCGTGCTGGTGGAACGGCCCGGTGGCGATCCACAGCGCGTGCTCGGCGCGGGTCAGGCCGACGTAGAGCAGGCGCGCGTCCTCGGCGCGCTGTTCCTGTTTCCACGCTGCTTCCGCCGTGCTCCAGGCCGGATCATCCTTGCCAGTGTTCCAGTGCAACTGGCGGCCGAGCGGCGGCGCATGCACCACGCAGTGGCGGCCGGCGCCGCGCTCGCTGCGGCCGATGCCGATGTAGGGCAGGAACACCAGCGGATACTCCAGGCCCTTGCTCTTGTGCAGGGTCACGATCTGCACCCGGCGCGCATCCGATTCCAGGCGCAGTTGCTGGGTCTCGTCGTTGTCGTCGGCATTGGCGATGCGCCGCGCCAGCCAGTCGACCAGCCCGTGCGCGCCGAGCGCGCGGGTGTCGGCTTCCTGCAGGGTTTCGGCCAGCTGCAGGTAGTTGGTCAGGCGGCGCTCGCCGTCGACCAGCGCCAGCAGGCGCTGCGCGTGCGCGGCACCGAGGTCGCCGATCAAGGCCAGCGGCCCGCCGCGCTGCCAGCGTTCGCGCCAGTCCAGCGCCTGTTGCTGCCAGCTGCGGTGCCGATCGCCGTTGTGTTCGAGCGCGGCGATGGCGGCGGCGTCCTCGCCGATCAGCACCGTGGCCAGTGCCGCGCGCAGGCGGCTGTCGTCGCCCGGGTCGAGCAGCGCCTGCAGCAGGGTCAGCAGTTCCAGCGCTTCGTCGGTGGCGAACAGGCTCTGCCTGCCGGCGGCCACCGCGGGGATGCCGACCGCCCCCAGCGCCTGCTGGATGCGGGTGGCCTCGCCGTGGCTGCGCACCAGCACCGCGATGTCGCCGGCCTGCACCGCGCGGCCGGCGACGCTGGCGGTGCCGCCGCGGCCTGCCGCCAGCCAGCCGCGGATGGCGGCGACGCAGGCGGCGGTGCACAGCGCGCGCGCGCGGCCGGCGCTCCACGGCTTGGGCTTGCCCTTGTCCGGCGGCGGCGGTTCCGGCGCGCGCCACACGGTCAGCGCCGGGGCGGTGGCGCCGTCGCGCTGCAGCTCGGCGTCGTGGCGCTTGCTGCCCGCCTGCACCGGATGGAAGACGATGCCGTCGGTCAGGAACGCCTGCGCGTAGCCGGCCTGCGCGTACAGCGCGTCGAGCGCGGCCAGCAGCGCCGGGCGCGAGCGGAAGTTGTGGCCGAGCGGCGGCGCCGGTTCGGCGCTGGCGGCGGCGGCCAGGTAGGTCTGCACATCGCCGCCGCGGAAGCCGTAGATCGCCTGCTTGGGATCGCCGATCACGAACAGCGCAGGGTCCAATCCGGCCTCGCGCGCCAGTGCGCCCTCGCCGAACACGCTGGAGAAGATCGACCACTGGCGGTCGTCGGTGTCCTGGAATTCGTCCACCAGCGCGATCGCGTACTGCGCGCGCAGCCGCCGCGCCAGCGCCTCGGCCTGCGCGCCGTGCAGGGCGTGGGCGACGCCATCGACCAGGTCGTCGTAGGTCTGCACGCGGCGCTGGCGCTTGAGCAGGGCCAGCCGCGCTGCCGCGTCGTCGCGCAACGCATGCAGCAGGCGGATGCGGCGTCCGGCGCGCGCCTGCTCCAACCGCGCCAGCGCGGCCAGGTAGCCGTCGATCGCGTGACTCATCGGCGAGGCGGGGGTGCGCCCGACGAATTTCTTGTTGGTGCCGGAGGCCAGTTCCGCGGCCGTGAGCTTGACCAGCTTTGCGTGCGGCGGAAGGCCAGGCGCAGGCGCGGCGGCGAAGCCGTCGCACCAATGCCACAGCGACGCCAGCCATTCGGGCTTGTAGCTGACCTTGCTCAACACGCCGTCTTCGATGGCGGCGGCGATCGCGTCGAAGAACGCGGTGCCGTGCGCGTGGAAGGCGCTGGCCAGTGCGTTGGCCGCGTCCTGCGCTGCGTGCGTGGCCGCGGCGACGTCGTCGGCCAGCGCCGGTGCCGCCGGCAGCAGCTGCGGATGCCGCACCAGCTCGCGCAGGTCGCTTGCCAGCGTGTCCGGGCCGCCCGGCCATAGCGCGACCAGGTCCTCGGCCATCGTCGCGTCGGCGGCGCGCGCGCGCCACAGGTCGGCGGCGACTTCGCCGAGCAGGTCGCGGTCGTTGGCCAGCAGCTCGGGCGCGGCGAAGGTCTGGCCGCTCTCCAGCGCGTGCTCGCGCAGCACCCGCGCGCAGAAGCCGTGGATGGTGAAGATGGCGGCGAGGTCGATTTCCTCCACCGCTTGTTGCAGGCGGCGGCGCAGGGCGGCGGGGGTTTCTTCGCTGGCGGCCAGGTGTGCGGCGAGGATGGCGCGGGTGAGGACGGCGTCCGGCGCGTCCTGTAGGAGCGGCTTCAGCCGCGACCGGTCGTCGGCGATCGCGGTGGGCAACAGGTGGTCCAAGGTCCCGGTCGCGGCTGAAGCCGCTCCTACAGGAGCCGGGGCAGCGTCGGGTACCAGCGTCGCCGCCAGCGCCAGGCGCTCGCGGATGCGGCGGCGCAGTTCCTGGGTGGCGGCCTCGGTGAAGGTGACCGCCAGGATCTGGCCGATGCGCAGGCCGCGCTCGACCACCAGCCGGGTGAACAGGGTGGCCAGGGTGAAGGTCTTGCCGGTGCCGGCGCTGGCCTCGATCAGGCGCACGCCGTGCAGTGGCAGGGTCAGGTACGGGTCGTCGATGCGGACGGCGCTCATTCGGCGTCCTCCTGCGCACCACGCCATTGCCGCCAGCTCTCGGCCAGCCGCGCCGGATCCAGCGCGCTGTCGGCAGCGCCGCGTTCGAGCAGGGAATACAGCGTGTGGCTGGTGGCAGCGAACTCGGCGAAGCGCTGCGCGTCGGCGAACGGGTCGCCGCCGCGATGCACCAGGCGCAGTTCCGGCGTGGCCGCTTCGCTCCAGCCGAAGCTGGCCTGCCACTGCGCGGCCGCGTCCTTGATCGCCTTGTCGAGGTCGTCGTTGCGCGCGGCCTGGTAGTACTTCCAGCTGCTGTACGGGGCGAACGCCAACGGCGCCTGCAGGCCCTGCCGATACAGCCGCAACAGCGCGGCCAGCGCCGCCTGCGCCTGCGCCGGCGACAGCGGTTCGGTGCGGTCGCCGTCCATCGGATGCGGGCCGAGGCCGTCGTCGTCTTCGAAGAAACGCACGAACGGTGCACCTTCGCCGGCGGCGCGCAGCAGCAGCCATTCCAGGCCGTGGCGGATCGCCGCGCGCCCGCCGATCGCACCGACCTGCACCCGGCCCACGCCGTTCGCGTACCAGCCGGGCAGGCGGCCGTGCAGGTCGGTGCCGTCGAGCTGCAGCTGCAGCCGCTGCGACTGCGCCGGCGCGTCGCCGCGCCACTGCGCGAACGCCTGCGCGTACGGGCGCAGCTGGCGCAGGCGCTCGTCGAGCAGGCGCCGGCCCAGCGGGCCGGACGGCAGCAGCGCGCGCGCGCGCAGGCGGGCGTAGAGTTCATCGGTGGCGCCGCTCAGCACCGCTTCCAGCACCTGTTGCTGCAGCTCGTGTTGTTCCAGCCCGCTGCCCGGCGCCAGCAGCGGCTCCAGGTCGCTGTCCTCGCCGGCCGGGTCGGGCAGGCGCATCCCTAAGCGATGGCGCAGGAACTGTCCGGCCGGATCGGCGAACAGGCGGCGCAGGTCGTCGATCGCCAGGCTCGCCGGCACCGCCATGTCATCCGCGGGCAAGGCCGCGGCCACCCACGGCGCCAGCGCCTGGCGCTGCCCGGCCAGGCTGTCCACCGCCGGCCGCCACTGGCGGCGATAGCTGAAGCGGCGCGGGTCGGCGCCGTCCTCGCCGAGCGCACCGAACGCGGCGGCGGCGAACGGTTGCAGCGGATGCCGCACCACGAGGTGTTCGATCGCCTTGGGATCGGTGTGGTACTGCGCGGCGCTGGCCAGCAGTTCGCTGACCAGCACCGACGGCTCGCGCACGCTGCCGTCGCGCGCATCGGCGCCGAGGTAACTGAGGTAGAACACGTCCTGCGCCGAGGCGAACAGCTGCAGGAACAGGAACCGGTCGTCCTCGCGGGTGGAACGGTCGCCGTGGCGGCGGCGCGCGCTGCCCAGTTCGGCGGTGAGGCGGTTGAGGCCGGCGGCCGGGTCGCGGCGCGGGAAGTCGCCGTCGTTCATGCCCAGCAGGCAGATCGCGCGGAACGGCAGCAGGCGCATCGGCACCATGCGGCCGAAGCTGATGCCGCCGGTGAGCAGCGGCGCGCGCGTGTCCGATTCGCCAAGCACCGCGGCGAAATGCGCGCGCACCACCTCGGCCGGAACCTTGCCGGCGTACTCGGCGCGCGCCGCGTCGCGGGCAAACTGGTCGATCAGGCTGCGCAGCCGCTCCAGCGCGCGTTGTGCGCGCGGCGCGGACGGCGCTTGCGGGATCAGCGCATCGAGCAGGCCGAGCAGGCATTCGCGCCAGTCCGCCGGGGCCATCGGCTCGGCCAGCAGCGCCTGGTGGCGGTCGAGCACGCGCAGCAGCCGCAGCAGCGTGTCCAGCGCCAGCAGCGCGCTGCCTTCCAGCTGCGGCCATGGCGCCACGCCGGCGATGTCGTCCTCGGCGCCGCTGGCGTGGCCAAGCAGCAGCCGGTCCAGCGCGAAGCGCCAGGTGTAGGCATCGTCGGCCGGCGCCTGGTGCTGGCGCCGGTGCGCCGCGTCCAGGCCCCAGCGCGCGCCGGCGGCGTGCAGCCAGCCGCGCAGGCGCTCCAGCCCGGTCTCGTCCAGTCCGGCGGCCTCGGCGATCGGCGCGCTGGCCAGCAGGTCGAGGATCTCGTGCAGGCCGAAGCGCGACAGCGGCAGGCCGAGCAGGGTCAGGAACACCTCGGCCAGCGGCTCGCTGGCCAAAGGGCTGGCGTCGGCCAGCGCGTACGGCAGCGCGCCGTCGCTGCCGTGGCCGCCGAACACCGCGTCCAGGTACGGCACGTACGGGTCGATGTCCGGCGACAGCACCGCGATCTCGCGCGACTGCAGCGGCGGATCGAAGCGCGGATCGTCGAGCAGCGCGCGCAGCTGGTCATGCAACACCTGCAACTCGCGCAGGCGGGTGTGGCAGGCGTGCACCTGCAGGCTCGGGTCGGCCAAGTCCACCTGCGGCAGCGGCGCCGGCACGGCCGGCGCGCGGCGGTGGAACAGGTCGCTCTGCATGCGCCGCAGCAGGCTGTCGCCGAGGCCGCCGGCGGCCAGCGGGCGGTGGCCGGAGGCCAGCGGATCGGCGTAGACCGCGATCTCGGCCAGCGGATGCACCACTTCGTAGTCGCCGACCAGCGCCATGAAGTCGCGCCCGGCCGCGCCCCAGGCCTGCAGCAGTGGGTTTTCCTGCACCTGGTCGGCGAACAGGTCGACGGCGCCATCCTCGCGGCGGCGCTGCCACAGCGTCTGCAGGTCGCCCCAATAGCCCTGGGTCGGCGTGGGCAGGTAGAAGTGCAGCGTGCCCAGCCGCGCCTGGGTGGCGAGCACGCGCAGCACGTCGGGCGAGATGTTGAGGATGGCGAAGGCGAACAGCCGCTTCGGCAGGCCTTGCGGCAGCGGGCCGTCGGGCCGCGCGTAGCGGTCCAGGTACTGGCCGATGCGGCGCGCGCGATACTGGCGACCGCCGGCGATCCGGCGCCACAGCCGCGCCTGCGGATCGTCCGCGTCGGCACCGCCTTCCCAGCGCAGCAGCCAGTCGCGGCGCCAGGCCTGGTACTTCTCGAACACGTTGCCCAGCTCGCCGGCCAGCGCCCACGGCTTGAGCGCGTCGCCGTCGGCCAGGTAGCCGGCCAGCGGCGCCAGCGCCGCGTCGCTGCCCAGGTCGGCCTGCAACGCCGCGTACAGCCGCCACTGCGTGGTGGCCATGTCCAGGTCGTCGGCGGCCGGGCCGAGGTTGGCTTCCAGCGCGCGCGCGACGAATTCGCCTGGGGTGAGGAATTCCAGGTTGGCGGCGACGCCGTGCGCGGCGGCCAACGTGGACTGCAGCCAGCGGCGCATCGCCACCTGCGGGATCAGCACCACCTCTGGCGCCAGCAGCGGCTGCTCCGGCACCGGCCGGCGCAGTTCCTCGGCGAGCAGGGCGGCCAGGGTATCCAGCGCGTTGGACGGGTACAGGCGGAAATCGGGCGCGGACGTGGCGTGCATGCGAGCGGCATTGTGCCGGATGCGCGCGTGCGGCGTCGTTGCGGGATGCGCGATGCGGGTTGGCTGATAGCCGCAGTCGCAGGTGGAACTCAGGCGGGCGCTGCCTCGTGCGCCCGACTCCGCGAGACGCTTCGCGCCGGACCCTCATCCCAACCCCTCTCCCGAGGGGGAGAGGGGCTAGCGCTTTTCCTTCTCCCACCGGGAGAAGGTGCCCCGCAGGGGTGGATGAGGGTACGGGCGCAGCCTCGTGCACCCAAACTCAGCGAGACGCTTCGCGCCGACCCTCACCCCAACCCCTCTCCCGATGGGAGAGGGGCTAGCGCTTTTCCTTCTCCCACCGGGGGAAGGTGCCCCGCAGGGGCGGATGAGGGTCCGGGCGCAGCCTCGTCCACCCAACCTCCGCGAGGCGCTTCGCGCCGACCCTCACCCCAACCCCTCTCCCGATGGGAGAGGGGCTATTGCGTCAGTACTTCTTCTCTACGTTGAACATCCAGGTCTGGTCGCTGCCGCTGTCGCCGTCGGTCACGCCGCGGTATTCGACGCGGGTGGACAGGCCCTGCTCGGTGGTGAACACCGCGCCCAGGCCCAGCATCAGCCGGTTGCGGTCGAACACGCTCAGCCCGGTGCGGTACAGCGGGCCGCCGTCGACCAGGTCGGCATAGCTCAGCGTGGCGTCGCCGCGGCCCTGGAAGTCGCGCTGGTACTCCACGCGCAACTGCGGGGTGAACTGGCCCCAGCTCATCTCGCGGCGCCACTCCAGGCGCAGGCCCAGGTTGCCGGTGGTGGTGGACACGTCCATGTCCGCGTAGTGCAGCGCGTAGGGCACCATCGCCGCTTCGCTGTACGCGTCCAGCGTGGCGCGGGCCATGTCCACGCGGGCGTACGGCGTGATCTGCCAGTCGCCATGCTGCAGGTCGGCACCGGTGGACACCGAGCCGATCCACTGGCTGCCGTCGCGGCGTCCTTCGGCCAGTTCGCCATTGCCGGTCACGTAGCGGCGCAGGTCGTAGGACAGCAGCTGGTAGCCGACCATGGTGTCGAAGAAGAAATGCCGGCCCGGATGGAAGCTGGCATACAGCGCCAACGTGTACGCGGTGGCCTTGCTGCGGCTGCCGTTGTTGCCGACATCGCTGTCGTCGCGGCCCCAGCCCACGCCCGCACCCAGCGCCAGCGCATCCGACGCGCGGTAGTCCGCACCCATGCTCAGGCCGTCGGTCTGGAAGTCCACGCCGGCGCGCTGGGACTGCTTGTCCAGGCTGCCGGAGCTGATCGCACCGCCCACCCACAGGCCGAGATCGCCGTTGACCGCGGCCTTGCCGGTCGAGGGCTGCGCCGCCGCATCGGCGGTGTCGGTATCCGCATCCCAGGTTGGCTGGCTGCATGGCTGTGCGCCCAGGCCGCGCTCGGCCTGGCGGCAGTGCGAGGTGGTCTGGAAGCTCAGGTTGTTGTCGAAGCCGCGATCGCCACGGTGGGTCGCCTCCAGCCGGCGCTGGAAGTTGTCGATCTGCGCCTTGGCGAAGCGCCGGGTCGACTCGGCCTGCGCATCGATCAGGCCACGCACTTCCGCATCCAGGCTCGGATCCGGACGCGGCGCGACCACGAACACGATGGCCGCCTCGGCCGAGGTCGCATACGCGTTGGACAGGGTGAAGCGCACCGTGGCCTGGCCGGAGAACGCCGGGTTCGGGGTGAAGGTCATGATGAAGCTGGGGCCATCGGCCGCGGCCGCGGTCGGCGTGCCGGTGCCGGCGACGGACGCACCGCCGCTGCGGGTGATGGTCGCGGTGCCGGCATTGGCCGGGGAGATCGCCACCAGCGCAGCGGCCACGAACGGCCCGCCGGTCGCGTTGCTGGTCAGGTCCACCGCCTGCGCTTCGCCGGACACCGCCGGCATCGTCGCCGACGCCGCCACCGGGCGCGCATTGACGGTGATGGTGACCGTGGCCGGCGCCGAGGTGCCGCCCGGGCCGGTGGCGGTATAGCTCACGCTGTCGGCGCCGACATAGCCGGCCGCCGGCGTGTACACCAGCTGCACGCCATTGACCACCGCGGTGCCGTGGGTCGGCGCGGTGGTCACCGCGATCGTGTCGATGCTGCCGGTGTCGTTGCCGGTCACCGCCAGGGTCAGCGCGGTATCGACCAGCGTGGCGCCGGTGTCGTTCACCGCCACCGGTGCCGGCACCGCCGCGGCGATCGCCAGCGTGTAGGCCTGAGCCGCGGTGAAGCCGTGCGCGTCGGTGACGCTGACGGTGAAGGCGAAGCTGCCGGCGGCGGTCGGCGTGCCCGCGAGCACGCCGGCGGCGGTCAGGGTGAGGCCGGCCGGCAGCGTGCCGGCGCTGACGCTGTAGCCGTACGGCGCCGTGCCGCCGCTGGCGCTCAGCGTCTGGCTGTAGCCGGTGCCCACCGTGCCGGCGGCCAGCGTCGGCGGCGCGATGACCAGCGTCGGCGCGGCGATGCTCAAGGTGTAGGCGTAGCTCACCTGCGCGGCCACGCCGGCCGTGCTGTCGGTCGCGGTCACGGTGAAGGCGAAGCTGCCGGCCACGGTCGGCGTGCCGGACAGCACGCCGCCCGTGGTCAGGGTCAGCCCGGCCGGCAGCGCGCCGGCGCTGATCGCGTAACTGTACGGCGCAGTGCCGCCGCTCGCGCTCAGGGTCTGGCTGTACGCGGTGCCGGCGATGCCGGCGGGCAGGGTCGGCGGCGCGATGGTCAGCGTCGGCGAGGCGATGCTCAGCGAGTAGCTGCGGCTCGCCTGCGCGGCCACGCCGGCCGTGCTGTCGGTCGCGGTCACGGTGAAGGCGAAGCTGCCGGCCACGGTCGGCGTGCCGGACAGCGCGCCGCCCGCGGTCAGGGTCAGCCCGGTCGGCAGCGCGCCGGCGCTGATCGCGTAGCTGTACGGCGCGGTGCCGCCGCTCGCGCTCAGGGTCTGGCTGTAGGCGGTGCCGATGGCGCCGGCCGGCAGCGTCGGCGGCGCGATGGTCAGCGTCGGCGAGGCGATCGACAGCGTATAGGCCTGCGCGGTGCCGAAGCCGTGCGCGTCGGTGACGCTGACGGTGAAGGCGAAGTTGCCGGCCACGGTCGGGGTGCCGGACAGCACGCCGCCCGTGGTCAGGGTCAGGCCCGTCGGCGCCACGCCGGCGCTGATGACGTAGCCGTACGGCGCGGTGCCGCCGCTGGTGCTCAGGGTCTGGCTGTAGGCCGTGCCGATGGCGCCGGCCGGCAAGGTCGGCGGCGCGATGGTCAGCGTCGGCGACACGATGCTCAGGCTGTAGCTCTGGCTCGCCTGCCCCGCGGTGCCGGTGGTGCTGTCGGTCGCGGTGAGGGTGAAGTTGAAATTGCCGGCCACGGTCGGCGTGCCGCTGAGCGCACCGGTCGCGCTGTTGACCGTGACGCCAGCCGGCAACGCGCCGGCGCTGAGCGTATAGGTGTACGGCGCGATGCCGCCGGTCGCCGGGTTGATCGCGGCCGTATACGCCTGGCCGGCGGTGCCGCCGGCCAGGGTGGTGGCCGGCAGGGTGATCGTCGGGCTGGCCACGGTCAGCGTGTAGGCGCGGCTGCCGCTGGTAGGGGTGCTGCCGCTGTCGGTGGCGGTCGCGGTGAAGTTGAAGCTGCCGCTGGACGTCGGGGTCCCGGACAGCACGCCGCCCGGGCTCAACAGCAATCCAACCGGCAACGTACCGGCGCTGACGACGAAGCTGTACGGCGTGGTGCCGCCGCTGGCGCTCAGGGTCTGGCTGTAGGCGCTGCCTGCGGTCGCCGCCGGCAGCGATGCCGGGTTGACCGTCACCACTGCATCGTCGTTGAGGATGGTGCCGGTGCCGGTGGCGCGGGCGATGCTCGCGTTGCTGGCGCCGGACAGGCCGACGCTGAAGGTCTCGTTGGGCTCGACCGCGGTGTCGCCGTTGACGGTGATCGCAACGCCCTGCGCGGTGACGCCCGGCGCGAAGGTCAGCGTGCCGGAGCGCGCGACATAGTCGCTGCCGGCGGTGGCGGTGCCGTCGGCGGTGGCGTAGTTGACCGAGACGGTCTGGCCGCTGGCCGCGCTCAGGCTCACCGTGAAGGTGGCCGTAGTGGTGCCGCTGTTGCCTTCGGTCACGCTGACGTCGTCGATCGACAGCGCAGGCAACGCATCGTCGTTGACGATGGTGCCCTGGCCCTGCGCATCGGCGACGGTGGCGCCGGTGACGTTGCTGACGTTGACGAAGAAGGTCTCGTTCGGCTCGTTGAGCGTGTCGCCGTTGACCAGCACGGTGAAGGTGGCGCTGCTGCTGCCGGCGGGGATGGTCTGCCCGGTGAGGCTGGACGCGACGTAGTCCACGCCCGCGGTGGCGGTGCCGTCGGCGGTGGCGATGTCGAAGCTGACGCCGCCGGCGCCGGCCGGCTGGCTCAGCGAGATGGTGAAGGTGGCGTTGCTGGTGCCGGCATTGCCTTCGCTCAGGGAGACGTCGTTGATCGACAGCGACGGCTGGTCGTCGTTGAGGATGGTGCCGGTGGCGCTGTTCGGCGAACCCACGCTGTAGCCGCTGCCTGCAGCGAGGCTGATCACCACGGTCTCGTCGGGTTCGACGGTGCTGTCGGCGGTCGGATTGATGGTGATGGTGCCGGTGGTCTGGCCGGCGGCGATCACCAGCGGCGAACTCACGGCCGCGTAATCGGTGCCCGAGGTCGCGGTGCCACCGACGCTGAAGGCGACCGACACCGCGCTCTGCGCTGCCTGGTCGAGCGTGACGGTGTAGGTGAGATTGGTGGCGCCGTCCTCGGCCACGCTGGAGGGGGACACCGTGATCGACGCGGTGGGCAGGTCGTCGTTGAGGATGGTCGCGGTCGCGCTGGATGGATTGCCGATGCCATAGCCGCTGCCGCTGGCCACACTGAACACAACCGTCTCGTCGGCCTCCACCGTGGTGTCGGCGACCGGGGTGATGGCGAAGCTGGCCGAGGCGGTGTTCGCGGGCACCACGATGCTGGTCACCGCGCCCGTGTAGTCGGTGCCGTTGGTGGCGGTGCCGCTGCGGGTGAGGTTCACCGTGGTCGCCGAGCTGCTGGTCTGGCTCAGGGTCACCGTGTAGGTGAAGACGGTGCCGCTGTCTTCGTTGGCGCTGGACGGACTCACCGCGATGCTGGCGGACAGCGCCGGGGTGATGGTGATGTTGACGGTGATGGTGTCGCCGGCGCCATCCTCCAGCGGGAAGGTATCGCTGGTGGCGCTATCGCCATTGTGGGTATAGGTGATGATCTGCGTGCCCTGCGCTCCGCTCGGATTGGGGACGACGAGCGTGCCATGCGGGGGCTGTACGCCATTCCAGCCGATACCGATATCGTCAGCTCCTGTGCCATCGCAGGTAGTGACGTCGATCTGCACTGATCCGCCTTGCACCACGGTGGCATTCACCGTTGGGCAATATTGGGACGCCGCCGCTGCGGCCGTGCCGGAATGCAGCGTACTCAACAGCAGCAGCGCAAAAACCAGCGGCCAACGCAAAGCGACGCGCATGCTCGCTGACATACTGGTGCAATTTGTAGACATATTCCATTTCCCCGGAAGATCGCGCCACCCCACTGGCGCCGGCAACGCTCCTGGTGCCTCAGACAGCGCGGATATAGGCCTGCAAAGGCGTATTCCCCTCCACGCTGCGGCGGCATTTGAACAGAAAATTCACATATTGGTAAAGCAACAAATGCGCCCAGGCTGTCTGATTCAGCATTATCAAGACTTGCATCGCGCAAAAGACGTGATTAAGTATTCTGGCGCCAGACACGATGTCCGTCGCTAAACAATCCGGGGGGAGATCCGCATGAGCGAGTTCTTCGTCGGTCAGATCATGCTGACCGGTTTCGTTTTCGCGCCCAAGTATTTTGCGCAGTGCAACGGCCAGCTGTTGCCGGTCAACCAGAACCAGGCGCTGTTCAGCCTGCTCGGCACCCGTTTCGGCGGCAATGGCAGCACCAACTTCGCGCTGCCCGACATGCGCGGACGCACGCCCATCGGCTTCGCGCCCTCGGCCGATCCGAACTGGCAACCTTCGCCACCGCCGCTGGGCCAGAGCGGCGGCGCGGAGAACGTGTCGCTGCTGCCCAGCAACCTGCCAGCGCACAACCACTTGCTGGAATGCACCAACACCGCTGGCAACAATCGCAATCCTGCCGGCCGCTCGTTCGCCAACAACGCCAGCACCTCGGGTCCGGCCACAGCGCTGTACGCGGCTCCTGGCGCGTTGGTGGCGCTGAATCCGGCAACCGCCAGCCCGGCGGGCGGCAGCCAGCCGCATCCGAACCTGCAGCCGTACACCACGATCAATTTCTGCATCGCACTGTCCGGCATCTTCCCTTCGCGCAGCTAGGCAACCGCACTCCAGGCGCGCGGCGCACCACCGACCAGGAAGGACACCATGGCCACTCCATTCATCGGCGAAATCCGTTTGTTCGGCTTCGGCCGCACCCCGCAGGGCTGGCAGGCATGCGACGGTACCCTGCTGTCGATCTCCGAATACGAAACCCTGTTCGTGCTGATCGGCACGCTCTACGGCGGCGATGGGCAGAACACGTTCGCGGTACCGGACCTGCGCGGGCGCGTGCCGCTGCACCAGGGCCAGGGACCGGGCCTGAGCAACTATGTCATCGCCCAGCGCGCGGGCACCGAGACGGTGGCACTGACCGAATTGCAGATGCCGGCGCACACGCACACGGTGGTCGCCACCACCGCCGCGGCAACGGCGACTGCGCCGTCCGGGCTGTTGCCGGCCACGGTCGCCGGCGACGTGTTCTACGTAACCGACGGCACCGGCGCCACCGCGACGCCGATGGCCACGCAATCGACCACATTCACCGGCGGCGGCCAACCGCACGAGAACACCATGCCCACGTTGACGGTGCAGTACTGCATCGCCACCACCGGCATCTTCCCGCAGCAGAGCTGATCCCATTCGGCGTGCCGCGCTGGCCGCGGCGCCCGCCCGTTCCACCGGAGGAATGCATCCATGACCGAACCCTACATCGGCGAAATCCAGCTGTTCGGCTTCGATTTCAATCCCGTCGGCTGGGCGTTGTGCAATGGCGCCACGCTGCCGATCACGCAGAACACGGTGCTGTACTCGCTGCTGGGCGTGGCCTACGGCGGCAATGGCTCCAGCACGTTCCAACTGCCGAATTTCTGCGCGCGCGCCGGCTGCGAACAGGGCCAGGGCGGCGGGTTGACCAACCGCCAGCGCGGCGACGCCTTCGGCAGCATCGGGGTCAGCCTGCTGAGCACGCAGATCCCGCCACACGACCACGGCATCGTCTCGTTCTCGCAGACGGATCGGACCAAGAAAAGCGGCACGCCCGCCAACGGCGCGGGCTTGTCCGCGCTGGGCAGCAGCACGGCACGTCCCTTCGCGACGGTGCAGCAGCCCGAGACGCAGTTCTCGCCGACCGCGCTGCTGCCCACCGGCAACGGCCTGGCGCACGAGAACCGGCAGCCCTACCTGGCGGTGAACTTCTGCATCGCGCTGTCCGGAGACTATCCGGCGTTCGGCTGAGGCCGGCGTCGTGACCGCGGCCGGCTTCCCGGACCGGGGCGATCGCCTCGCCGCGCCGGCGGCGCTGCGCGCGCGCGGCATCGGCCTGCGCTCCGCGCGCGATGCCGACCTGCCCTGGCTGCGCGACCTGTACGCCAGCACCCGCAGCGCGGAACTGGCGGCGGTGCCGTGGCCGGAAGCGGCCAAGCGCGCGTTTCTCGACCAGCAGTTCGCGCTGCAGCACGCGCACTACCTGGCCCACTTCGCCGATGCCGACTTCCTGATCGTGGAGACCGCGCAGGCGCCGCTGGGCAGGCTCTACCTGCAGCGCGGCGCGGCGCGTCACGTGCTGGTCGACATCAGCCTGCTGCCGGCCTGGCGCGGGCAAGGCGTGGGCACCGCGCTGATCGCGCAGGCGCAGGCGCTGGCGGCCGCGGCCGGATGCGCGCTGTCGCTGCACGTGCTGCACGCCAATCCCGAGGCGCAGCGCCTGTACGCGCGCTTGGGCTTCGTCGCCGGCGACGCCAGCGACACCCACCTGGAGATGCATTGGCGCGCCGCCTGCGCGGCGCCGGCGCTCAGCTGAAGATCGCCTGGTACAGGAAGCCGTCGCGCTCGCGCGCCACCGGCACCAGGAAGATGCCCAGTTCGCCCAGCCGCGCGTGCCGCATCCGGTAGGTCTGCTGCGGGAACAGGAACGAGGAGGTATTGCGGAACAGCAGCGAGAACGGCGCGCGCAGCGCGGCGGATTTGGCCGGCAATGGCCGCGCCTCGACCAGCACGAAGGAGATCTCGCCCTCGTTCAACTCCGCGGCGAAGGTCTCGTTCACGCTTCCGGCGAAGTGTTCCAACGTCAACAATTCCATCTATGACTCCCTGTCACGGCGCCATCGCCGCCGTGCATCGTGGCGTGACCCGGCACCGCATTCAAGGCCGGCACCGCAGCGCCACGCGGATCCGGCGGTTCGGCGGTCCCGCCCCGCCCGGTCGGCGCGGGACCGCGCGCGGCGGCGGCGGCAACGGCCGCGCGGCCGTGCCGCGAAGGAGGAGCGTCCGGCCTGCGGGCACAGCCGCTGGAGCAGGGCCGGCGGCCGGTCACCCGAACCAGGAAGCCGGCCAGCCCCGGGTCCAATACACGCTGTTGCATGTACGGCATCCCAGGACCATGCGCACGCGGGCTCGACCGATGCGACAATACTGCACGGCCCAGTTCGGTTAAGTTCAGCGGACTGGTTCAATCCTGTGTTGATTTTCCGTTAAAGGCCGCGATGGCGTCTTCCGAATCCAACTTGGTGCAGCTGTCGGGCGTGCGCATCGACCGTGGCGGCCGCGCGATCCTGCGCGACGTCTCGCTGTCGGTGCCGCGCGGCAGCATCACCGCCGTGCTCGGCCCGTCCGGCAGCGGCAAGTCGACCCTGCTGGCGGCGCTGACCGGCGAGCTGGTCCCGGTCGCGGGCACGGTCGAGGTGTTCGGCCAGCCGCTGCCGCGCGGCAGCCGCGCGCTGCGCGAGACGCGCAAGAGCATCGGGGTGCTGCTGCAGGGCAACGGCCTGCTCACCGACCTGAGCGTGGCCGAGAACGTGGCGCTGCCGCTGCGCGCCCACACCCGCCTGCCCGAGCCGGTGCTGCAACGGCTGGTGGCGCTGAAGCTGCACGCGGTGGGCCTGCTCGCCGCCGCCGACGCCTGGCCGCGCGAGCTGTCCGGCGGCATGGCGCGGCGCGTGGCGCTGGCCCGCGCACTGGCCCTGGACCCGCCGCTGATGATCTACGACGAACCGCTGACCGGGCTGGACCCGATCGCCTCCGGGGTGATCATGAGCCTGATCCAGCGCCTCAACGACACCCTCGGCCTGACCAGCATCATCGTCAGCCACCACGTCCACGAGACCCTGCCGATCTGCGACCAGGCGGTGGCCATCGCCAACGGCGGAGTGGTCTTCGCCGGCACCCCGGACGCGCTGCAGGCCAGCGCCGATCCGCTGCTGCAGCAGTTCCTGCACGGCCGCCCGGACGGCCCGATCCCGTTCGATGCGCCGCCGCGCGCGCGGAGTGCCGCCTGATGGCCTTCGCCGAATCGATCCGCTCGCTCGGCCGCGCCGGGCTGTTCTCGGTCACGGTGCTGCGCGGTTCGCTGCCGACCCGCGATTTCCTGGCCGAACTGGTCCGCGAGATCTACAAGATCGGCGCGCGCTCGCTGCCGATCATCGCCGTCGGCGGCGCCTTCGTCGGCCTGGTGCTGACCCTGCAGGGCTACCGCACGCTGCAGACCTATGGCGCCTCCGATGCGCTGTCCACGCTGCTGGGGCTGTCGCTGTACCGCGAACTGGCGCCGGTGCTGACCGCGCTGCTGTTCATCGGCCGCGCCGGCAGCTCGATCGCCGCCGAGCTGGGGCTGATGCGCGCCACCGACCAGATCAAGGCGCTGGAGCTGATGGCGATCGACCCGGTGGCCAAGGCGGTGGCGCCGCGCTTCTGGGCGGCGGTGCTGACCGTGCCGCTGCTGACCGGCATCTTCTGCTCGCTGGCGATCAGCGCCAGCTACTTCGAGGCGGTGCACGTGCTCGGCCTGGACCGCGGCACGTTCTGGTCGGCGCTGTCGAGCAGCGTGGATTTCTGGGACGACTTCGGCGTGGCGATGCTGAAGTCGGCGGTGTTCGGCGGTACCGCGGCGCTGGTCGCCTCGTACGTCGGCTTCCACGCCGAGCCGACCATCGAGGGCACCTCGGTGGCCACCACGCGCGCGGTGGTGAACGCCTCGCTGCTGGTGCTGATGTTCAATTTCGTGCTGTCGGCGCTGCTGTTCCAGTAAGGGAACCGCGCGCCAAACCCCGCCGTCGCCGGCGGGGAGCTCCCGCCACACCGGCCGCGGCACTGTCGCCGCGGCCCAGATGAATCAACAAGGTAGACACGTTATGGCTATCCGCGGTCCCCGTCTCGAGTTCGCCGTCGGCGCTTTCCTGCTGCTGGGCCTGGCCTCGCTGCTGGTGCTGGCGCTCGCCTCCACCAACCGCCAGTGGGGCTTCGGCGGCGGGCGCTACGAGCTCACCGCCCGCTTCTCGCAGATCGGCCAGCTGCGCCAGCAGGCGCCGGTGAAGATCGGCGGGGTGATCATCGGCCAGGTGGCGAAGATCGAGCTGGATCCGGCCAAGTTCGACTCGGTGGTGACCCTGGCCATCGACGACCGCTACAAGGACCTGCCGGCGGACACCTCGGCCGGCATCCTGACCAGCGGCCTGCTCGGCGAAAGCTACGTCGGCCTGCAGCCCGGCGGCGACCCGGACACGCTCAAGCCCGGCCAGGAGATCGCCTTCACCCAGCCGGCGGTGGACCTGATCCAGCTGGTCGGCAAGTACATGTTCGGCGGCGGCAGCGGCAGCGGCGGTAACGCCGGCGCGACGCCCGCTGCCGCATCCTCCGCGAACACCGCCACTCCCTCTACGGAAACGGAACCCAAGCCATGACCAACACACTGCTTTCCGCCGCTCTCGCCGCCGCCCTGGCCGTCGCCGCCCCCACCGCCGCGCTGGCCCAGGCCGCACCGGCCGCTGCCGCCGCCCAGCAGGGGTCGGCCAGCAAGGTCGTGCTCGACAACAGCACCCGCATCCTGACCACGCTGGAACAGCGCCGCGCCGAGTTCAAGAGCAACAACGCCGCGCTCAAGCAATTCATCAACAGCGAGATGGACAAGTCCTTCGACCGCGACTACGCCGCGCGCCTGGTGCTCGGCGTGCACGGCCGCGGCGCCTCCGACGCCGACGTCAAGCTGTTCGCCGATGCGATGGCCGACAACCTGATGCAGCGCTACGGCACCTCGCTGCTGACCTTCGAAGGCAAGCCGCAGGTGCGGGTGAAGTCGGAAACCCCGCTGCCGGGCGGCCGCGGCGCCAAGGTCTCCACCGAACTGCTGCGCAGCGGCGGCGACCCGATCCCGGTCGACTACCTGGTGCGCAACACCGGCGGCAGCTGGAAGATCTTCGACGTGATGGTGGAAGGCGTGTCCTACGTGCAGACCTTTCGCAACCAGTTCGACACGCCGCTGCGCACCAAGTCGATCCCGCAGGTCGCGGCCGATCTGCGCAACGGCGCGCTGCAGGTGGCACCGGCGAGCAACAGTGGCAAGTGAGCCGCGCCTGCGCCGCGACGGCGACACGCTCGCGCTGAGCGGCGTGCTCGACCGCGCCGCGGCCACCGCGCTGTGGCCGGCGGCGCTGCCGCTGCTGGCCGGCGCGCGTGCGCTGGACCTGCGCGAGGTGGCGCAGGTGGACAGCGCCGGCCTGGCGCTGCTCGCCGAACTGGCCGCACGCCTGCGTGCGCAAGGCCAGGCCGAGGTCGCCATCCATGGCGCCCCGGCCGGCCTGACCGAATTGAGCGCCGCCTACCGGCTGGCGCCGACCCTGGATTTCCAATCTCCCCCGGCGGCGAGCTGACCCCATGAACGTGCTGCGTATCCTCACTTCCCTGGCCCTGGCCGCCGCCCTGGGCGCCTGCGCCGGCACCCCCAAGCGCCCCCCGCCGCCGCCGGCCGCGACCGCTGCGCCGGCGACGCCCGCCGACGCGGCGGTTGCCGACGGCGGCGCAGGCACCACCATGGATGCGTCGCCGGCCGCCGAGACGCAGGCGCCGCCGTCGGCCGCACCGGTCGCCGGCGACGCGATGGCCGCACCGGCGAGCGTGCCGCCGACCGGCGGCGCGGCGACCGCCGCCGAAGACGACTACGCCGCGCTGTACGGCAGCGACCCGTACAACCCGGTCGCCGATGCGACGCTGCCGGCCGGCGTCGCCGTGCCGCAGAGCTACGACCCGTGGGAGAAGTTCAACCGCAAGGTGCACAAGTTCAACAACGTGGTCGACCGCACCGTGGCGCGGCCGCTGGCGCGCGCCTACGTCAACGTGGTGCCGCGGCCGGTGCGGCTGGGCGTGACCAACTTCTTCGACAACCTCAGCTCGCCGCTGACCATGGTCAACCAGTTGCTGCAGGGCCGTCCGCTGCAGGCCGGGCAGACCCTGGGCCGGTTCCTGATGAACAGCACGCTGGGCATCGCCGGCATCTTCGACCCGGCCAGCGACGCCAAGCTGCCGCGGCGCAGCGAGGACTTCGGCCAGACGCTCGGCGCCTGGGGCTGGCGCCGTTCGCGCTACGTGGAGCTGCCGCTGTTCGGGCCGCGCACGGTACGCGACGTGTTCGGCCTGGCCGGCGACGCGCCGCTGTCGCCGCTGCGGCAGATCGAGGAGGACACCGTGCGCATCGGCCTGCAGGGCCTGCAGCTGGTGGACACGCGCGCGCAGCTGCTGTCGCTGGACAGCCTGCGCGACGAAGCGCCGGACGAGTACCAGCTGACCCGCGATGCGTGGATGCAGCGCCGCAGCTACCAGATCGAAGGCGACCTGCGCAGCCACAACAAGCGCCAGGACAACGACCTGCCCGACTATCTGCGCGAGGAAGAGACCAACCCGACCGTGCCGGTGGACGCGATGCCGATCCCGGAGTGGCGCGGCGGCAGCCGCTGAGTCGCGCTGGTTCGGGCGACGCTGAAGAAACCCGGCTGCGGCCGGGTTTTTTTGTGGCTGGATTTTTCCTGCCACCGCCAAGGTAGGCGCATCGCGTCCCAAGCGTTGCTGGGGCACGCCACGTAGCGCAGCACGCGATGGCCGCGACGGATGCCCCGCCCCGTTGGACCCTGCTGTTGCTGTTGCTGTTGCCGTTGCTCCTGCTGTGCTCCTGCTGTTGCTCCTGCTGTTGCTCCTGCTGTTGCTCCTGCTGTGCTCCTGCTGTGCTCCTGCTGTGCTCCTGCTGTGCTCCTGCTGTGCTTCTGCTGTGCTTGTGCTGTTGCTTTGCTTTTGATCTACCGGGTCCCCTCGGCGCGGCAGCCCCGGCGGGCGAATACCCGAAGGGCGACGCGCAGGATGCGCGTCGTTTTTCGCTGGCACATGGGTGAGCCGGATAAAGGCGAAGCACTGCTTCGCCCCGGCGAACGGGCAAGCGCCGCGAGGCGCTTGCCCCGGGCTTGGCCGCGTAGCGGACAAGTGCCATCGAAAAATGCCCGTCGGGGCTGCGGACCCGGAGCGCGCAGCGCGGAGGGCGCGCTGCGGGGTGTGCTTTCTTTTGGTTACTTTTCTTTGCACAAGCAAAGAAAAGTGACCCGCGCCAGCGGAAGCTGTTGCTCTTGCTTCAAAGCTTCAAGATCTCAATGCCAGAACCAAGGCAAACGCTTTCGCCTTGCGGCGAGTCACTTTTCTTTGCTCGCGCAAAGAAAAGTAACCAAAAGAAAGCGCGCCCTGCCTTGCGCCCTCCGCGCTGCGCGCTCCGGGTCCGCGTCCATGACGGGGATTCGCGGAAGGGGCATCCTGCCCCTGCCGCGAACGGCGCACATCCATGTGCGCCGCCCCTTCGGGGTTTTTCCCCGCCATGGCCGCCGCTGCGGAAGGGAACCCGGCAAGTCAAAAGCGACAGCCAAAGCCAAAGCCAAAACCAAAGCCAAAGCCAAAGCAATAACGAAGGCGACGGCGGCGTAGCGGACTGCACGCAACCGCAACTCAACGAGCCAACTGCGTCCCCACTGTAGGAGCGGCTTCGGCCGCGACGAACGGAGCGGGGATTTCCAAAGCTTTCGGCGATCCGTCAGGACGCATGGGCAGCGGCCACCGAAGCCACTCCTATATGCATCCGGATAGCACAGGCATCGCCTTGCGGCAGCGAACGCCGCAAGCCGTTTACGCCAGCGCCGCCTCGAGCGCCGTGCGCAGGCGCGGGTCCTCGGCGGTCACGTCCGGGGCGAAGCGGCCCAGCACCTGGCCGTCGCGGCCGACCAGGAACTTCTCGAAGTTCCACAGCACGCCCGGCGCCGGATTGGGCTCGATGCCATAGCCGACCAGCTTCTCGCGCATCGGGCCTTCACCCTCGGTGTGCGGCTGCGCCTGGATCAGCGCGCGGTACAGCGGATGCGTGGCCTCGCCGGTGACCGCGATCTTGGCGAACATCGGGAAGGTCACGTCGTAGGTGAGCTGGCAGAACTGCTGGATCTCCGCCTCGCTGCCCGGCTCCTGGCCCTTGAAGTCGTTGGCCGGGAAACCGAGCACGTCCAGCCCGGCGGCGTGCTTTTCGCGGTACAGCGCTTCCAGCCCTTCGTACTGCTTGGTCAGGCCGCACTTGGAGGCGACGTTGACGACCAGCAGCACCTTGCCGCGATGCGTGGCCAGCAAAGCGGGCTGGCCGTCGATGGTGGTCAACGGGATGTCGTAGATCGATTGGCTCACGTGCGGCTCCTGCAACAAGATGGAGCGCAAGCATAGGCGCCTGGCCGCACAGCGGCTATCGCGCCGCGACCTGGGCGCGTGCTTCATCCGGGCAAACCGCGCCGCTCCTGTCCGTGCACGGGGCAGGAGCGCGCATGCGTCCACGCCGGAGTCATGACGCTGCCCCGCGCGCTCAGGAGCGGCCTGCGGGTTGGTGATGGCAGACCCAGCGCGCCCCGCTCGGCGCTGGAGCGCGCGCCCTCAGTCGATGCAGACCTGCGATCTGCCCACGCCGCCTTGCACGGCCTGCCGGCAGCCGTAGTTCTCGCTGATGTCGCGCTGGCATACGCCCTGCGCGGCGGCGCCGGTAGGCACCGGCGTGACCGCCAGGCAGTCGCCGCGGCACTGGCTCTTGTCGCTGCACGTCTTGCCGGCATCGGCGAACGGGATCACGCACTTGAGCAGTCCGCGCCGGCCGAGCGGGCGCAGGCTGCCGCCCTGTGCCGTGCACGCCGCGGCGTCGGCCGCAGCGGCGCCATCGCCGCCCGCCTGTGGCGCGGATGCCGCGGGGGTCGCCTGCGGGCTTGGACCGCTACTGCAGGCAGCCAGCAACAGGCAGGACAACAGGGGCATGCACCATCGCATCGACATCGGCGTCTCCATTCGGCCAGGTTTCGGCGCGCAGTATCGCAATGCGCCTGTGGCGAGCGGGTGCATCGGCGGGCGCGATAGCGCCGCGTCCTTGTTCTGGCGCGTGAGATCTCGTCGCCGGTATCGGCGATGGGCAACTCGAAGCAGCGCGCGCGGCACATCGGCCAGCCGCTGCGCCACGCGCCGCGCCGCGCGGCGAGGTGCGTGGCGTGCCCGATACCGCCTATTCCTGCTCGTCGCGTGCCGGATCCTCGTCCGCGTCGGCATCGGCGCTGGGCAGTTCGAGATCCAGCAGTGGCGCGAACTGCGCATCGGCCAGGGTCTCCACCCCGCGCAGGCGGCGCTCGATGGTGCGGGTCTTGCGGCTGGCATCGCCCAGGCTCTTGCCGACGGTGCCGATCTGCTTCTCGGCCTTTTCCAGGATCCCGGCGAACTTGCCGAACTCGCTCTTGACCGCGGCCAGCACGCCCCACACTTCGCTGGAGCGCTTCTCGATGGCCAGCGTGCGGAAGCCCATCTGCAGGCTGTTGAGCAGCGCGGTGACGGTGGTGGGGCCGGCGATGACGATGCGGTGCTCGCGCTGCAGCAGGTCGGCCAGGCCGGGGCGGCGCAGGGTTTCGGCGTACAGGCCCTCGGTGGGCAGGAACATCACCGCGAAATCGGTGGTGTGCGGCGGGGCGATGTACTTGTCGCTGATCGACTTGGCCTGCACCCGGATCGCGCGTTCCAGCTGCGCGCCCGTGGCCAGCACCAGCTCCGGGTCGCCCTGCTCCTGCGCGTCGAGCAGCCGCTCGTAGTCCTCGCGCGGGAACTTGGCGTCGATCGGCAGCCATACCGGCGTGTCCTCGTGGCCGCGGCCGGGCAGGCGCACCGCGAAATCGACCGCCTCGTTGCGCTCCGGGCGCACCCGCACGCCGCGCGCGTACTGTTCCTGGGTCAGGGTCTGCTCGAGGATGTTCTCCAGCTGCACCTCGCCCCAGCCGCCGCGGTTCTTGACGTTGCTCAGCACGCGCTTGAGATCGCCGACGCCGGTGGCCAGCTGCTGCATTTCGCCCAGCCCGCGCTGGACCTGCTCGAGCCGCTCGGAGACCAGCTTGAACGAGGCGTCCAGGCGCGTGTTGAGGGTGGTCTGCAGCTTCTCGTCGACGGTGCCGCGCATCTGCTCGAGCTTGGCCGCGTTGTCGGCCTGCAGTTCCTTCAGCCGCTCTTCCAGGGTGCCGCGCATCTCGCCGATGCGCTGCTCGTTGCGCTGGATCAGTTCGTTGAGCCGCTGGCCGAGCGTGTCGGCGAAGCGCTGCTGCGACTCGGCGCCTTCCAGGCGGGCCTTGCGCGCGTCCTCGACCAGGGTCTCGCGCAGCGCGGTCAGGTGCGCGTCGATGCGCGCGATCAGCTCGCTCTGCTGCTGGCCGAAATGCAGCATGCGCGCGTCCTGCTGCTGGCCGAACGCGTCGAGCTGGCCGCGCATCTCGACCAGGCGCTGGTTCAGCAGTTCGGCCACGCGCTGCTGCGCCTCGCCGGCCTCGACCCGGCCGCGGCGCGCGTCCTCGGTCAAGGCCTCGCGCAGCAGGTCCAGGCGCTGGTCGGTGCGGGTGGACAGGTCGGCGAGATGGCGGGCGAAGCCCTCGCTGCGCGCGTCCTGCTGCCGCGCCAGGCTGTCGAGCTGCTCGCGCAACTCGCCGCGGCCGTTGCGCGATTCCTCGCGCAGGGCCTGCTCCAGCGCCGTGTGGTCGGTCCGCCGCAGCAGCTGCGCCAGCAACAGCACGATGACGGCGCACAGCAGGCCGGCCAGGATCAGGAAATGGGGATCGGTTTGCATGCCGCCAGTGTAGCCGGCCGCGTCTCAGGCGCTGCGCCGGATGCAACGCCGACGGTGACGCAGGCCGCAGTCGCTGCCAGGCACGACCGCATTGCGCCGGCAAGCGCGCCGGTGCACGCTGCACCGCTCGCACCCGGCACACAGTCCATGCTCACCCTCTACGGCAAGTCCTCCTCGATCAACGTGCGCAAGGTGCTGTGGCTGTGCGCGGAACTGGACCTGGCGATCGAGCAGCTGCCCTACGGCGCCGGCTTCGCCGCGGTGGACACGCCGGATTTCCGCGCCTTGAACCCGAACGCGCTGGTGCCGGTGCTGCGCGACGGCGACTTCGTGCTGTGGGAATCCAACAGCATCTGCCGCTACCTGGCGGCGCGCCAGCAGCGCGCGGACCTGCTGCCGACCGCGCCGCAGGCGCGGGCGATTGTCGAGCAGTGGATGGACTGGCAGGCCACCGAACTCAACAACGCGTGGCGCTACGCGTTCATGGCGCTGGTCCGCGACAGCCCCGCGCATCGCGATGCGCAGGCGCTGGCGCAGGGCGTGGCCGGCTGGCACCGGCACATGGGCATCCTCGACGCGCAGCTGCAGCGCACCGGCGCCTATGCGGCGGGCGCGGACTTCACCCTGGCCGACATCGTGCTCGGCCTGTCCACCCAGCGCTGGATGGCCACGCCGATGCCGCGGCCGGCGCTGCCGGCAGTGGCGGCGTACTACGAACGCCTGTCGGCACGCCCCGGCTTCCTGGCGCACGGACGCAACGGCATCCCGTAGCCGTTCCTCGCGCAGCGCGGGCCGCAGCGGCACTGCCTTCGGCGGCGACGATACGTTGGTATAGGCGGGCGATGCGCATGGCCATGAAAAAACGCCGCATGCGCGGTGGCCTGCGCCAGGCCACGTATGCCAAGCTTTGCCGCGTCGCGACGCGGCCGCCCGGCCAGCACGACAAGACCCCGTGCGCTCCCTGCCGCCCGCGTTGGCGACGTGCGGACGCCGTGTCCTGTCGCAGCACCGCCGCCACTGCGTCCACACCCATGCGGCCTGCGTCCGTCGCCAACGCCGCAGCCGCCACGTTCCCGCCTTCTTCCGGAGACCGCCATGGACCCTGACCCGCATCCGCGTGGCGCCATCGCCACGCTCCCGCCTTCGCTTCCCTTTTCACGTTTGCCCGGTACCGACCCGGAGACGTCTCCCCGCCCGCAGGGCTGAGGCGTTCCTTCCGGTGGCGCGCCGGAAGGAGGTTCTCATGCTGTTCTACACGTCCCGTTTCCAACGCGCCCTGCACCGCGCCCTGCGTGCGGCGGTGGCCATGCATCGCGCCGACATCCTGTGCCAGCTGCTCGCCGCCCACGGCGTTCGCGCCTGCGCCAAGGCACTGTCCAACTTCCCCGGGCGCGTGCTGGCCGATGCGCTGTCGCTGCTGCCCGGCGACGACCGCATCCGCGTGCTGGTGCGCCTGTCGCGGCCGGCGCGGCGGCGCCTGCGCCAGCCCGGTCCTGTCGCGGCGACGGTACCGGGCAGGTGGCAAACCTTGCTGGGCTGGTGCTCAGGCGCGACGGCGATGCTGCGCCGCATGCTTGCCACGAATCTGCCGCATCATGCCAAGACCTTGTCGCCCGACATCCGTGCAGGCCTTGCGATGACCCATTCGATCCGCCACCGGTCCCCACGCTGATGGAAGCGCTGCGCCTGTTCAATCTCGCCTCGCTGCTCGACACCCTGGTGAGCCTGTCCACCGCCTTCGCCCTGGGCGCGCTCATCGGCTTCGAGCGGCAGGTGCGGCAGCGCACCGCCGGCCTGCGCACCAATACCCTGGTCGCGGTCGGCGCGGCCATCTTCGTCTCGCTCGGCGACCGCCTGTTCGAGATCCACGGCGGCACCCAGGGCGCGGTGCAGGTGGTGGCCTACGTGGTGTCCGGCATCGGCTTCCTCGGCGCCGGCGCGATCATGAAGGAGGGCGCCAACATCACCGGGCTCAACACCGCGGCCACGCTGTGGGGCTCCGGCGCGGTCGGCGCCTGCGCCGGCGCCGGGCTGGTCGCCGAGGCGGTACTGGCGGCGGTATTCGTGCTGCTGAGCAATACCCTGCTGCGCCCGGTGGTGAACCGGATCAACCGGCGGCCGCTGGAGGAATCCTCGATCGAGGCGACCTACGTGTTCTACGTGATCTGCGCCCGCGGCGTGCACGGCGAGGTGCGCGAGCGGCTGATCGACCTGCTGGAAGCGGCGCACTACCCGGCGCGCGAAGTGGACCAGCATCCGTTCGGCCAGCACGACGTGGAGATCGCCGCGACGCTGTACGCGACCGCGGTGCGCGCCGAGGAACTGGATGCGGTGATCCAGCAACTGGAAGGCGAGCCGGGTGTACAACAGGCGTTCTGGAACGCCGGCGCCGAAGGCTGACGCGTCCGCCACGCCATCCGCCCCTGCCATGACCCCGATGACCCGCTGCTTCAAGTCGCCTTCGCCGCACCGCCGCCTGCTCGCGCTGGCGGCGCTGCTGGCGGCGCTGGGCGCGATCTTCGCCGCCGATACGCTGACCGACTACGGGGTCGCCGCCGCGCTGTTCTATACCTTGGTCATCCTGGTCGCAGTGCGGCTGCTCACCCGCGCGGGCATGCTGCTGCTGGCCGGCGCCTGCATCGCGCTGATCGTGCTCAGCTTCCAGCTCAGCTCCGCCGGCGCGTACCGGGTGGGGGTGATCAACTCGGTCATCAGCATCGTGGTGGTGGCGGTGACCACCTCCATCGCGGTGCAGATGGAACACGCCAAGGCCGCCGCGCACGACGCGCAGGCGCAGCTGCTGCGGCTGGCGCGCGCGCGCAGCCTGGGCAGCCTGACCGCCTCGATCGCGCACGAGGTCAACCAGCCGCTGGCCGCCATCGTCACCAGCGGCAACGCCTGCCAGCGCTGGCTCGGCCAGCAGCCGCCAAACCTGGACAAGGCGCACGCGGCACTGCAGCGGATCCTCGACGACGCCAACCGCGCCAGCGAGGTGATCGCGCGGATCCGCAGCCTCAGCAAGGGCGAGGCGCCGCGCAAGAGCGAGTTCGACCTCAACGCCGCGGTGCTGGAGGTGCTGGCGCTGTCGCGCAGCGAACTGGAGCACAACGCCATCGCGGTGCGGGTGGAACTGGCGCCGGCATTGCCGCCGGTGCTGGCCGACCGGGTGCAGGTCCAGCAGGTGGTGGTCAACCTGTTGTTGAACGCGATGGAGGCGATGGCGCAGACCCCGGCGCAGGCGCGCGAGATCCTGATCGGCACCGCGCCGGAGGACGCGCGTGCGGTGCGGCTGAGCGTGGCCGACGCCGGCGTGGGCCTCTCCGCCGAGGCGCAAGCGCGCCTGTTCGACGCGTTCTGGACCACCAAGCCCGACGGCATCGGCATCGGCCTGAGCATCAGCCGCAGCATCGTCGAGGCCAGCGGCGGACGCATCTGGGCCGCGCCGCGCAGCCCCTGCGGCGCCGTGTTCGGCGTGTGCCTGCCGGCCGCCAGATCCGGAGCGCGCCTATGAACCTGCCCGTGTCCGAGCGCCGCCCGGTGGTGTACCTGATCGACGACGATCCCTCGATCCGCGCCGCGCTGGAAGACCTGTTCGCCTCGGTCGACCTGCAGGTGCACGCGTTCGGTTCCAGCGGCGAGTTCCTGCAGCACCCGCTGGCCGACGCGCCCAGCTGCATGGTGCTGGACATCCGCATGCCGGGGCAGAGCGGCATGGAATTCCACCGGCAACTGCTGGAGGCCGGCTTGACCCTGCCGACCATCTTCATCACCGGCCACGGCGACATCGCGATGAGCGTGGAAGCGATGAAGAACGGCGCGATCGAATTCCTGACCAAGCCGTTCCGCGACCAGGACCTGCTCGACGCGATCCAGCACGGCATCGCCCGCGACCGCGAGCGGCGCCAGCGCGAGGCCGTGCTGGCCGAACTGCGCGGCCGCTGGGCGACGCTGACCCCAGGCGAGCAGGAGGTGACCCGGCTGGTGGTGCAGGGGCTGTTGAACAAGCAGGTCGCCGCGCGGCTGCAGCTCAGCGAGATCACGGTGAAGGTGCGGCGCGGCCAGGCGATGCGCAAGATGAAGGCCGGCTCGCTCGCCGAACTGGTGCGGCTGGCCGAGCGGATCGGGCTGTAGCGCTGGCGCCGGCGGCGCTTGCCGCGCGTCGCGCTGCCGGCCGCGCCTGCCGCCGGCGCGGCATCGGACCGGGCGGCCGGGCATAGCATTGCTGCACCGCATTGGGCGACACTCGCGGGCTTGTCCCGTCGCTCCCCGAGGCCCGCATGTCGTTCCTGTTCCGGCGCAAGTCGCTCGACCTGGTCACCGTCCACGAAGCCGGGCGCCGGCTGGTGCCCACGCTGAGCTGGCCGCACCTGGTGGCGCTGGGCATCGGCGCGATCGTCGGCACCGGCATCTATACCCTGATCGGGGTCGGCGCCGACAAGGCCGGCCCCGCGGTGCTGCTGTCGTTCGCGGTGGCCGGGGCGATCTGCGCCTGCGCCGCGCTGGCCTACGCGGAGATGGCGACGCTGATGCCGGCCGCCGGCAGCGCCTACACCTACAGCTACATCGCGCTCGGCGAGAGCATCGCCTGGGTGGTGGGCTGGAGCCTGATCCTGGAGTACTCGCTGGTGGTCAGCACGGTGGCGGTGGGCTGGTCGGGCTACTTCGTCGGCTTCCTGCAATGGCTGGGCGTGCAGATGCCGCATGCGCTGGTCGCCGGGCCGCATGCCGGCGGCATCGTCAACCTGCCGGCGGTGGTGATCACCTTCCTGGTCGCGGGCATGCTGATGGCCGGCACCAGGGAGAGCGCCACGCTCAACGCGGTGCTGGTGCTGCTCAAGATCGTGGCGCTGGGCGTGTTCGTCGCCATCGCGCTGCCGGCCTTCGACAGCCAGAACCTGCAGCCGTTCATGCCCTACGGATTCCCCAAGACGCTGGGCGGCGACGGCGTGGAGCGCGGGGTGATGGCGGCGGCGGCGATCATCTTCTTCGCCTTCTACGGCTTCGACGCGATTTCCACCGCGGCCGAGGAGACCAAGAATCCCGGGCGCGACCTGTCGATCGGCATCGTCGGCTCGATGGTCGGCTGCACCCTGATCTACGTGCTGGTGGCGCTGGCCGCGGTGGGCGCGATGAGCTTCACCGTGTTCGGCAAGAGTTCCGAGCCGCTGGCGCTGATCCTGCGCGAACTCGGCCATGGCAAGGCCGCCGCGGCGATCGGCGTCGTCGCGGTGATCGCGCTGCCGACGGTCTTGCTGGCGTTCCTGTACGGGCAGAGCCGGATCTTCTTCGTGATGTCGCGCGACGGGCTGCTGCCGCGCGGCCTGTCCAAGGTCAGCGCGCGCACCGGCACGCCGGTGGCGACCACGCTGTTCACCGCGATCCTGGTGGCGGCGCTGGCCGGCGTGGCGCGGCTGGACGAGATCGCCGCGCTGGCCAACGCCGGCACCCTGGCTGCGTTCATCGCGGTGGCCGCGTGCCTGTTGGTGCTGCGCGTGCGCGAACCCGGCCGCGAGCGCAAGTTCCGCACGCCGCTGGCCTGGGTGGTCGCGCCGCTGGCGATCGGCGGCTGCCTGTACCTGTTCTGGAGCCTGCCGTACACCACGCAGAAGTGGTTCGCGCTGTGGAACGCGATCGGCGTGGTCGCCTATCTGCTCTACGGGCGGCGCCACAGCCTGCTGCGGCGCGAGCAGCCGCCGCAATGACAGCGTCCTTCCAGACCCTGCTGGCGCGCCACATCGGCACCGCCTTCGCCCGCCAGATGGCGCTGGCCGACCTGCTCGGCGAGCGCGGCTGGCGCCTGGATCTGGCCGAGGGGATCGCGCACTTCGGCGACGACCTGCACTTCCCGGTGCAACTGCTGGGCAGCGCCGCCGAGGACAGCGCCAGTTGGCTATGGGCCTGGGCCAACACCGCCAGCAACCTGCCGGAGAACCTGCTGGTCGCGGCCAACGCGTTGCGCGAGCGCGGCGAGCGCGACGGCCCCGACGAACTGGCCACGGCGTCGCTGCCGCTGGACGACGACGGCCATGCCATCGCCCTGCTCGCCGCCGCGCTGAGCGCACGCTGCTATTACCGCGGCCCGTACCGCGGCGGCGCGCTGTTCTTCCTGCTCGACGACGTTCCCGCCACGGTGTTCGCGCCGTGCGACGACCCGCGCGTGCTGCGCCTGCTCGGGCAATTGGTCGCGCAGTTCCCGCTCGACCATCGCGCGATGACCGAGGGCTTCCTCGACGACCAGGGCTATGCGCTGCAGCGCGAACCCGGACAGACCATCGCCACGCGCGGCGGCAGCCGGATCACGCTCGCCTTCGACGCGCTGGGCCGCCTGAGCCAATTGCAAGGCAGCCTGGCGCCGCAGCAAGCCTCCACGGCGGCGGCCAAGCCGGCGCCGAAATGGCAGTTCTGGAAGAAATAACAACCGCCACGCTTAGCCCCTCTCCCCCCCGGGAGAGGGGTTGGGGTGAGGGTCCGGCGCGCAGCGACCCGCGGAGGTTGGGCGCACGAGGCTTCGCCCGCACCCTCATCCGCCCCTGCGGGGCACCTTCCCCCGAAAAGGGGGCCATGGTCCCGATGGGAGAAGGGACAAATTGCGCCAGGCCACGGCCTGCCGGTTGCGGTAAATGCATGCCTTGGAACGGATGCGTGCTTCATCCGATCCAAGCAGCAGGCACCGGCACCCACTCAGCGCACCGGCACCGCCGTCCGCCTGAACTCGCTGAAGTAGAACAGCAGCGCGGCCGTGCCGAAGCCGGCGCCGAGCAGCGACAGCCCCGGCCAGCCGGCGTAGGCGAACACCGCCGCGGCCAGCACCGAGCCGGTGGCGCCGCACAGGAACACCGAGGTCATGAACAGGCCGTTGAGGCGGCCGCGCTGCTCCGGCGCCAGCATGTAGATGCTGCGCAGGCTCAGCACCTGGCAGACCTGCACCGCCGCATCCAGCACCAGCGCGGCGACCACCAGCCACGCCAGCGCATGCGCGTGCGCGGCCCAGGCGCCGATGCCGAACGACAGTGCCGCCGCGGCCAGCGCCCAGCCGGTGGCGGGGCGGGTCCAGCCGCGGTCGGCCATGCGCCCGGCCAGCGGCGCGACCAGGGCACCGGCGGCGCCGGCCAGCGCGAACAGCGCGATATGCCGCTGGTCCATGCCGAAGGACTGCGCCAGCAGCAGCGGCGAGCCGGTCCAGAACACGTTGAACGCGGCGAACATCATGCCCTGGTAGAACGCGCGCCGGCGCAGCAGCGGGGTGGCGGCATACAGGCGCGGCAGCGAGGCCAGCACCGCCGCATAGGACGCGCGCTGCGCGGGCCGGCGCTGCGGCAGGCGCCAGCGCAGCACCGCCATCAGCAGCAGCATCATGCCGGCGGACAGGAAGAACACCGCGCGCCAGCCCAGGGTGGCGGCGACGAAGCTGGAGAACGGCCGCGCCAGCATGATCCCGGCCAGCAACCCGCCCATCACCGTGCCGACCACGCGGCCGCGGCTGGCCTCCGGCGCCAGGTGCGAGGCGAACGGCACCAGGATCTGCGTGGCCACCGCGCACACACCGACCACGAACGAGCCGATCAGGAAGCTGGCCGCCGATTGCGACAGGCCGATGCCGACCAGGCCCAGCACCACCCCGCCCAGCAGCAGGATCGCCAGGCGCCGGTTCTCGGCCACGTCGGCCAGCGGCACCAGCAACAGCAGGCCGGCGCCGTAGCCGAGCTGGGTCAGCGCCACGATCAGCCCGGCCAGGCCCGCGTGCAGCCGCAGTTCCGGCGCGATGATGCCGATCAGCGGTTGCGAGAAATAGATGTTGGCCACCGCCAGGCCGCAGGCGGCGGCGAACAGCGCGATCAGGCCGGAGGACAGGCCGGCGGGTGCCGCATCGGCCTGGGAAGCGAGTGGGGACATGGGGGAGCCTGGCAGCGAAGGCGCCACGGTAGGCGCCGACGCCGGCAGACTCAAGCGGTCCCGCCACGACACAGCGTTGCGTCGCGGCTGGGGCGTGGAGCCAGTCCCGGCGGATCTGCCCGGGAATCGGCGGCAGGCCCTGGGGGCACGCGCCGCGCGGACTCAGCCGGCGCGGCGCGACCCGCGGCTTACCACCAGCGCATGCCTTCGAAGGGGTTCCAGCTGGTGCTGCCCTTCTTCCGGTCCAGGTAGTAGGCGTAGTTGGCGATCATGCCGACCAGCACCGAATAGGCCACGCCCAGGCCGTTGACGAACATCCGCGGCAGGAAGAACGACAGCACGCCGATCAGCAGCGAGATGCCGATCAACACGATCGCCTTGCGCCACAGGCCGAGGATGAAGAAGTAGATCCAGCCGAAGAAGAACGCGAAGAAGTTCATGTTGATCTTCAGGCGGTCGCCGAACGAGGGCAGCGCCTTGAACGCCGGCTTGAAGTCGGGCGAGGCCGGTCCGCCGTGGCGGTCGAAGAAGTCGAAGCGGAACTGCCATTTCGGGCTGAGCGGCGCTCGTTCGGGGAGGTTCTGGTGGTTCATGTAGACGCAATTCCTTTTTGTAATCGTTTTCATTGTAGCTGAATAGGCTGGCTCCGCACCAGACATGGCCGTGGCTTTGCACCATTGGGGTGCGCATGGGTGTGCCGCTGCAGTGGGCTGCGCCGTGGCCGGCGATCCGATCCACCTTCGGCGGTGCACGGTCAGGAGTCCGGCGTGCGGACGCGGAAGGTGCCGGGCGTGCGCTCCAGGCGCGCGCTGCGGCGGCCAGGTCACCGTCCCAGGCCGCGTCCGATCCGGATCGCCTCGGCCACGTTCCTGGCCGCCGCGCGCAGGTTCGCCGCCGCCTCGGCCAGCGCCTGCTCCTGCGTGCAAATGCGCTGCACCGCGCCGAACATCGCATCGATGCCATGCGCGTGCAGGTGCTCGGCGCCGGCGCCCAGCCCGCCGACGATGGCCAGCACCGGCTTGCCGTGGCGTTTGGCGATGCGCGCCACGCCGACCGGGGCCTTGCCATGGACGCTCTGGCGATCGAGGCGGCCTTCGCCGGTGACGACCAGGTCGGCGTCGGCCACCAGCGCCTCCAGCCCCAGCGCCTCGGCGACGATGTCCGCGCCCGGGCGCAGCCGCGCGCCCAGGAACGCGACCAGCGCCGCGCCCAGGCCGCCGCCGGCGCCGCCGCCGCGCAAGCCGGCGACCGCGATCCCCAGGTCGGCTTCGATCACCGCGGCGTAGTGGCGCAGGTTGGCGTCGAGCTGCGCGACCAGCGCCGGCGTGGCGCCCTTCTGCGGCCCGAACACCGCCGAGGCGCCGGCGGGTCCGGTCAGCGGATTGTCGACATCGCAGGCGACCTCGATCGCACACTGTCGCAAGCGCGGATCCAGGCCGCCGGCATCGATCCGCGCCAGCGTCGCCAGTGCGCCGCCGCCCACGCCGGGGTCCAGCGCGCGGCCCTGCGCATCCAGCAGGCGCGCGCCCAGGGCCTGCGCCATGCCGGCGCCGCCGTCGTTGCTGGCGCTGCCGCCGATGCCGACGACGATGCGCCGCGCGCCGGCGTCCAGCGCCGCCAGGAGCAGTTCGCCGACACCGTAGCTGGTGGCGGCGAGCGGGTCGCGCCGGGCCGGCGGCAGCAGCGCCAGTCCGCTCGCCGCGGCCATCTCGACGATGGCGGTGCGGCCGTCGCCGCTGATGCCGAAGAAGGCGTCGACCGGCGCCCCCAGCGGTCCGCGCACCGTGCAGCGGACGATGCGCCCGCCGGTGGCCGCGACCAGCGCCGCGACCGTGCCCTCGCCGCCGTCGGCGACCGGCACCTTGCGGTAGCTCCACGCCGGGAACACCTCGCGAAAGCCCGCTTCGATCTGCGTGGCCACCTCGAGCGCGGACAGGCTTTCCTTGAACGAATCCGGGGCGATGACGATCTTCATGGCCGCTCCGATGCTAGCCGATGCCGTGCCGCGGGTTCGGCGCCTGCGGCACTGCGCCGTTCGCTGGCCGGCCGGAATGGGTCTTCGGCCGTCGGCTGGCGCCAGGCCGGGCGCCGCCGCATCGGCGCGACGACGCGGTGCCGTGGCGCTGCCATGCGGCCTGCGCCGACGGCAGCCCTCAGGAAGCTCCGCTGCGCGCCTGCGCGGCCGCCCAGTCCTGCGCCTGCTGCATCACCCGCAACACGTTGCCGCTCCAGATGGCCGCGATCTGCTGCTCGCTATAGCCCTTGCGCAGCAGCCAGGCGGTGATCTTGGGCAGGTCGCTCACGTCCTCCATGCCGGTCACGCCGCCGCCGCCGTCCCAGTCCATGCCGATGCCCACGTGCTCGGGGCCGATCAGCGCCAGCACGTGTTCCAGGTGCGCGAAGAAGTCGTCCAGCGTCGCCTGCCGCACCGGGTACTTGGCGTCCAGCGCCTTCATTTCCTCGCCAAGCCTGGGTCCGTCGGCCAGTCGCAGATGCTCCCAGCCACCGTACCTGGCGATCAACGCCTGCTCGGCGGCCTTGCGTTCGGGGCTGGCGCCGTTGTCGATCAGGTAGCCGCCGTAGGAATTCATCTGGATCACCCCGCCGTGCGCGGCCAGCACCTTCAGCCGCGCATCGTCGATGTTGCGCGGATGCGCATGCACCGCGCGCGCGCCGCTGTGCGAGAGCAGGATCGGCACCGGCGACAGCGCAATCAACTGGTCGAACACCGCATCGGAGGCATGCGACTGGTCGATGACGATGCCGAGTTTCTGCGCCTGCTGCACCAGCGCGCGGCCGGCGGGACTCAAGCCGTGCCATTCCGGCCCCTTCGGGTCGGTGGCCGAATCGGCGAATTCGTTGTTGAGGAAATGCGCCGTGCTCAGCAAGCGCAGGCCCTGCGCGTGATAGAAGCGCAGCAGCGTGGGATCGGCGACCAGCGGGCTGGCGTTCTCCATGCTCAGGTACACCACGCGCTTGCCGGCGGCCTTGAGCCGCGCTGCATCGGCCGGCGTGGTGGCCAGGCCGAACTGCTGCGGGTGCGCCGCCAGCAGCGCATGGATCGCCATCAGGCGCTGCAGCCCGGCATCGCGGTCGTCCAGGTGCGCCTGTGCGCTGCGGTCGCCCTGGCCGGTGTAGATCGCCCAGAACCCGCCGTCCAGCGCACCGGCGACCATGCGCGGATAGTCCACCTGCGCCAGCCGGTTGCCGGCATGCGCACGCATCATGTCGAAATCGCCGCGTTCGAAATTGGCCGGCGTGTCCAGGTGCGAATCCAGGGTCAGCAGCCGCTGCTGCAGCGCCGTGGCGCGGGCCAGCTCGGCCTTGCTGAAGTCGACGGCCTGCGCCGTCGGCGCCGCAGCCAGCACCAGCGAAAGGGAAAGACACAGGGCTCGCAGCTTCATGCGCAAGAACTCTCGGATTGGGCGTCGAGCCGATGATAGCCATGCAGCGACCTCCGGGCCGCGTCGCGGCGGGTAGGTGCAGGCATTGGGGTGGCCGGGCATGGGATCCGGTCCGATCGATCAGCGCGACGTTGCGCGATGCCGGTCAGCCGCGCGCATGCGGCATGCACTGCTCGCCAGGCAACGCCCCCGCTGCCAACAGCGTATTGACCACCTGACCCAAGGTCTGGGTCACCGTCCGCTCCCAGAAATAGGCGGGCATCGCGATCCCGAGCTGCACCTGGATCTCGCCGATCGCATCCTCGACGTCGTAGGCGATGTCGAGCATCTCGAAACGCGGTCCACCGCAGACAACGGCGAATGCATCGTCGGGCAGGAAACAAGGACCAGGCCAACGCAGGCGCCGCGCCAGGATCGCGCCGATCGCGCTCGCCACCCGTTGCCGCGCCCCGCCACCCCACAGATCCAGCAACGCGGCGCTGCGCGCCCGCTGCCGGGCGGACAATCGCCCGAAGAACGCCAGGTCCGGGCCGAGCCATCTGACGCCGATGAAGAATCGCTCGCGCGCGCCGGTCGGCGGATAGTCGGGCGGGTAGCGCAGCGGCGCGGCCGGATCCGGGCAAGCGGTTGGCGTTGGTATGTGCACGGCAGCCCACAGGGATCGTCGTCGCGGAACACGACGCGCCATCAGGCGTTAAGGATGCCGCCTTGGTCGCGCTCGCCGCGAAGCGTAGCGCCCGCGGGCCGGGCGAACCAGCATGCGGGCAGAGCACGCCATGACTGCACGAAGGCCGTGCAGGCGCTACCGCTCGCGTGACGCGATCGGCGCGGCATGCGCGCCGGTACGCACGCCATTGCGCATCATGCCGGCGCCGGCGCCGCGACAGGGGTCCGTCCCGCCCACACCTCCGGCCCGGCCTTGCAATAGCGCGCGATGAACGCCTCCTGCGACGGCATCTGCGCCACCGCGCGGTCGATGGGCTGGCGGATCGCGTCGAGGAAGCGCTGCAGCGCCTGGTCCGGCAACGCGCGCGCCAGCAGGTGGTGCTGCGCCGGCACGATGCCCTGGCCGAGCAGCACGTGGATCCACGAATCCACCCGGAACAGTTCGTCGGCGCCCTGCCAGGCGTGCGCGCGCTCGCGCCAGGCGCGCAGCCGCTGCTGCAGCGACGCGGGCAGCGCCATCTCGCGGCAGGCCTGCCACATCGGTTCGTCGCGCTGGTTGGCATGGTAGTGCAGGATGATGAAGTCGCGCACATGCTCCATCTCGGCGCGGCTGACCTCGTTGTAGATGTCGGTCATCGCCGGGGCGACGCCGTCGCCGGGGAACAGCGTGATCAGCCGCATCACCGCGGCGATGGTCAGGTGGATGCTGGTCGATTCCAGCGGTTCGATGAAGCCGCTGGCCAGACCCAACGCGACCACGTTCTTGTTCCAGGCCTTGAGCCGGCGGCCGCTGCGGAACGGCACCAGCCACGGGTCCTTGATCGGCGGCGCGGCGGCGTCGTGCAGCAGCTTGGCGCGGGCCTCGTCGTCGGACATGTGCGCGCTGGAGAACACCAGCCCGCAGCCGACCCGGTGCTGCAACGGGATGTGCCAGCACCAGCCGGCGGCATGGGCGATGGCGCGGGTATACGGCACCGGCGGCGCCACCGCCTCGGTCTGCACCGCCACCGCGCGATCGCACGGCAGCCACTGCTTCCAGTCCTCGTAGCCGGTGTGCAGGGTCTGCTCGATCAGCAGGCCGCGGAAGCCGGTGCAGTCGATGAACAGGTCGCCCTCGACCCGCGTGCCGTCTTCCAGCAGCAGCGCCTCGACGAAGCCGCTTTCCGGATGCTGCCGCACCTGTTGGATCTTGCCCTCCACGCGCTTGAGCCCGTGGCGCTCGGCGTGGCCGCGCAGCAGCCGCGCGTACAGCCCGGCATCGAAGTGGTAGGCGTAGTTGACCGGCGGCGACTGCTGCAGCGCGAAGCGGTCCGCGCGCGAGGCCACCGTCTCCAGACAGTAGTCGCCCAACTCGGACAGCATCCCGCGCCGCTGCGCCTCCAGCCAGAAATGGTGGAACGCGCAGACCAGAGTGCTCTGTCCGGTGATGCCGAACGGATGGAGGTAGCGCTCGCCGTGCCGGCGCCAGTTCTCGAAGGAGATGGACAGCTTGAAGGTGCCGGCCACGGTGCGCAGGAACTCCTGCTCGTCGATCTGCAGGAAACGGTGGAAGCTGCGGATCGGCGGCACCGTGGATTCGCCCACGCCGACCGTGCCGATCTGCTCGGACTCGATCAGGGTGATGTCCAGCAGCTCGCGGAACTGGTGCGACAGCGCGCAGGCGGCGATCCAGCCCGCCGTGCCGCCGCCCGCGATCACCACCTTGCGTATCTGGCCCATTGCCTCGTCTCTCCTGCGGTCGTGAATGGCGGCGTCAGCGGTTGAGCTTGGCCAGCAGCATCGCGCGCAGTTGCCGCGCGCGCGCGTCGTCGATCGGCCCGAGCAGTTGCCGCGCCTGCGCCGGCAGGTGTTCGCCGGCTCGGTCGGCCGGCCCGAACACGTAGTAGTCGAAGATGTCCCGCCACGCCGCCTTCTCCGCGTCCGGCCGGTCGCGGATCGCCCACAGCGCGTGGTACAGCGCCTGCGTCGGCGTCGGCAGCCAGGCCGGCGCGCTGCTCCACCAGTAGTTGACCAGCACGTTGAACGCCTCCAGGCCCTCCACGTGATGCCACCACAGGCTGGGCAGGAACAGCGCATCGCCGGGTTCGAGCACCGCGCTGCGGCCATGCGCCAGCGCGGCGCGAAAACGTGGGTAGCGCGCGAGATCGGGCGCGGCGAAGTCCACCACGCTGATCGCCTGCCCGCCCGGGGTCGGCTCCAGCGGGCCGGGATAGAGATTGCCGATCTGCTCCGGCGGGAACACGGTGAAGCGGCGCCGGCCGACCGCGCAGCAGGCCAGGTTGTTCGGCGCGTCGTAGTGGCAGGACGCGGTGATGCGGTTGCCGATCCAGATGCTCGGCCGCGCCGGGATGCCGTGCGCGGCGAAGTCCACGTCGTTGCCGTCGCGGAACCCCGGCAGGCTGTCGTCCACCGGCAGCGAGGCCAGGTAATAGGCCGGCGGCCGCGGATGGTCCAGGTGCGCGGCGATCGCGTCCAGCAGGCCATGCAGGTCGCCGCGCCGCACCTCGAAGTTCAGTGCGGTGAAGTCGTCGGTGTAGAACGGCCGCCCGGCGATTTCCGGCGCGCCGTAGGAGTATTGCAACGGGCGGCCGTTGCTGTGCCCGCGCAGCAGGTCCATCGCCGCGCCGGTGCCGCGCAGGCCGGCCTGCACCAGCGCCCAGTCGCGTACCAACCCGCGCAGCACCACCGGCTCGCCGGCGGCGAGCAGTTCGTCCAACGGCAGCGCGCCGGCGCGGCAATCGCTGCGCTCCGCAATCGCCGCCATCGCGTCCACGACGCTCAGGCGGCCTGCCCGGAGACAGCCGCGTCCGTGCCGGCCTGCTGCAGGCGGCGCTGCTTCTCGGCCATCAGCCGGCGCATGTTGTGCAGCGACGCCAGCAACAGGTAGGCGCCTTCCAGGTAGCCGGCGCGGTGCAGCCCATGCAGCGCTGGCGCGTCCAGCGCCGCCAGCCGCTCGCGGTCGATGCCGTACAGCCCGGCCAGCTGCACGTTGTGCGCCTCGCCCAGCTGCACGTCGATGCGCAGCGGCTGGATCAGGCCCAGCGCATCGAACGCGGCGAACATGGCGTTGCCGCCTTCCACGCCGTCGCGGATGCCGCGCAGCACGGTGATGACGTGCTCCAGGTACGGGCTGTGCCCGCCCTGCGGCAGGAACACCCGCTCGCCTTCGCTGAAACTGACCCGCGGATGGTCGAGATCGACGTGGATCACCGGCTCGCGGCGCAACACGCCGTCCTCGTGCCGCTCCTGGAAGCCGATCAGGAACGGGCCCTTGGCGACGATGCCCGGCAGGTACGCCGCATCCCAGCGCGCGCCGTGCAGGAACAGGTTCTCCTGCTGCTCGAAGCCGAGCAGCGCCACCGACTGGAAGCCGCCGCCGCCGGCCGGGTCCTTGCGCAGCAGGATCGGGTACTCGCGCTGCAGTTCGGCGTATTCGGTCGGGAATGCCTGCACCACGCCGCTGGCGTCGCCGAACTCGGGGCCGAAGCGCAGGATCACGCGCAGGTCCTGGTGGGCCACGTTGTTGAGCAGTTCGTATCGGGCCATCTGTACTCCAGCGGGTCGGTGGCGGAACCGGGCGGGCCGCCGGCCGACCGGGCCGGCCGGCGTGCGCCACGCGACCATTGCAGCAAAGCGCTGCGCCCGCAAGACGCGCTGCAGCGCGCGTGCGCCTGCCGCACGCGGCCGCCGCCGCGTGCGTGCCGCCGTGCTCAGAAGTTGTAGCGCACGCCCAGCGTGTAGCGCGGGCTCTGATCCAGCACCTTGATCACCTGCTTCTCCGAGCGGCCGTGCCAGCGCACATCCTCGCTGGTGATGTTGATCGCCTCGAAGCCGACCGACAGGTTGTCGGTGATGGCGTAGCTCACGCTCAGGTCCAGCTGCTGGTACGGCTCGACGTAGTACGGGTTGCGGTTGGAGCCGTTCTGGTTGGCCGCGATCAGGTACTCGTCGCGCCAGTTCCAGGCCAGGCGCGCGCTCCAGCCGTACTTCTCGTACATCAGCATCACGTTGGCGGTGTCGCTGAGGCCGAGCAGCGCGAACTGGTCGCGGTCCAGCACGGTGTTGTCGAAGCCGACGTCGCCCTTGACCAGGGTGTAGTTGGCGTAGACGCCGAACCCGGTATCGCCAAGGAAGTACTGCCCGCCCAGTTCCCAGCCGTGGATCTTGGCCTTGTTCTGGTTGACCGGGCGCGACACGTCGAATTCGTACAGCGGATCGTCCGCCTCGCCGATCAGGTCGTAGGCGTTCTCCAGCGCCAGGGTCTGCGCCGAACTGCCGTTGTAGGCGCCCAGCCCGCCGGTGGCCGCGGCGTTGCGCAGCAGCGCCATCGCCGAGAACAGCGAGGTGTCGTTGGCCGAGCAGGCCGCCGCCACGTCGTTGCCGGCGGCGCCGACCTGCGCGGCGCAGGCACCGCTCTGCAGGAACGCCAGCGCCGCCTGCGCATCCGGCCCGGAGGTGGGATCGCGCAGGCCGTACATGGTTTCGCGGGTGACGCTGGTGCCGATGAAGTTGGACACGCGCTTGTCCCAGAAGGTCAGCGACACGTAGCTGGCGTCGGCGAAGTACCACTCCAGCGCCAGGTCCAGGTTGTTGGATTCCAGCGGGTCCAGGCTCGGGTTCTCGGTGCTGCCGGACGCGCGCGTGGAGGGGTTGATCAGGATCGAGCCGCCCGGCGTGCCCGGGGTCGAGCCGACCACCAGGTTGTTGTACGGCGCACGCGCGATGCTCTGCCCGAACGAGGCGCGGGCTTTCAGCGTGTCGGTGAGGTTGACGCTGAAGTCCAGGTTCGGCAGCACGTAGCTGTAGCTGTGCTTCTCGCTGAACAGCTGCACCTCGTCGGAGCGCAGCAGCTGGAAGTCGTTGTTGGCCTGCCATTCCAGCGCGACCGGGGTGGCCACCTCCGAGGAGGAGATCACGTCGGTCTTCTCGTAGCGCACGCCGATGCGGGTATTGGTGGTCATGCCGCCGAGCTCGCCGTCGAACTCCAGCTGCATGTAGGCGGCGCGGGTCTTCTCCTCGACCTGGTTGTCGGAGCTGAACTGCGGGTTGTAGCGCGTGGTCGCGCCATAGGCGTTGCCCGCCCACAACGCCAGCTGGTCGGCGTTGCCGCGCCAGGCACCCGGCGCGGCGCCGTTGGCGTTGAAGTCCTCGAACAGGCCGGTGATGCCGACCGGCTGCAGCAGCGCCAGCATGCCCGGCTCGTTGCCGGCATTGGCCACGCCCCAGTCGCCCAGCGTCGAATAGGTGTCGCTGATGCGCCGGTTCATCGTGGTCTTGGCGCTGTTGACGCCGAATTGGAAGCGGCCGTTGTCGAAGTCGAACTGGCCGTCGACGCGCCCTTCCTTCACCTCCGTCACCTGGCTCTGGTAGTAGATGCGCAGCACCTGCGAACCGAGTTCGGCCGGGGAGAAATCCTGGTTGACCAGGCCGTTGGTGCCGGCGATGGAATCGGCCGCGGTCGGGTACCAGGTGCGCGCGCCGATCGGCAGGCCGTTGTTGAACCACAGCTCCTGCGCCCACTGTCCGCCGCACTGGGTGCCGGCGGTGCAGTTATTGGTGCCGGCCAGGCTGAAATAGGTGGCGCTGCCGCCGGTGACCGGATCGTTGGGCAGGCTCTGGGTCTTGGAGTCGTGCGCATCGAAGGTCAGGCGCAAGCGGTCGGTGGCCTGCCAGTCGGCATTGAAGCCCAGCGAGCCGAGCTTGTACTTCTGCATGCTGCGCTGCTGCTCCATGCCGAAGTCCTTGGCGCCGTTGGGCACGTCGCGCAGGTACACCGGCGTGGCCACTGCCTGCCCGGTGTCGAACACCAGGTCGGTGAAGCTGTTGGCGCGTTGCAGCCAGATGCCCTGCTCGCCGCGGTCCTCGCGGATCTCGTTGCTCGAGTAGGTGTAGTCCAGGGTCAGGGTCAGGCTGTCGGTCGGCGCGAACTGCACCACCGCCTGGCCGTTGAGCCGCTCGCGCTCGAAGTCGGAGAAGGCGTAGCGCAGGTCGTTGGGCATGCCGTACAGCTGGCCGATCGCCGGCGCGTTCTGCACGTTGGCGTCCGGGCGCAGCGCCGGATCGGTGCCGGTCCAGGGCTGGATGTTCCAGGCGTTCTCGGTGGCCTGCACCGACCCGCCGCGGCGCTTCTGGTAGCTGCCGCTCAGGCCGATGCCCCAGGTCTTGTCCGGGTTGGTGTAGCTGAAGATGCCGGACACTTCCGGCGTGACCTTGTTGTCGAACGGCTGCGAGTCGTCGTACGCGGCCTTGGCGCCGGCGCTGGCGACCAGGCCTTTGTGGTTGAACGGGCGGTCGGTGAGGATGTTGATGGTGGCGCCGATGCCGCCGCTGGGCGCATTGGCGCGGCTGGTCTTGTACACCTCGATGCCGGTGATCGCCTCGGAGGCGAGCTGGGCGAAGTTGAACGCGCGGGTGCCGCCGTCCACGCCGCCGCTGGGCACCGCGCCCGGCGCGCCGAACGCGTCGGCGCCGGGGATCACCCGGCCGTTGAGGGTGACCGCATTGAACTGCGGACCGAAGCCGCGCGCGGTGACCTGCGCGCCTTCGCCGTCGCGGCGCTCGATCGAGATGCCGGTGATGCGCTGCAGCGACTCGGCCAGGTTGGTGTCGGGAAACTTGCCGATGTCCTCGGCGCTGATCGCATCGACCACGCCGGCGTTGTCGCGCTTGATCCCCATCGACTGGTTGAGGCTGTTGCGGATGCCGGTGACGCTGACCGTGTCCAGCGTGGTCGCGTCGGCAGAGGATGACGGCTGGCTCGCCTGGGCCTGCGCCTCGGTCTGCGGCGCCTGCTGGGCGAAGGCCGGATTGATCACCAGCACGCCACCGACGAAGGTGAACATGGCCTTGGAGCGGAACTTCTTCAACTGCTGACGCATCAGAATGTCCTCGGTGCTGGAGCCGGACGGACAACGCCGTCTGCGGCGTACGGCGCGGCGGATGCCCGCGCCGAAGCGGTCCCTGGTACGTGGCGCGCATCGCTGCATGCCTGCATGTGATCCCCTACGTCTCGATCGATGGATGGATCGCGCCTTCCCCCGAAGGGCGCCGGGCGCCATCGCTGCCCGTTCCAACCCGGACGCTGGCCAAGCCGCCCGCTACACAAATGCCGGTACTGAAACCCGAATCGAACCCGTGCGGCGCTGCCGCTGCGGCGCGGGTGAGGCGACGGCCATGGATCCCGGCGCATGGCCGAGAGTGATAGCGCTATCACCCGACGGCGCAAACCTAATCCCGCGTGCCGATGTTTGTCACCGTGCGGCGCAACAAAGCTACGTTATGCGTACATCGGCTGGGATGCAGACCACGATGTAAGCGTTATCAGCACCAGGCGCTGCGCAATCCACGCGGCCGGCGAGCGCGGCCGCGGCTGTCGCCGCGTACGCCGCCGCGTGGCGCAGGCGAGTAGGTGCAACGCGTCGCCGATGCGGCGATCGCGTGATGCGTGCGACGCATTGCGGTGCCCGCAGGGCGTGAATGCATGGCCGACTCGGCGCACACACAGTGCAGACGCCGGTCGGCGCCAGCGCCAGCGGTGCGTCGGCGGACCGCTGGGCGTGGGCGTGGTGACGCGATCTCGCTGCGCGCGGCGGGCGCCAACGCGCAGCGGCGGCTCAGTTCAGCACGCGGCAGAACACCGCTTTCAGATAGCGCGATTCCTGCACGTGCGCCATGAACGGATGGTCGGCGCCGGCGCCGGCCACCTTCAGGATCTGGATCGTGCGGCCGGAGAAGTACGCGGCGCGGCGCAGCATGTCCAGGAACTCGTGTTCGGCGACCAGGCCGGTGCAGGAGAACGTGGCGAACAGGCCGCCCGGCGCGACCACGCCCAGCGCCAGCTTGTTCATGTCCAGGTACTTCTTCAGCGCCGGGATCACCTGGTCGCGGTCGCGGGTCATCTTGGCCGGATCCAGGATCACCACGTCGTAGCGGTCGCCGCGCGCGGCGGCATCGCGCAGGTACGGGAAGATGTCGGCCTGCACCAGCTTGAGCCGCACGTCGTTGAGCTTGGCGTTGCCCTTGGCGATCTCGATCACGTCCTCGTCGATGTCCACGCCGACCACCTCGTCGGCGCCGCGCACCTTGGCGTAGACGGCGAAACCGCCGGTGTTGCAGCACAGGTCGAGCACGCGCTTGCCGGCCACCTGCTGGCTCAGCCACTGCCGGTTCTCGCGCTGGTCGGCGAAGAAGCCGGTCTTGTGCGCGCCGGCCGGGTCGGCGCGGAAACGCACGCCGTATTCGCTGATGATCGCCGGCTCCGGGCGCTCGCCGCTGCTGGACACCGGCCGGTAGTCGAAGCTCTCCTGCTTCTGCACATGCTCCTCGGCGAAGCTGTAGAAGCGCGCGCCGGGGAACTGCGTACGCAGCGCGGCATAGATCCACTCGCGGTAGCGGAACATGCCGGCGCTGAAGAACTCCACCACCAGCAGGTCGCCGTAGCGGTCCACCACCAGCCCGGACAGGCCGTCGCCCTCGGCATGCACCACGCGCCAGGCATTGGACACCGCGTCCAGCTTCAGCACGTCACGGCGCAACGACACCGCCTCGGCGATCTTGCGCGCGAACCAGGCTTCGTCGACCGCGACCTCGGGATCGATCTCGAGGATGCGCACGGCGATGCGCGAATGGCCATTGTAGAAACCGCGGCCGATCCACTCCCCGTCCACGCCGACCACGTCGACGAGGCTGCCCGGCTTGGGCTTGGCGGCGGGCTTTTCGACCAGTTTCTGGAAGATCCACGGGTGGCTGGAGCGCCAGGCGTTCTTGAGGCGGACTACGGGCAGGGGGGTATTCATGAACGCCATTGTATCCGCCCCGATTGACGCCACCGCCGCCAGCCGCAAGAATGGGCGCAGAAGGGGAGTAGCTCCCAACGTTGTCGCCGTCAATTCGAGCCCGCGGGCTCCGGTGCAACGGCAGCCAGACCACCGGCTGCGAGCGAGACCTTCGCCGCAGTGGCGAAGGCATTCCCCGGAACGACCCCATCGTTTCCGTCCAGGACGCCTCGCCGCAACGGCCCGAGGTTCAACCTTCACTGACGGGAATTCCCCATGCAAACGATAGGCAACGTGTGGTTGTGGAGCGGTTTCGCGATCGTGGTGATCGCGGCGCTGCTGGCGGATCTGGTGCTGATGCGCCACGGCGGCCCGCACAAGGTCACCTTCAAGGAAGCGCTGTGGTGGAGCCTGGGCTGGATCGCCCTGGCGCTGGCGTTCAACGCCGGGCTGTGGTGGTACCTGCGCGAGACCATCGACGTGGCCACCGGCAATCAGTACGGGCTGGAGTTCCTGACCGGCTACCTGGTGGAGAAGTCGCTGGCGGTCGACAACATCTTCGTGTTCCTGATGATCATGAGCTACTTCGCGGTGCCGGAGGAGCAGCGCCAGCGCGTGCTGGTGATCGGCGTGCTCGGCGCGATCGTGCTGCGCGCGATCATGATCTTCGCCGGCTCGGTGCTGCTGACCAAGTTCCACTGGCTGCTGTATGTGTTCGGCGCGTTCCTGCTGCTGACCGGCGTGAAGATGTGGTTCTCGGCGGGCAAGGAGCCGGACCTGGAGGCCAACCCGGTGCTGCGCTTCATGCGCAAGCACCTGCGCCTGACCCCGCAGTACCACGGCAACGCGCTGAGCGTGACCCAGGAAGGCAAGCGCTGGTTCACCCCGCTGTTCGCGGTGCTGATGCTGATCGCCATCACCGACGTGATCTTCGCGGTGGACAGCATCCCGGCGATCTTCGCGATCACCACCGACCCGTTCCTGGTGCTGACCTCCAACGTGTTCGCGGTGCTGGGCCTGCGCGCGATGTTCTTCCTGCTGGCGGGCATGGCCGACCGCTTCCACCTGCTGCCGTACGGGCTGGCGATCGTGCTGGTGTTCATCGGCACCAAGATGCTGATCATCGACCTGTACAAGATCCCGGTGCTGGTGTCGCTGCTGGCGGTGGCGCTGGTGATCGGCGCGACGGTGGTGCTGAGCCTGCTGCGCCCGGCCAAGCCGGCGCACTGAGGCCCGGAGACCGGCACGATCACGGCCGCGGATTGTCCCGCGGCCGTGGCCAGTCCCTCCCATCGGCGGCGCCTTGCCTTGGACGACAGGCGCCGCCATCCAGGGACCATGGACACCTCTTCGCTCCCCTCGCCCCCGCCCGACGACCCTGCGCAGGCGCAGGACCGCTTCGACCGGGCGCGGCTGCTGCGCGCCTTCAACGCCAGCCTGGCCCTGGTCGCGGTGCTGGTGGCGGTGTTCGCCAACCAGGGCCTGTTCGACTGGCGGCCGTGGTCGGTGGGGCCGCAGCAGGCCGCCGGCCTGCTCGGCGTGCTGACCGCGCCGCTGCTGCACGGTTCGCTGGAGCACCTGGCCGCCAACGCCGGCGCGCTGCTGATCCTGGGCACGCTGGCCGGCAGCGTATACCCGCGCGCCACCCTGGCCGCGCTGCCGTTGCTGTGGCTGGGTTCGGGCCTGGGCGCCTGGCTGCTCGGCGACCCCGGCAGCCACCATCTGGGCGCCAGCGGGGTGACCCACGGCCTGCTGTTCCTGGTGTTCGTGCTCGGCCTGCTGCGCCGCGACCGCGCCGCGATCGCCGCCAGCATGATCGCGTTCCTGTTCTACGGCGGCATGCTGGTGACGGTGCTGCCGCACGAGGCCGGCGTGTCCTGGCAGTCGCACCTGGGCGGCGCGCTGGGCGGCGCCGTGGCGGCGCTGCTGCTGCGCCACCGCGACCCGCTGCCGCCGCGCAAGCGCTACAGCTGGGAAGACGAGGACGAGGAGACGCTGGCGCCGCTGGACCAGGAACTGGAACCGCCGCCGCCGGCACAGGTGCCGGTGCTGTGGCAACCGCCGCCGGCGCCGCGCGGCGTGGTGCTGCGCTTCCCGCCGCGGCCGGAACGCGACGAGGGCTGAGGCATCCGCCGCCGGCTGGGTTGCCTTCGCGGCACAGCAGGCCGCTGCCTGCCCACCCCGGTCAGCGCATTTCAATTCAGGCGTTCGAGCTGTTGCAGGAGCGACTTCAGTCGCGACGGGCGTTACCGATAGAGCCTGTCGCGACTGAAGTCGCTCCCACAGTGTCGTCACCCAGGAATCAAAGAAGACAGGCAGCCCCGGAGCCTCCTGCGCCCCACCTGCCGCCGCGCAGCCTGCCGCCCTGCAGCGCGCGCCGTACACTGGCCGATCCGCCGTTGCACCGCCCGAGGCCGCATGTCCGCATTCCCCGCCTTCCGTCTCCGTTCTGCTGCCATTGCCTTGCTGGCGGTCGCGCTCTCCGCGTGCAGCACGCCGGCCACGCGCGCGCCGGCGCAGGCACCGGCAATGGCCGCGGCCGAGCCGGGCAAGGCGGTCGGCTACCTCGCCCCCGCCGCGGTCCCGGCCAGCCTGCAGCTGCTGCCGCCGCCGCCGGCCGAGGGTTCGCCCGGGCTGGCGCTGGACCAGGCGGTCAACCGCGAGGCGCTGGCGCTGCGCGGCAGCGCGCGCTGGCAACAGGCGGCGCACGACGCCGACCTGGACTTCCCTGCCGGCGCCGGCCAGTTCGCCTGCGCGCTGGGCGTGGCCATCGATGCGCAGCGCACCCCGCACCTGTACGCCCTGCTGGAACGCAGCCGCATCGACGCCAGCGCCGCGACCAAGGCGGCCAAGAACCAGTACCGGCGGCCGCGACCGTTCATGCTCAACCGGCAACCCGTCTGCACCCCGGAGGACGAGGACGGGCTGCGCCACAGCGGCTCCTATCCCTCCGGGCACAGCGCCATCGGCTGGGCCTGGGCGCTGATCCTGGGCGAGATCGCACCCGAGCGCGCCGACGCCCTGATCGTCCGCGGCCGCAACTACGGCGAGAGCCGGCTGGTGTGCAACGTGCACTGGCAGAGCGACGTGCTGGCCGGCCGTTTCATGGGCGCGGCGACGGTGGCGCGACTGCATGCCGACCCGGCGTTCCGCGCCGACCTGGACGCGGCGCGCGGCGAGATCGCGCGCGCGCAGGCGCAGGGCGCGGCGCCGGAACAGGACTGCGCGGCGCAGGCGCAGACGCTGCAGGTGCGGCCGCCCGGCGCGCTGTAGCAGACGGCCGGTGGCGCCAGCCACGGGTCACCGGCAACGAGACACGGACCGCGTTGCCGCATCCGCACCGGCCTCGCCCGCCAGCGCACTGCCCTGCCGCACCCCGCACCCCGCACCCCGCACCCGCATTGCCTGACGCCAGCTGTACGGCGATCGCGATGGCGCCTCGCCCTGTCACATTTGTGCCTTCAGATGGCCGGTCTCCCCCGCAGTGGATCCCCGCCATGGTTCGTCGCCCCCCCCGTTTCCCCCTGCTCGCCGGCCTCGGCCTGGCCGTGGCCGCCGCGATCGCCGCGCCGTCCCTGCTGCAGGCCAAGCCGCCTGCCGCGCCGGCGGCCACGCCGATGGCCGCGGCCAAGGCCACTGGCTACCTGACCCCGTCGCAACTGCCCGACAGCCTGTTGCTGGTGCCGCCGCCGCCGGCCAAGGGTTCGTCCGGGCGCGCGCTGGACGAGGCGGTGAACAAGGAAGCGCTGGCGATGCGCGGCAGCCCGCGCTTCGCGCTGGCCGCCGAGGACGCCGAACTGCACTTCCCCGGCGCCGCCAACCATTTCAGCTGCCCGCTCGGCATCCAGGTCAGCGCCGAGCGCACCCCGCACCTGTACACGCTGCTGCAGCGCGTGGCCGAGGACGCCGGCGATGCCGCGGAGAAGGCCAAGGCCTACTACCACGTGCCGCGCCCGTTCATGGACAACGGCCTGGCCAGCTGCACGCCCGCCGACGAGGCCGAGCTGCGCCCGAACGGTTCCTATCCGTCCGGCCACACCTCCATCGGCTGGGCCTGGGCGCAGGTGCTCAGCGAGGCCGACCCGGCGCGCACCGATGCGCTGATGGCGCGCGGCCGCAGCTACGGCGAGAGCCGCATCGTCTGCAACGTGCACTGGCAGAGCGACGTGCTGGCCAGCCGCATCGTCGGCGCGGCGACGGTCGCCAGGCTGCAGGACAACCCGCAGTTCCGTGCCGACCTGCAGGGCGCGCGCAAGGAGATCGCCGCGGCGCGCGCGCAGGGCCTGACACCGGCCAAGGACTGCGCCGCGGAAGCCAGGACGCTGCAGGTGCGGCCGGCGAGCGCGCTGTAGGCGATGCGGTCGCGCGCGTGCCTGGTGTTCGGTCGCGGCTGAAGCCGCTCCTACAGAAGCGCGCGCCTGGATCGGCGCAAGCGGTACGCACGCTGTTGTAGGAGCGGCTTCAGCCGCGACGGGTTTCGCTCCAGGCACGCCACCCCGGTTCGTCGCCACCGAAGCCGCTCCTGCAGGAAACATCCGGCGAACAACCGGCCCCATGCCTTTGGGCAGATGCGAAGCGACCGCGGCGGCGGGCTAGACTCGCCGCAGATTTCCGCCAAGGACCTGCAGCCATGACCCAGTGGTATTTCCTGACCGGCAGCGAACAGACCCGCTCCGGCCCGTTCGATGACGCCGATGCCGTCGCCTTCGCCCGCAACAACCCAAGCGCGCTGGCCTGGCGCCAGGGCCAGAGCGGCTGGAAGCCGGCCAACCAGATCGACGAACTGCGCGGCGCGAGCGCCGCCGGCCTGCCGCCGGACCTGCCGCCCCCGCCCGGCGGCGGCCGCGCCGACGACATCGACTACCGCATCGTCGGCCACGAAATGCAGTTCGTGGAGATCGAGCTGGACCCGGGCGAGAGCGCGGTCGCCGAGGCCGGCGCGCTGATGTTCAAGGACGCCGTAGTGCAGATGGACACCGTGTTCGGCGACGGCTCCGGCCAGGGCGGCGGGCTGATGGGCAAGCTGTTCTCCGCCGGCAAGCGCCTGGTCACCGGCGAGAGCCTGTTCACCACCGTGTTCACCCACCAGGGCCAGGGCAAGGCCAAGGTCGCCTTCGCCGCGCCGTATCCCGGCACGGTGCTGGCGATGAAGCTGGACCAGCACGGCGGCCGCCTGATCTGCCAGAAGGACAGCTTCCTGGCCGGCGCGCGCGGGGTCTCGCTGGGCATCCACTTCCAGCGCAAGATCATGACCGGCCTGTTCGGCGGCGAGGGCTTCATCATGCAGAAGCTGGAAGGCGACGGCTGGGTGTTCGTGCATGCCGGCGGCTGCGTGGTCGAGCGCGAGCTGGCCGCCGGCGAGCGCCTGGACGTGGACACCGGCTGCGTGGTCGCGTTCCACTCCAGCGTGGACATGGACGTGCGCGCGGTCAGCGGCATCAAGAGCATGTTCTTCGGCGGCGAAGGCATGTTCCTGGCCACGCTGACCGGCCCGGGCAAGGTGTGGCTGCAGTCGCTGCCGTTCTCGCGCCTGGCCGGACGCATGTTCGCCGCCGCGCCGCAGGGCGGCGGGCAGAACCGCGGCGAAGGCTCGGTGCTCGGCGGCCTGGGCCGGATCCTGGACGGCGACAACAACTTCTGAGGCGGCTGCGTGGCCGGCGTTGCCGCAGTCGCGGCGATGGCGGCCGGTGCGGGCGGCAGCTGCCATGGCGTGCGCCATCGCCGCGACTGCGAGCGACCTTCCACCAAGTGGGCCATGATCCCGACGGACGCAGGGAACAGCCGCAGCCCGCCTTGGCCCCTCTCCCCTCGGGAGAGGGGTTGGGGTGAGGGTCCGTCGCGACGCGTCCCGCAGAACTGGAAGCAAGGCGCCGCACCGCCCGCTGCATCCACGACCAGATTGCGCAAGCCGCGTGGCTCCCCCGCACACGGCGGCGTGGCGTTCGCCAGCCGCGGTGCGCCGCGCCGGCGCAGGCCACTGCATGACCTCCGGTCGTGGGCGGTGCAGGCCGATCCCGGTATGCTCGCGCCGGCTCCGCCCTCTCCTTCCTCGACGCCGCACCCATGACCGCCTTCCGTTCCCCGCGCCTGCTCCTGTCCCTGTTCCTGTTCGGCCTGCTCGCGGCATGCGGCGGCGAGCCCAAGCCGGCGCCGCCGGCACCGGTGGTGGTGGGCCCGGCGCCGACCGCCGCGGCCAAGCCGCTGCGCATCGGCATCGCCCTGGGCGGCGGCGCGGCCAAGGGCTTCGCCCATATCGGCGTGATCAAGATGCTGCAAGCCAACGGGCTGGAGCCGGTGGTGGTGTCCGGCACCAGCGCCGGCAGCGTGGTCGGCGCGCTGTACGCCAGCGGCATGGACGCGTTCCAGATGCAGCAGGCCGCGGTGGCGCTGGACGAGAGCAGCATCCGCGACATGCGCCTGTTCTCCGGCGGCCTGGTGCAGGGCCAGGCGCTGCAGGACTACGTCAACGCGCAGCTCAAGAACCGCCCGATCGAGAAGCTCGGCAAGCCCTTCGCCGCGGTGTCCACGCGCCTGGAAGATGGCGAGCGCACCGTGTTCGTGCGCGGCAACGCCGGCCAGGCAGTGCGCGCCTCGAGCAGCATCCCCGGCGTGTTCGAACCGGTGACCATCGGCAAGTTCCACTACGTCGACGGCGGCGTGGTCAGCCCGGTGCCGGTGGACGCCGCGCGCCAGCTCGGCGCCGACTTCGTGGTCGCGGTGGACATCTCCAGCAAGGCCAGCGGCAAGAACCCGGCCGGCATGCTCGGCATCGTCAACCAGTCGATCGCGATCATGGGCCAGCGCCTGGGCCAGCAGGAATTGGCGCGCGCCGACATCGTGATCCGGCCCAAGGTCAACGACATCGGCGCCGCCGATTTCGCCCAGCGCAACGCCGCCATCCTGGAAGGCGAGAAGGCCGCGCTGGCGGCGATGCCGCAGATCAAGGCCAAGCTGGCGCAGCTGCAGCAACAGCGCGCGGCGGCCGCCGCGGCCGCGGCCAAGGCCGCGCAACCGGCGCCGCCGCCGTGCGAGCCGCGCTCGCGCCTGGGCCGCCTGATCGGCCGCGACGATCCGTGCAAGAAGCAGGAGTGAGCTAGCCCCTCTCCCACCGGGAGAGGGGTTGGGGTGAGGGTAAGGCGCGAGGCATCTCGCGGAGTTTGGGGTGCACGAGGCTTACGCCCGTCCCCTCATCCGCCCCTTCGGGGCACCTTCTCCCGCAGAGAGAAGGGAACCGCCGCCGCCGTGCCGATCCTCAGTAACGCCAGCGCAGGGTGAAGCTGACGAAACGCGGCTCGCCGTAGTTCTGGTAATCCAGATTCGCCCAGTACTTCTTGTCCAGCGCATTGCGTACCGCCAGCGTCGCGGTCCACTGCGCGCTCAGCTGGTAGTTCGCGTTGAGGTGCACCAGCGTGTACGCGTCCTGCACCACGGTGACCGCGGTCTCGGCGCCGCTGCCGCCGCCGACCGGGCGCGGGATGTTGTAGCCGCGCACCGCGCTCTGCCAGCTGAGCCCGCCGCCGATGCTCAGGCGCTGCCAGGCGCCCGGCAGGCGCACCTGGGTGGACAGCTGCAGGTAGTCCTCCGGCAGGTTGGCGTAGATCGCGTCGGTGGGCGCGCGGGTGACCTTGGCGCGGGTGTAGCCGGCGTTGAGCGTCCAGCCCGGGCGCAGCTCGCCATTGAAGTCCAGTTCCCAGCCGCGGCTCTTGGTGCCGTCGACGCCGATGTAGGCCGAACTGCCGTCGGGCAGCGAGGCCTCCGGCTGGCTCATGTCGCGCACCGCGTAGTTGTCCTGCCGCGCCTCGAACAATGCGGCGCCGAGCAGCGCGCGGCCGCCGAACAGCGTGGCCTTGAGGCCCGCTTCGCGGTTGGACCCCTGCACCGGCGCCAGCAGGTTGTTGTCCTTGTCCTTGTAGTTCTGCGGATTGAAGATCTCGGTGTAGCTGGCGTAGGCGGAGATGTCCGGGGTGAGCGTGTAGACCAGGCCGACGTATGGCGTCACTTCGTCGCTGACCCGGTAGCGCCCGCTGGTGCCGGTGTAGACGCCGCTGGCGTTGAAGTTGTGCGTGCGCGTCGTCCACGAACTCAGCCGCGCGCCGGCGATCAGCGACAGCGGCTCGGCCAGGCGCAGGCGGGTGGATGCGTACACGCCGCGCTGGGTGGTGCGGGCCACGCGCGAGGCGCCGGTGCGCGCGTAGGTGATCTCGGAAATGTCGCCGTCCCAGTCGTAGACGTTGGGGATGTAATAGCAGCGCTCGCGCCCGCAGGTGGCCCAGTCGCCGGGATAGCGCAGCGCCAGGGTGGAGGTGGTCGACTGCAGGTCCTGCCAGCTGCCGCCGACGACCAGATCGTGGTCGCGGCCGAACAGCGGGAACGTGCCGGACAGGTACACGTCCGCGCCGTCGCGCCTGTCCGCGGTCTCGCCGGCGGCGGCGCGCAGGTAGATGCCGCTGCCGTCGCGCGTGTCCGGGTAGCCGCTGCCGTACACGCGCAGGTTGCGCACGTCGCCCTCGGTGCGGGCGACGTTGACCTTCAGCAACCAGTCCTCGCCGAAGCGTTGCTCCAGGTTGGCGAAGGCGGTATGCGTGTCGCGCTTCCAGTACGCCCACTTCGGCGCCAGGTTGGTCGAGCTGGGCAGGTCGGCGAAGGAGCCATCGGCGGCGAAGTACGGCACCGTGCCCCAGGTCGAGCCGACCGGGTCGTTGTCCTGGCGCTGGTAGCCGACGGTCACCGTGGTGGACTCGGTCAGGTCGCCTTCCAGCACCGCCATGCCCGACATCTTCTGCTCGCGGTAGTGGTCGTAGTAGTAGTCGCGGTCCTGCCAGGCGGCGACGAAGCGGCTGCGGAAGCGGCCATCGTCGCTGAGCGGCGCGGTCACGTCGGCCTGGGTGCGGCGGAAGTCCCAGCTGCCGGCGGTGGCCGCGAACGACGCATCGAAGGTCTTGCCGGGGCGCTTGCGCAGCATGTTGACCGTGGCCGAGGGAATGCCCGCGCCGCTGAGCAGGCCGTTGGCGCCGCGGATCACCTCGACGCGGTCGTAGAAGACCATGTCGTATTCCTGGTTGGTGGAGCCGCTGTAGGTGGGCAGGCCGTCGACCTGGAAATCGGTGATCTGGAAGCCGCGCGCGAAGTACAGCGGGCGCTGCGTGTCGTAGAAGGACACGTTGACGCCGGTGACGTTGCGCATCACGTCGTTGATGCTGAACAGCGATTCCTCTTCCAGCCGCTGCAGCCCGAGCACGCTGACCGACTGCGGTGTCTCCTGCAGCGTCAGCGGCAGCCGCGTGGTGGTCGACGGCTGCGCGCGCGAGGGGCTGCCGCTGACCTCGACCTTGTCCAGCGTGGTGGGCTGACTGGCGTCGGCCTCGGCGGCGCGCAGCGGCACGGCGGCAGCGGACAGGACGGACAGCAGGGCGAGGTGCAGCAGGTGGCGCGGAACGGAGCGGGTCATGGAATCGGCGTCGTCGTTGGGCGGCGGCACCAGCGCTGGCGCGCCACCGGGAGGGGGAGGGGAAACGAACGGGCGCAGACGGGCTCCACGGCACGGATATCCGGCATGGCTGGCCCAGGGTCGGGGCTGGCGGGATCGAGCGGGAGGCGCTGGGCCGGTTGCGGCCGTCGCGGACGCAAATGTAAATCGTTAGCAACAACTTAACAAGCGCTGTCACACTTCGACACGGATCGCCGCCGCCCGGACGGGCTCAGCCGCGCGGCAGCGGCAGGCCGGCGAAGTCCTTGACCGTGCGCAGCACGAAGCTGGAATTGACGTCGGCCACGCCGGCGGCATTGAGCAGCTTGTCCAGCAGGAACGCGGAGAAGTGGGTCAGGTCGCGCACGTAGACGTGCAACAGGTAGTCCATGTCGCCGGTCAGCGCATGGCAGGCGACCACTTCGTCCCAGCCCTGCACGCTGTCGGCGAAATGGGCGATGCCGCTCTGTCCATGCTTTTCCAGCTGCACGCGCACGAAGGCCTGCAGGCCCAGGCCGATCGCGCCGGGCACCAGCCGCGCCGCGTAGCCGGCGACCACGCCCTCGGCCTCCAGCCGCTGCACCCGGCGCAGGCAGGCCGACGGCGACAGGTTCACCTGCGCGGCCAACTCGGCGTTGCTGGCGCGGCCCTGCCGCTGCAGCAGGGCCAGCAGGCGCAGGTCGGTGCGGTCGAACAGGGCCGATTCGGTCATTTATTGCTCTGCAACATTGATTCGACGCAACGATCTTGCGCCCAGCGGCCGGAATCGCGCAACTTCGCAAGCCCATTGCGTGGCTTGGCGCCTACCATCGTGGTCATTCCCCTCCGGAGCGCCGACCATGGACACCGCACCGCGCCGCGTCGAACACCAGCAGACCGACAAGGGCTATGTGCCGGTCTACACCACCGCCGTGGTCGCGCAGCCGTGGGACAGCTACAGCGCCGACGACCATGCCACCTGGGGCACCCTGTACCGGCGCCAGCGCGAACTGCTGGTCGGCCGCGCCTGCGACGAATTCCTGCAGGCGCAGGACGCGATGGGCATGAACCCGCAGGCGATCCCGCGCTTCGAGCAGCTCAACGAGGTGCTGGGCGCGGCCACCGGCTGGACCCTGGTCGGGGTCGAAGGCCTGCTGCCGGAGCTGGATTTCTTCGACCACCTGGCCAACCGCCGCTTCCCGGTGACCTGGTGGATCCGCCGCCCCGAGCAGATCGACTACATCGCCGAACCAGACCTGTTCCACGACCTGTTCGGCCACGTGCCGCTGCTGATGAACCCGCTGTTCGCCGACTACATGCAGGCCTACGGACGCGGCGGGGTGAAGGCGCACGGCATCGGCCCGGAGGCGCTGCAGAACCTCACCCGCCTGTACTGGTACACGGTGGAATTCGGGTTGATCGCCAGCGCCGATGGCCTGCGCATCTTCGGCGCCGGCATCGTCTCGTCCAAGGGCGAATCGCTGTACGCGCTGGAATCGGCCGCGCCCAACCGCATCGGCTTCGACCTGGCGCGGATCATGCGCACCCGCTACCGCATCGACAGCTACCAGAAGACCTACTTCGTCATCGACAGCTTCGAGCAGTTGATGCAGGCGACGGCGCCGGACTTCACCCCGCTCTACGCGCAGCTGGCCGGCCAGGAGCACGTCGCCGCCGGCGACGTGCGGGCCGGGGACCGCGTGTACCAGCGCGGCAGCGGCGAGGGCTGGAGCCGCGACGGCGACGTGTGATGTCGCAGCGGGCAGCGCAGCCGGGGCGTGCGCTGCCGACGTGCGGGCTCAGTCGTCGCCCAGGACCGCGATGCCGGTGACGCTGGCCGGTTTCCGGTTGCAGCCGTTCAAGTAGGTGTAGACGGCGGCATCGGTCAGTTCGCGCCCATTGATCGGCGGCGTGGTCAGCGCGAACGGCCCCGACGCGGTCCCGGGCAGCGGCGCATTGACCACGCTGCGCGCCGGAACGCAGGCCAGGATGTAGTTCCTCAGCGTCGCCACCGATGGCCGCGCGCCGGGGCCGTCGAATGCGAATTCGAGATTCCAGGCGCTGTTGGCCCGTGCTTGCGGGGCGAGCACCAGGCCCTGCACCAGCAGGCAGGCGGCATAGAAGGACGTGCGGCGGATGGACGTGTTCATGGCGTTTTCCTGTTGTCGGCAAAGGGGCGCTGCGCGGATGCAGCCGCGGTGCGGCCGCGGTGCGCGGCGACTGCGACACTAGGCGCCGACCGCGCCCCTGCCACTCGGCCAGACCCTGAGATCGTGCGGCGCAGACGCCGATGCCTGCCGCGGCCGGTCCCGTCTTCGCGGTGCCGCGTTGGCCGCGACGCCATGTACGGCGGCGACATGCGCGCGCTCAGCGCCGTTGCGTGCGCTCGTGCTCCAGCGTCAGCGCGCGCGCCCACAGCGCCTCGATGATCGCGGTGTACACGGACATCTGTTCGTCGCCCAGCGACGTGTTGGTGAACACGATCACCCCGATCCGCTTGTCCAGATCGCTCAGCATCTCCGTCTTCACCCCGGGATCGGATCCGCCGTGGCCGATGCGGGTCACGTCGAACTTGGTCGACCAGAAGATGCCGGAGTTCTTCTCGTCCAGCGCCACGTTGTCCGGCTTGTTGGCCGCGGTGTACTGGAAGCGCAGCATCTCCCGCACCGAGCGCCGCTGCAGGATCCGCGCGCCATCGTAGGCGCCGTCGTTGAGCAGGGCGAGGAAGAACCGGGACAGGTCCGCCACCGAGGTGCGCACGCCGCCGTCCGGATAGGTGGTGCCGCCGTACAGCGGGATCGGGATCGATAGCCCGTTCTGCGCGACATACAAGCGTGCGTGGCGCTGTTCTGGCACGTCGGACAGGAACCAGGCCGTGTTGCGCATGCCCAGCGGCGCGAAGATGTGTTGCCGGGTGTAGACGTCGAGCCGTTCGCCGACCGCGCGCTCGACGATGTAGCCCGCCAGCCCGGCGCCGATGTTGGAGTATTCGCGGTGCGTGCCCGGCCTGGCCTGCACGAAGTTGTCCTGCGCATAGCGTGGCCGGCCCGGGGTGAAGTAGTCCGTCAGGAAGCTCGCCAGCGACTCCGGCGAATCGCCGCCGTAGTGATAGGTGCGCTCGTAGACCGCCCAACGATCGGCGATCGAGGAGGTGTGGGTGGCGAGTTGCCTGAGCGTGATCGGCACATCCGGAAACGACGGGTTGCGCACCTCGAACGGCAGGTAGGTGTTGATGTCCGCATCCAGCGACAGCTTGCCGTCCTGCACCGCGCGCATCAGCGCCGCGCCGGTGACGGTCTTGCTGATCGAGCCGATGTTCATCACCGTGTCCGGCGTGAATGCGATCGCGCGCTCGCGATCGGCGAAGCCATAGCCTTTCGTCCACAGCAGGCGCTTGTCGACGATGATCGCCGCGCCGACGCCGACCATGCCGCCCTCGCGCATCCGCTGCTCGATGACCCGGTCCAGTCGTTCGGCGGCCATCGGCGCCGGGTCCTGTTCGCCGGCTGCGGCCTGGCCACACAGCAGCCCGAGCACCATCGCCATCGCTGCCGCCCTCCTTCTAGCCTTGCGCATCGTCCCGATCCTTCCGCCACGCGGGTCGTGACGCCGGACCGGATGTTAGGGGGCGGCATCGCCGCTGCGCCACCGCGCTGCGACGAAGCGGGCCAATGGCGCGACGAAACCGCCGCGGCGCGCGCGATTCAGGGCTGCGGCGCGGCCGGATACGCCACCATCACCACCAGGTCGTCCTCGCCCACCTGCTGCAGCGCGTGCGTGCTGCCCGGCCGAATCAGCAGCGCATGGCCGGGGCCGACCGCGTATTGCGTGCCGTCCAGCGCGTACAGGCCGTGCCCGCTGACGATGTAGTAGATCTCGTCCTTGTCGTGCAGGTGCAGGCCGATGCCGGCGCCCTTGTGCAGCACGCGCTTGCGCAGCACGAATGCCAATCCCTGCGCATCGGCGAAGAACGGATAGGCGGTGGTCTGGCCGGGGCCGCCGTGCGGGCCGGGTTGCGTTCGGGCGAGGTCGCGCTCCTGCATCACCAGCGCCGTCGACGGTGTCGCTTGCGTCGCCGGGGCATGCGGCGCCGGCACGGCGGCGCCCGCCGGCATGCCGCAGTCGATGTCGCGGCGCAGCTGCGTCTGCAGCGCCGGCTGCAGCGCCGCCCAGTCGCGCACCACCAGGCAGGCCACCGCGGCCGCGCCGGCGTGGCTGAAATGGGTACCGTCGGCCTTGCCCTGTTCCGGCACGAACAGGAAGTACGGCCTGGCCGCCTGTTCGCCCAGCGCGCGGATCCAGGCGCTGCTGCTGGCGTTGAGATCGATCAGCGGCACCTGCTGCTCGGCGGCCAGGCGCTGCACCGCCTGGGTGTAGAGCCCATGCGTGTCGAGCAGCGAGCCGAAGTCGTAGAGCAGGCGCGCGGCCGGGGTGAGCAGGATCGGCGTGGCGCCCTTGTCGCGGGCCAGCGCCACGTAGCGCGACAGGAATTGCGGGTAGGCCTGCTGCGGATCGTCGTAGCGGCTGGGGTCTTCGACCTTGGCGTCGTTGTGGCCGAACTGGATCAGCAGCACGTCGCCGCGGCGCAGGTCCCTGGCGATCGCGTCGAGGCGGCCTTCGGCGATGAAGCTGCGCGCGCTGCGCCCGCCCTTGGCGTGGTTGCGCACCTGCCAGGCGGCCGGATCCAGGTAGCTCTGCAGCGCCTGGCCCCAACCAGCCTGCGGCGCGCGCTCGGGGCCGTAGTCGGCGGCGGTGGAGTCGCCGGCGATGAACACGCGTTGCGGCTCGGCGCAGGCGATTCCTGCGCCGAGCGACAGCAATACGGACAAGAGCAGGCGCATGCTGGGCTCCGGTGCGGTGTCCGCGCTTGCGCCGCCACCGCTGTCACGGCGGGCGGGGCGAGGCGACAGGAAAGCGCGGTGCGGGTTGGTCGAACCGTTAGGCCCTCACCCCAACCCCTCTCCCGCGGGAAAGGGGCTCGATGCGGTCAGGCCGCCGCGGCTTCGGGCTTGCCCAGCACGCCGGCGACGAAGGCGCGGATCTGCGCATCCTGCGCGTTGTCGAAGAAGCACTGCTGGAAGCGCTCGCCGCCGACCGCCTGCTTGACCAGCTCCGGATCCAGCGCGCGCAGGCCGTCCAGGTAGGACTTGGCGGTTGCCTGCTTGACCTGCGCCAGGATGCCGGCATTGGCCTGCTGCGATTCGCGGCGCTCGGCCGGATAGCCCATGCCGCGCTCGCCGCTGAAGGCCTTCTCGAAGATGTAGCGCACGTTGATCTCCGCGCCCCAGCCGTAGCCCTTGGCGAAGGCCAGCGCCAGCGCGTTGCCGTTGTTGACCTGGGCGAACAGGTAGGCGTCGGTCGGCTCGATGCAGTAGCCGCAGAACACGCCCGGGTAGGCGTTGAGCGACATCATCGCGCCCTGGCCGGTGCCGCAGCCGGCGACGACGAAATCCACCGCCTTGGAATTCAGCAGCAGGCTGGCGACGATGCCCAGGTGGATGTAGGTCAGGCGATGGTCGTTGTCGCCGTCCATGCCGACGTTGAACACGCTGTGGCCCTGCTCGCCGGCCACGTCGTTGAGCTGCTGCAGGATCGCCGGGTTCTTGCCGGCCTGGCTGAACTCATTCATCAGTGCGATTTTCATGGGTGTCTCCGATTGCGGGGGAAAGGGTGTTGGGTGTGATCGATGCGGTGCGTGTGGTGCCGACCTTCATTTGCATCTGGTTGGTGTGCGTGCGGGCCGACCCTCATCCGCCCTGCGGGCACCTTCCCCCGCAAAGGGGGCCATGGTCCCGATGGGAAAAGTGCCGCTTCTGCAGCCAACACGTGCGGTGTCAGCGCGCCAGCCAGCCGCCGTCGACCGGGATGATGGTGCCGTTGACGTAGTCCGAGGCGCTGCTGGCCAGGAACACCGCGGTGCCGCCCAGGTCTTCCGGCACGCCCCAGCGCCCGGCCGGGATGCGTTCCAGGATCGACTGGTTGCGCGCCGCGTCGGCACGCAGCTGCGCAGTGTTGTCGGTGGCCATGTAGCCGGGCGCGATGGCGTTGATGTTCAGGCCCTTGGCGCCCCACTCGTTGGCCAGCAGGCGGGTGATGCCGGCGATGCCGGACTTGCTGGCGGTGTAGGAGGGCACGCGGATGCCGCCCTGGAACGACAGCATCGAGGCGATGTTGATGATCTTGCCGCTGCCCTGCGCGATGAAGTGGCGGCCGGCGGCCTGCGACATGAAGAACGCGGACTTGATGTTGACGTTCATCACGTCGTCCCAGTCCTGCTCGCTGAAGTCCACCGCATCGGCGCGGCGGATCAGCCCGGCGTTGTTGACCAGGATGTCGAGGCGGCCGAGCCCGGCCAGGGTCTCGTCGAGCACGCGCTGCACCGGCTCGATGCTGATCAGGTTGGCCTCGATGGCGACGAAGCGGCGGCCCAGCGCCTTGACCTTTTCTTCGGTCTCGGTCGGCGCCTGGATGCCGGCGGCGGCGATGTCGGCGCCGGCCTGCGCCAGCGCCAGGGCGATGCCCTGGCCCAGGCCGGTATTGGCGCCGGTGACCAGTGCGACCTTGCCTTCGAGACTGAACGGGTTCGTCATTGCGGGTGCTCCCTAGGATGCTGCGGATACGGTGGGGGGCGGCGCGCATGGCGCGCGCGGCGGCTTACTTGAGCTGGCAGATGTCCAGCACGTGCATGTCGGTGTAGTCCAGGTTCTCGCCGCCCATCGCCCAGATGAAGGCGTAGTTGCTGGTGCCGGCGCCCATGTGGATCGACCACGGCGGCGACACCACCGCCTCGTCGTTGCGGATCACGATGTGGCGCTGCGCCTCGGGTTCGCCCATGAAGTGGTAGACGCGGTCGTTGGCGCCGAGGTCGAAGTAGAAGTACACCTCGCTGCGGCGGTCGTGCAGGTGCGGCGGCATGGTGTTCCAGACGCTGCCCGGCTTGAGCACGGTCAGCCCCAGCAGCAGCTGCGAGGACTGGCAGGTGGCCGGCACGATGTACTGGTAGATGGTGCGCTCGTTGCTGGTTTCCAGCGCGCCGCGCTCCAGCGCCACCGCGTCCTTGATCGACAGCTGCTTGGTCTGGAAGCGCGCATGCGCCGGGGTCGAGGCCAGGTAGAACCGCGCCGGGTTGGCCGCATCGTCGGAAGCGAAGCTGACGTCGCTGCTGCCCATGGCCACGTACAGCCCGTCCTTCGGCCCCAGCGTGTAGGCGGTGCCGTCCACGGTCACCGTGCCGCTGCCGGCGCCGACGTTGATCACGCCCAGCTCGCGGCGCTCCAGGAACGGGTGGCCGGCGGCGGAGGCCGGCTCGGTCTGCTGCGGCAGCGCCACCGGCTTGCTCACCGGCGCGGCGCCGCCGAGCACGAAGCGCTCGTAGTGGGTGTACTTCAGCGTGACCGCGTCGTCGGCGAACAGGCCGTCGAGCAGGTAGAGGTCGCGCAGCTGGTCGTTGCTGGCGCCCTTGATGGCATCGGGATGGGTGGCGTAGTGGGTCTTGCAGTACAGGGACATGGGGATCTCCGGGGCAAGCAGGGACACGCGGCAGCCCGCATGAGGGCATTCTAGCGACTCTGGTAAACCGGTGTCATTGCGCAGTGCACGAAAGGCTGGGATTCGGGATTGGGGATTCGGGGCCAGCGGCGGAGAGTTTGGAAGCGCAATCGGCGCCGCGCGCCGCTGGCACTGCAGGACACGGCGATGTATCGGGCAGGCGGATCTTCTTGGACGGTTGCCGCATCCCGTCTGGAGCAAAGCCCCCTTTGGTAAAGGGGGCGCGCCGAAGGCGCGGGGATTCGGCAGGCTCGGCGCCGGGGCCCAAGGTTCTGCAAAGCAGAACCTTGGGGGCAACTGCCCGCGCAGCGGACAGTTGCCGCGCTCAGTCTTCCGGCGGCTGGCAGGAGTCGCGCACGATCAGGTGCGGGCGGACGCTGGCGATCGCCAGTGCCGGGGTGCCTTCGGGCTGGATCAGCATCGCCGCGGCGGTGCGGCCGGTGTCGCGGGTGTGGCGGCGCACCGAGGTCAGCGACGGCCACAGGCGCGAGGCCAGCGGGCTGTCGTCGTAGCCGATGATCGACAGCTGGCGCGGGATGTTGATGCCGGCGCGCAGCGCGACCTTGTACACGCCGGCCGCCATCTCGTCGTTGCCGGTGAAGATCGCGCTCGGGCGCTGCTTGCCGAGCAGCAGTTTCTCGGCCGCGGCCACGCCGGATTCGAAGGTGTAGCCGGCCTCGACGATGCGCTCCGGCGGCAGTTCGATGCCGCGCCGGGTCAGCGCGTCGATGAAGCCGGCGGTGCGCTCGTGCGCGGAGCGGTAGGCGCTGGGACCGGTGATCAACGCGATCTCGCGGTGGCCCAGCGACAGCAGGTAGTCGGCGGCCTCGGCGGCGCCGTCGCGGTCGTGGGTGACCACCATCTGCGAGGTGTCGTCCAGCGGCAGCGAGGCGATGCGGGTGTAGCGCACGCCGATGCCGGCGAGCATGTCCGCCAGCGCCTGGTCTTCGGAGGCGCGCGGCACCAGGATCACCCCGTGCAGCTTCTGCTGCTGCACGAACCGGCGCACGCCCTCGATGTAGCCGGGGCTGCGGCTGTCGCAGGGGTGCACCACCAGTTCGAAGCTGGAGCCGCGCAGCGCGTCCAGCGCGCCGTACTGCATGTCCACGATGTACTGCGCGGTCGGGTTGTCGTAGACCATGCCGATCAGGAACGAACGCCGGAACGCCAGCCCGCGCGCCAGCGGGTCCGGCGCGTAGCCGACCTCGCGCATCAGCGCCTCGACCTTCTCGCGGGTGTCTTTGCGCACCAGCGGCGAGTTGTTGATGATCCGCGAGACGGTCTTCTTCGACACCCCGGACAGGCGCGCGATGTCGTTGATCGTCGCCGCCTTGCCGTGGACGGAGGCGGAGACATCGGCGGAAGTGGGTTTGCTCGGCGCCATGGACGGAAAACCGGACGGAAGAGGTCGGATTCTACCGGTAGTCATGTTCACTCCAGCGCGCGGTAGCGGAATTGGCGGAAATGCACCTTTCCATTTCCGGCGGCGTACAGCGCCGGCTTCAGCGCCAGGAACTTGCCGGCGACGTTGTGGTGGTAGCCGGACACTTCCATCTGCACCGGGTACTTGGTCCAGGTGCTGCCGTCGCGGCTGCTGTGGATGGTGACGATGTGGCGGTCGTTGCGCACCCGCAGCCACAGCCGGCCGCCGGTGGCGCTGGGCGCCAGCTGCGCCGGGCGCTCCTCGCCATAGCGGTGCATGACCAAGGCGTCGCCGTTGCTGCCCACCCCGGCGTACAGGCGCTCGCTGTAGAACAGCAACGCGCCGCCCTGCGCGCCGGGTTCGATCTCCATCTCCACCTCGAACTCGTAGGCCCGGTCGGTGGCGATCACGGTCAGCGGCGAACTGTCGCGCGGCGCGCGGCCCTTGCCCTGCACGCTGAGCGTGCCGTCGCCGAAGGACAGGCGCCGATCTTCGTCGCGGCCCGGGTTGAAGAACGCCCACTGCGGGCCGAGCCGGCCGCCGCGGAAATCGTCCGACAGCGCCAGGCCGTGCGGCAGCGCCTGCCCGCTGGGTTTCTTCAACGGCGTGCCGAGGTCGCCGCCCTTGGCCACGAACCAGCCGTCGGCGGTCCATTCGATCGGATCCAGCAGCGCCTGCCGGCCCAGCGTCCAGTAGCCGTTCTCGTAGCCGTGGTAGAGCATCCACCAGCGCCCGTCGGTGCCTTCCACCAGGGTGGCATGGCCGCGCGACCACCAGGGTTCGGCCGCGCTTCGGGTGCGGGTGATCGGATTGTTCGGCGCGTTGCGCCACGGCCCGTGGATCGAGCGCGAGCGCGCGGTGATCACCATGTGCCCGGTGGGCGGGCCGGCGGTGCCGCCCACTGCCGTGGTCATGTAGTACCAGCCGTTGTGGCGGGTGATCTTCGGCCCTTCCTGCGCATAGGCCTCCACGTCCCAGCTTTCCGGGTATGTCCAGCCGTCGTAGACGTGTTTGGGCGTGCCGATCACCTGCAGCCCGTCGTCGGACAGCTGCACGTAGTCGCCGCCGCTCAGGAACAGGTAGCGCTTGCCGTCCTCGCCCACCGCGTGGCCGGGGTCGATGTACTTGCCCAGGCCGATGTCGATCGGCGCGCTCCATGGGCCTTTGATGTTATCCGCCCAGACCACGAAGTTGCTGCGCTGGCCCTGCTCGCCGCGCCGCGCCGGGAAATAGATGTAGTAGCGCGTGCCGTGCTTGACCAGGTCCGGCGCCCAGATCGCGCCGACGTTCTCGCGGATGGCGTGGCCCAGCGGCTGCCAGTTGACCAAGTCGCGCGAGTGCCAGATCGGCAGGCCGGGGTAGGCATCGAACGAGGACAGGGTGAGGTAGTAGTCGTCGCCGTCCTTGAGCACCGAGGGATCGGGGTGGTCGCCGGCCAGTACCGGATTGAGGAAGCGGCCGTCGCCCTGGTCGGCGATGCGCTGGTGCTCGATGCCGCGCTTCCAGTCGGCCGCCGCGGCCAGCGTGCTGGCGGCGAGCAGGCCGGCCAGCAGCAGCCAGCGCAGACGGGAGGAGACGGTATGCGAGGTCATGCGGTGCACTCCTTGTTCGTGCCGCAGCGGCGGCATGCGGCGCGGCGCATCAGGCGCGCAGTGCGCGCGGCAGCCACAGCGACAGCTCCGGGAAGAACGCCACGATCAGCAGCACGCACAGCGCCGCCAGCCAGAACGGCCAGATCGTGCGCATGCTCTGGGCGATGGTGATCTGGCCGATCGAGGTGCCGATGAACAGCACCGAGCCGATCGGCGGGGTGATCAGGCCGATACCGCCGGCCAGCACCATCACCAGGCCGAAATGGATCGGGTCGATGCCGTAGGCCTTCACCACCGGCAGGAAGATCGGCGTGCAGATCAGGATCTTCGGCGCCAGGTCCATGAACATGCCCAGCAGCAGCAGCATCACCACGATCATCAGCAGCACGGTGTTCTTGCTGTCGGCGATCGACTGCAGGAACTTCACCGCCGCCGCCGGCACCTGCAGGTAGGCCAGCAGCCAGCCGAACACCGCCGCGGTGGCGATCACGAACAGGATCACGCCGGTGGTGCGCGATGCGTGCGTGACCGCGGCGAAGAACTCGGCCCAGCGCAGCTGCCGGTACAGCACCGCGGTGACGATCAGCGCGTACACCACCGCGATCGCGGCGCTCTCCACCGCGGTGAAGATGCCGGCGCGGATGCCGACGAAGATCAACGCGACCAGGCCCAGCCCGGGCAGCGCGCCGATCAGGCGCAGCGCCACCGCGCGCCAGCCCGGGAACGGCTCGGTGCCGTAGCCGCGATGGCGCGCCACCGCATAGCCGGTGATCATCATCGCCACGGTCATCAGCAGCGCCGGGAAGATGCCGGCCGCGAACAGGTCGGCGATCGACAGGCCGCCGCCGGCCGCGGCCGAGAACAGGATCAGGTTGTGCGAGGGCGGCACCAGCAGCGCCACCAGCGCCGCGGTCATGCTCACGTTGACCGCGTAGTCGCGGTCGTAGCCGCGCTTGATCATCTGCGGGATCATCGTGCCGCCGACCGCCGACACGTCGGCGATGGCCGAGCCGGACACGCCGCCGAAGAACAGCGAGGACAGCACGCTGACCTGGCCCAGGCCGCCGCGCATGCGCCCCACCAGCGAGGACGCCAGCGCGATCAGGCGTTCGGAGATGCCGCCGCGCAGCATCAGTTCGCCGGCGAAGATGAACAACGGAATGGCGATCAGCGACGCCGAGCCGCTACCGGCGGAGATCTGCTGCACCAGCACGATCGCCGGCAGGTCCAGGTAGAAGATGGTCGCCAGCGCCGCGGCGCCCAGCGCATAGGCCACCGGCACGCCGATCAGCAGCAGCAGCACGAACAGCCCGAGCAGGATTGCAATGGCCATGGATCAGTTCACTCCTTCAGCGGTGGCCGGGCGCAGCACCTGCCACGCCTGGTACAGCGCGAACACGCTCATCAGCGCGCCGCCGATCGACAACGGCAGGTAGTTGATGCTCTGCGGCAGCGCGGCGCCGGCCATCTTGATGTCCAGCCCGTCCAGCAGCAGCACGCCGCCCCACCAGGCGATGACCAGGCCGATGGCGACGATCATCAGCGGGCGGATCAGGTCGATCGCGCGGCGCACGTGGGCGTGCATCTTCTCGGCCAGCAGGAAGAAGCCGAAGTGGCGCCGGGTATGCACGCCGGCGGCGGCGGCCATGCTCATCGCGGTGCTCAGCAGCAGCAGCGTCACCGGCTCGGTCCAGCTCGGCGAATCGTTGAGCACGTAGCGGGTGAACACCTGCCAGCCCTGCACCACCACCAGCCCGAGCAGGGCGGCGGCGGCGACGCCGATGGCGAGGTTGGAAATCCGGTCCAGCAGCCGCTGCAGCGGCGCCACCGGGACGGCAATGGCGGGGTCGGTCATCGGCATGGCCTCAGGCGAAATCGCGGATGCGGCGGTACAGGGCTTCGATCTCCGGCTGCCGCCGGTATTCGGCCAGCAGCGGTGCGGCGGCCTTGCGGAAGGCGGGCATGTCGACCTCGTTGACCTCCACGCCGTAATCGATCACTTCCTGGCGCGCCTGCGTCTCGGACGCGTCCCACAGTCGGCGCATCACCGCCACCGATTGCCGCGCGGTCTCCACCACCAGCGCGCGGTCGCCGGGCGACAGCGCCTGGAAGCTGTTGCGCGACATCACCAGCACGTCCGGCGCGTAGGAATGCTCGCTCTGCGACCAGTAGCGCGCCGCCTCGAAATGGCGGCTGGACTGGAAGCTGCGCATGTTGTTCTCGGCGCCGTCGATCATGTGCGTCTCCATCGCCGAGAAGGTCTCGCCCAGCGACATCGGCGTCGGATTGGCGCCGAGCATGCGCATCAGCTTGAGGAAGATGTCCGACGAGGCCACGCGCAATTTCAGGCCGTGCAGGTCTTCGGGCCGCTGCAGCGGATGCTTGGTGTTGTAGAAGCAGCGCGCGCCGGAATCGTAGATGGCCAGGCCGACCAGGTCGCGCTGCTCGAAACTGGCCAGGATGCTGTCGCCGACATGGCCGTCGATCGCGCGGCGCAGGTGCGGCACCGAATCGAACACGTACGGCAGGCACAGCGCCTGGGTCAGCGGGAAGGTGTTGTTGAGCGCGCCGGAATAGACCCGGGTGATGTCGATGGCGCCGAAGCGGGCCATGTCGATCGCCTCGGCTTCGCGGCCGAGCTGGCCGGAGTGGTACTGGCGCAGCTTCAGCCGCCCGCCGGTCTGCCGCTCCAGGGTCTGCCCGAACCAGCGCACCGCCTCCACGGTGGGATAGTCGGCCACGTGCACGTCGGTGGCGGTGAGCAGCCGGCCGCCGCCGCCGGCCTGCGCCAGCGTGCCCAGCGGCGCCGCCGCGGCCGCGGCCAGGCCTGCTCCCAGGAAACCTCTACGAGTGATCATGCTGCGCCCTCCCGCGCGTCGTCGGCGTGCCGCGGCTCAGGCCGCGACCGCCCTGCAATGAAGTTCGCCATAGCCGTCGAAACGGATCGTCGCGTGCTGGCCGATGGCGATGTCGTGGATGCCGGTGGCATTGCCGGTGGCGATCAGGTCGCCGCGCCTGAGCGGCCGGCCGCGCCGCGCCGAGCGCGCCAGCGCGAACGCGAACGCGGTGCGCAGCCCCCCCGGCAACAGGGTGGCACCGCCGCTGCCGACGCGTTGGCCCTCGATCAAGGTTTCCGCCAGCAGCGCGGATTCGTCCAGCGTGGTCCAGTCGGCGACCTGCGGCCCCAGGATCAGGCCGTTGTTGTTGCCGAAGTCGGAGATCACCACGCGCGGACCCAGCTGGTTGATCGTGGCCAGCGGACTGCTGGCCACTTCCACGCCGATGAACAGCGTGGACGGCACCTGCGCGGCCTGCTCGGCGGTCCAGTGCAGCTGGTCGGCCGGCACGTCCGCGTCCAGCCGCATCACGTACTCGGCCTCGACCGCGCCGAAGCCGCCGGCGAACACCGGGATGTCCGTTGTTCCACCGGTGGCATTCCAGAGGTTGCGGGCGAAGATCGGGCCGAGCAGGCGCTCGTCGCCGGAATGGTCGCGGCGCTCGGCGGCGATGTAGCCGACCTTCCAGCCGATCACCCGGTCCGGCCACTGCGCGATCGCCAGGTCCTGCACGCGGTAGGCGGTTTCCAGGTCGTCGGGGATGGTGCCGGGGAAATCGGGCAGCGAACGGCCCTGCTGGCGGGCCTGCACGAAGCGGGCCGCGATGTCGGCCAGCGCGGGCGGTGGCGTGTCCGAAGGACCGGAATGAGTGCTCAAGGGCATCTCCGCAAGAAGGTGGGGGATCGGAAAATTGCTGCGCCGCTCATCGACAGCGCGTTGCGCAGTTGTATATGGTAAACCGGTGTCATTGGCAATGTGCGGTGCGGCAAAAAGCCGGGATTGGGCATTAGGGAGTGGGGATTCGCTGCAGCGCTGCGACCTGATCCCTTCTGCAGGACCCGTCGCTTGCGCGGCGCCGCGCGAGCGGATTAGCTGCACATCCTTGACCTGGGAGGGCGACGGATGCGGAACACGACGACAACGGGACGCGCCGGCGTGGCGCATGCGGATGCGGCCGACGACTGCATCGACGACGACGGCCGGCAGCGCCGGGCCTCGCGCCCGATCCTGGGGCATGCGGCCGGCGCACTGGCGCTGGCCTGGCGCCGTCGCCGGCTCGGTGCGCTGGGCGCTTTGCTGGCGCTGGCGCTCGGCGGCCCCGCGCTCGCCGCCGAGCACCCGAGCGGCGAAACCGCCGCCGAGCAGGCGGCGCGCATCCCGCTGTGGCCGGGGCCGGCGCCGGGTTCCGCGCCCGGCCCCGAGCAGGCGCGCATCGTCGAGCGCAGCGACGATCCGGCGTTGCCCGACCGCGCCCTCAGCGGCCGCTACCAGCCCTATCTGGTGGTGTACCGGCCGAAGACGCCGAACGGCAGCGCGCTGCTGGTCGCGCCCGGCGGTGGCTACGCGCGCATCGTGCTGGACAAGGAAGGCACCGCCTTGCTGCCGATCTTCGCCGAACAGGCCGGCATCACCCTGTTCGTGCTGCGCTATCGGCTGCCCGATGCGGAAGCGGCGGGCGCTGACGCGGCGGCGCAGCGCGATCTGCCGCTCGCCGATGCGCAGCGCGCGCTGCGCCTGATCCGCGCGCGCGCCGCCGACTACGGCGTGGACCCGCACCGGGTCGGCACGATCGGCTTCTCCGCCGGCGGCCATGTCGCCGCCAGCCTCGGCACCCGCTACGACGAACGCGTCTACCCGCCACGCGATGCGATCGACCGGCTCAGCGCACGGCCGGACTTCCTGCTGCTGCTGTACCCGGTCATCGACATGGGCAGCGGCACCGCGGCGCATACCGGTTCGCGCCTGCGGCTGCTCGGCCGCCACCCCGATGCCGCCACGATGGCCGCCTACTCGCTGCAGAACCGCGTGATCCCGGCGATGCCGCCGACCTTCCTGGTGCACGCGCAGGACGACCGGGTGGTGCCGGAGGAGAACAGCCTGCTGTTCTACCAGGCGCTGCGCCAGGCCGGGGTGCCGGCGGAACTGCACCTGTTCGCGCACGGCGGCCATGGCTTCGGCACCCGCGGCATCGCCGGCCTGCCGCTGGCGGCGTGGCCGACGCTGGCGCTGGCGTGGATGCGCAGCGTGCAGGGCGGTGCGGACGCGCTGGCGCCGATTCCGCCCAACGCGCCGAAGCAGTAGCAGGCACCGCCGCGATGCCGTGCAGCACACCGCCATGACCTGGCGCCCGAACACCGCCCACATCCGGGCGCCCCGCGCGGCGCTCGCTACGGGCTTGCCGCGCTGCACCCAGCCGACCCTTTCCGCTACCGGCCCGGGCCTTCGCCCGTGGCCGGCGGCGCTTGCCCACGGATCCCGTTACGCATGACCACGCCCGCCACCCTCCCGCCTGCCGGCCCTGCCGCCGCTGCATCCGCGGCACCCGACGACCACGGCCGGCGCCGCTTCCTGCACGGCAGCGCGCTCGGTGCGCTGGCGTTGAGCGGCGCCTTGCCTGGCGGCAGCGCCGGCACCGCGCCCGCGCCCGCCGATCCGGACGCGCCGCTGGCGCGCACCCGCAGCGGGCGCATCCGCGGCTATCGCGACCAGGGCGTGCAGGTGTTCAAGGGCATTCCCTACGGCGCCGACACCGCGCCGCGCCGCTTCCAGCCGGCGCTGCCGGAGCAACCCTGGCGCGGCGTGCGCGATTGCAGCGGCTACGCCGCCTCCGCGCCGCAACTCAAGCTCGACCCGGTCAGCGAGGACTGCCTGTTCCTCAATGTGTGGACGCCCGCCCTGCGCGACGGCGCGAAGCGGCCGATCCTGTTCTACATCCACGGCGGCGCCTACAACAACGGCTCCGGCAGCGACCCGCTGTACGACGGCGTGCGCCTGTGCCGGCGCGGCGACGCGGTGGTGGTCAGCGTCAACCACCGCCTCAACGCCTTCGGCTACCTGTACCTGGCGCAGCTCGGCGGCGCCACGTTCGCCGCGTCCGGCAACGTCGGCCAGCTCGACCTGGTGCAGGCGCTGCACTGGGTGCGCGCGCATGCGGCCGAGTTCGGCGGCGATGCCGGCAACGTCACCGTGTTCGGCCAGTCCGGCGGCGGCGCCAAGATCGCCACGCTGATGGCGATGCCGGCCGCGCAAGGCCTGTTCCACCGCGCCTGGACCATGAGCGGCCAGCAGGTCACCGCCGCCGGCCCGCGCGCGGCCACCCAGCGCGCGCAATTGCTGCTGCAGGCCTTGCAGCTCGATGCCACGCAACTGGCAGCGCTGCGCACCCTGCCGCTGCAGCGCCTGCTCGAGGCCACGCGCACCCGCGATCCGTCGCGGGTGGAGAACACCGGGCTGTACCTAGGGCCGGTGCTGGACGCGCAGGTGCTGCACCGGCATCCGTTCTGGCCGGACGCGCCGGCGCAGTCGGCGCAGATCCCGATGGTGATCGGCAACACCCACGACGAGACCCGCGCCTTCCTCGGCAACGACCCGGCCAACTTCGCGCTGAGCTGGGACACGCTGCCGGCCAGACTGGAGCAGGAGCAATTCGTGGACCTGCTGCCGCAGGTGGTGATCGCCGAGTACCGGCGGCTGTATCCGCACTACACGCCGAGCGAGGTGTTCTTCGCCGCGACCACCGCCGGGCGCTCGTGGCGCGGCGCGATCGAGGAAGCCGAGGCGCGCGCGCGGCAGGGCGCGCCGACCTGGGCCTATCAACTCGATTGGGGCTCGCCGCTGGACGGCGGCAAGTTCGGCGCGTTCCACACCCTCGACATCCCGCTGGTGTTCGACAACATTCGCCAGCCCGGTTCGCGCACCGGCGACGGCGCCGACGCGCAGCGCATGGCCGATGCGATGAGCCAGGCGCTGCTCGCCTTCGCCCGCCACGGCGATCCCAACCATGCCGGACTGCCGCGCTGGGAACCGTATTCGCTGGCCCGGCGCGAGACCATGCTGTTCGACGCCGACAGCCGCCTGGCGCACGACCCGCGCGGCGGCGAACGCCGCCTCTACCAGCAGGTGCCGTTCGTGCAGCGAGGGACGTTCTGAGGCGGCGCAACCAGCCGCAGCGCGCGGCACGTCAGTTACCGGAGTAGACCCAGTAGAGCCTGGACGTCCGGGTATCGTAGGCCATGAAGCCCTCTCCCTTGGAGGACACGGTTCTGGGACCAAGATAGCCCGCTTCGCTGTACAGGACGGTGACCACGAAACGCGGCGATTTCAGCGCAGGAAGTTCCGGACATCCCCACTCTCGCTTGTTGTACTCGACAAGACGATCGAAGCTTTCACTCTGCGAGTCGCCGAATGGAGCATGGTGCCAATGTCGTTGCCATGCATCCTTGCTGGCCCAATAGGCATCGGGAATCTTCGCTACATCCACGACATAGGTGTAGCTGATGCCGTCGAGAAATCCTTCATCCCGGCAGGATTGCGGTATCCCGCGCAAGGAGGTGACCTGGGCGAGCCCGCTGCGTTGCAGTTGATCGCGCATCGCGCCGACGGCCTTGTAGTTGTGCAGCATCATGGCCACCGTCTGCAGCTGCACGATCGCCCCCGCAGGGATCACCAGCCACAGCCCGAGAACCCGCAACGGCTTGACCAGACCCATCGATCACCTCGGTGAAGGGCTATGCACGCGCCCTAGCATCACATGCCGTGCCGGCCCGGGCTACCAGCCCGTATCCTCGGCCAGCACCACCTGGTTGCCGCCGCCGATGCGCGCGCGCTGCAGCAGCGCTTCGGCGCGTTGCATCAGCGTGGCAGCGGTGTCGTCAGGCGCGGCAAGCAGCGCGCCGACGCTGACACCGAGCTGTTCGTTGGCCATGTCGGCATGCGCGATCGCCAACAGTTCGACCATGTCGCGCAGCGCCGGCGCCACCTGGCGCAGGTGCGCGCCGCTGGCGTCGTACAGCACCAGCGCGAAGCGGCCGTCGTCGATGCGCATGGTCACGTCCATCGGCCGCAGCAGGCATTGCAGCACCTCGGCCACGTCCACCACCGCGCGGTCGGCCTCGCGCGGGCCGTAGCGCTGCACGAAGGCGGCGTACCCATCCAGTTCGACCAGGATCAACGCCAGCCCGCGCTGCAGGCGCCGCGTCTCGGCCAGCGCCACCGCCAGGTGTTCGTCGAAGCGGCGGCGGTCGCCCAGGCCGGTGAGCGCATCGCGCAAGGCCTCGTCGTCGCGGACCCGGCGCTGCAGGAAGCCTTCGCGGCGCGAATGCTCGCGCAGGTAGCCGCCGGCCGCGCCGATCGGCACCGCCGTCCACAGCAGCCATTGCAGCCGCAGGTAGTCCGCCTGCGCGCTGCCGTCCAGCAGCAGGTGCGCGGCCGCGGCGCTGATCGCGCACAGCGTCAGCGCCACCGCCACGCTCTGCCACAGCGCCATGCCCAGCGGGAAGAAGCCGGCGAAAATCACCAGGGTCATCACCGCGGCGGCATAGCGCAGTTCCTGCGGCGGATAGCCGATGCTCGACAGCACCAGCCCGGTGCCGCCGACCAGCAACAGCAGCGCCGCCCGGCCCGGCCCGTGCGCCTGCGCGCGATGGATCGCCACCGCCACCCACAGCAGCGCCAGCAAGGTGGCCGCGCGCACCGCCACCGCGTAGCCGACCAGCCCGGTGCTGCCGGTCCAGCCGAAATGCAACGCGTCCCAGGCCAGCAGCAACAACGCGATCAGCACGCCCAGCGAGGCGGCCACGCGCTGCGCGAAACCCATCGTCGATGCGGTATAGCGGCGATACGCCAGCTCCAGCGGCGGATCGAAGCGCAATGCGGCGAAGCCGCTACGCAACTGCCTGGCGTAGGCCTCGCCGGACGGAGCGTCGGGCGGTCCTTCGTAGCGTTGGTGCATGCAATCCCCTGTACGCGGCAGCGCGGAACAGAACGTGGTGGCGGTCACAAAAATTACCGTGCGACGCCCAGCGCCAACGCTGCAGACTTCGACTTCCACGTACATGAGAAATCACTGGCGCGCGATTGTCCACTTTTCGCGGCCAGGCATGCGTGCGATGCGCAGCGCGCGCCAGCCGCTGCATGGCGCGCGCACACGCGGCGGCTGGCACACGGCCGAGCGTGCCGCCGGTCGTCGCGGCGGCCCGAGCGGCCGCCGCGCTGCAGCGCTCAGGGCTTCGCCGGCAACGCCCAGACGCTGTTGGGATCGCCGTTGCGGCCACGGCGATGGGTCGCGCGCGCCATCTGCCAGTACGCCCAGGCCAAGGCCAGCGCGCAGCCATCCACCGCCAGCAGCAGCGGGCTGCTCCATGGCGCCTCCCAGCCGCCGGCGCCGCGCAGCGCGGCCAGCGGCACCAGCGCGGTCAGGACCGCGCAGGCCAGCAGCAGTTCGTAGGCGCCGCGCGCGGTAGGACGCAGCAGCGCCCAGGCCAGGCCTAGCCCGAACACGGCGTAGTACACGTGGCGCTCCTGCCCCGGCGGCAACAGGCGCGCGGCGACGAACAGCGCCGACACGCCGGCCACGCAGCCCAGGCACACGCCGACCGTGAGCCGCGCCAGCGCATGCGTGCGCCATGGCTGCGCCGCCTGGCGCCGCTTGCGCCGCGCCTCCACCCATAGCAGGTTGCCGCTGTAGAACAGGAACGCGCCGCCCAGGCCGAGCAGGAAGTACAGCCACTGCAGCGGCGCGCCGCCGAAGTTGGCGAAATGCAGCGCCTGCAGCCCGCGCAGCGAGGCCACGCCCGGCGACATGCTCTGCGGCGCCAGCACCCGCAGTACCTTGCCGGTGGCCGCTTCCATGGCCACGCCGGCGAGCGTGTTGAGCCGGCGCTGCGACTGGTGGCCGTAGATCTCCACCCGCGCGTTGGCGTCGCCGGCGTCGTGGAAGGACAGGCTCTCCGGCACGAAGCCGGGGCTGGCGGCGCGCGCGCGCGCCAGCAGTTCCGCCACCGGCAACGGCGGCGCCTTCACCTGCGCCGGCTGTACGTGCGGGGTCAGTTCGAAATCCGGCTCCAGCACCTGCATCAGCTTGCCGTCGAACACCAGGTACTGGAACGGCGCCAGCAGCAGCACACCCAGGGTCAACACCGCCCCGGACCAGGCGAAGATCACGTGGAACGGCAGCGACAGCATGCCGATCGCGTTGTGCGCGTCCTGCCACAGGCGCTTGACGTTGCGTCCCAGGCGCAGCGCGAACAGGTCCTTCAGGAACACCGGCGCGTACAGCACCACGCCGCTGACCAGGGCCAGGCCGTAGAGGATGCAGACCACGCCGAACAGGTAGGTGCCGAAGGTGCGCGGCAGCCCGGCGGTGAAATGCAGGTCGTACAGGAAATCGGCGAAGCCGCTGCGCTGCGGCAGCTGCACCAGTCGCCCATCGGCATCGCGCTGGAACTGCACCGCGCCGCCGAACGGCTGCGCCGCCGGCCCGAACGCATACAGCCGCGGCTGCGCACCGTGCTCGCCCGGCAGCATCAGCGAGAACGATTCGGCCAGGGCCGGATGCCGCGCCAGCACCGCATCGGCCAGCGCCTGCGCCGCCTGTTCCGGGGCCTGCGTGGCCGGGGCGGCGGCGGCGGCCGGACGCGGCCAGTCGTTGAGCTCGTGGGTGAACACGGTGATCGCGCCGGCATAGAAGGCGATGAACAAGGCCATGCCGGCGAGCAGGCCCATCCAGCTGTGGGCCGAGAGGAACTGGCGCAGGGTCGCCGCCTTCATGGCGTCACCTGCACCAGGCCGGCGGCCTTCAACGCGTACAGCGCACCGTGGCACAGCAGCGTGGCCGCGCCCAGCCACAGCCAGGCGCGCGCGCCGCTGCGGAACACGAACGCCAGCGACATCGCGCCGATCCACAGCGGGAACACCAGCAGCAGCCACGGCAGCGTATGCACCTGCAGCGCGCCCGGCCACAGCAGCACGCACAGCCCGACCACGCCCACCGCCAACGGCAGGCCGAGCACGATCGCCGCCAGCCACCTAGCCCACATCGGCACGACCTCCGCGCAGCTGCCGCCAGGCATCCAGGTACGGCAACGCGACCGCGGCGAGCATCAGCGCGGCCAGCGCCGCGAACGTGCCGGCCCATACCCCGAGCGCGGCGATCGCCGCGGCCAGCGCCAGCACGCTCGACACCGCACCGGCCACGCGCAACGCGCGCGCATGCCGGCGCCAGCCCGGACGCAGTCGCTGGTGCGCGGTGGCCAGGTAGAACGCCAGCGCCGCCAGCGGCGCGGCGAGCAGGTACGCGGCGGTGGTCAGTGCGTGCATGGCCATCGCGGCTTACCAGCGCGCCTCGAAGCCGATGCCGACCACGCGCGGCGCGCCGAGGATGGCGATCGGCTGGTCCGCCCAGCGGTACTGGATGTACTGCCTGTCGAGCAGGTTGTTGGCGAACACCCACGCGCTCCAGTCCAGGTTCTCGTAGCCGAACTTGGCGTTGAGCAGCGTGCGCGAGGCCAGCCGCGGCGCATCGCTGCCGATGTCGGTGTAGACCTTGTCGCGGAAGTTGGCGTTGAGGTTGGCGACCCAGCCAGCACCGAAGCGCCAGTTGCCGCCGACGGCCGCGGTCCAGCGCGGCGCGTAGGCGAACTCGCGGCCGGAATAGTCGGTGATCTCGGCATCGGCCACGGTCTTGAACTCGTCGAAGCGGGTGCGCGAATAGCCCAGCGACGCATACCAGTCGAAGCCCTCGCCGAGCCGGTGGCTGGCCTCCAGCTCGAAGCCGTACAGGTGCGCACGGCCGGCGTTGACGGTGTTGTAGTCGTAGTCGTTGAGGCCGAAGAAGGCGAACACCTGCTTGTCCTTCCAGTCGATGTAGTAGGCGTTGGCGTTGACGCTCAGGCGCCCGTCCAGCCACTGCGAACGCAGCGAGGCCTCGTAGTTCCAGGTGTATTCCGGGTCGTAGGCGAAGGCCTGGCTGCGCGCGGTGTTGAAGCTGGAGCCGCCGGAGCGGTAGCCGCGCTGCACCACCAGGCTCGCGGCCAGGTCCGGGCTCCATTCGTAGCGCGCGCCGAGCTTGGGCAGGAACGCGCTGAAGTCGCGCTGGTTGTCCGGCACCTCGCCGCTGGCCGCATCGACGATGCCGGCCACGCCCGCGTTGATCGCGTTGATCGCCTGGTACAAGGCGGTACCGGGGCTGGCGAAGCTGGCGGCGTTCGGATAGGTGCCAACGAAGGTCGCGGTGGTGCTGGAGGCCATCTCGTAGCGCTGGCGGTCGTAGCGCACGCCGCCGATCAGCGAGAAGCCGCCGCCCACATGCCATTGCCCGTCGGCGAACAGCGCGCGGTTCTCCGAGGTGGTCGGCGCATCGCTGACGTACAGCACCGGGATCACCGGCAACGCCCGGCCGTACGCGGCCGAGATCGCCGCGGCGTTGGCGGCCGGGAAGCCGGCGCCGGTCAGCAGGCGGGTGATGGTGGCGAGCGGGGTATTCACGTCGAGGCGGTTGACCACGTCGTTCTGGGTGTCGTGCTTGGCCCAGTACAGCCCGAACAGGCCGTCCACGGCCTGGCCGTCGTAGTTCAGGCGCACTTCCTGCGAGGCGGTACGGGTGGTGGCCAGGCGCCTGGCGTAGGCGACCTGGGCGGCGCTGCGGTCGCCGTCCCAGATGCTGTCCATGTCCACCTCGTTCCACGCCGTCACCGCCGACAGCGACCAGGCCGCATCGATCGCGTAATCGACGTTGAGGGTGGCGATGTCGCTGTCGGTCTGGCTGCGGTTCGGGGTGTTGTCGTGGTTGGTGCGGCGCTTGAAGTAGTCCGCCTCGTCGGTGGGCACGTACACGTACAGGTACGGCCCGTTGCGATGCGCCTTGGTGTAGCCGAGCTGGACCTTCAGCCCCTCGATCGCCGACGGCGTCCACAGCAGCTTGCCGCGGTAGGTCAGCGCGTGCTGCGCATCGTCGGAGGCCTGGCGCGTGTCGTTCCAGCTGTAGCCGTCGAAGCTGCGCTGCTCGACCGAGGCGCGGAACGCCAGTTCGTCGGCGACCAGCGGACCGCCGAACGCCGCGGCCAGGGTGCGGTCGGACGGATCGGAGGCCAGCACCCGCACCTTGCCCTCCCAGTCCATGGTCGGCTCGGCGGTGCGCAGGATCACCGCGCCGGCCAGCGCGTTCTCGCCCTGCAGCGTGGACTGCGGCCCGCGCAGGATCTCCACCTGCTGCAGGTCCCACAGGCTCAGCGGCGCCGAGCTGATCGCGTTCTGCGGCAGCGCCGCGCCGTCGAGGTAGACCGTGGCCAGCGGCGCATCGCCGCCGCCGTCGATCTCGCGGATGCCGCGGATGGTGAAGCCGGTGTCGCCGTAGGTCTGCGCCACGTTGGCGGTGCGGTTGAGCACCTCGTAGAGGTTCTGCAGGTTCTCCTGCTCGATCCGCGCCTGGGTGGTCACCGCCACGCTGCTGGTGGTGTCCTGCAGGGTGCGCGCGCGCTTCTCGCCGGTGACGACGATGCGGTCCAGGGTGGTGGGATCGGTCGCGTCCGCCTCGTCGGCCAGCGCAGGCGCTGGAGCATGCAAGGCCAGGACGGCGGCAATGGAAACAGACAACGGCAACAAGTGGACGCGCACGCGCATCGCTCCGTGGAAAGAAGATCGGACGGAGGCATGGCGACGGCTGTGCCTGGCTGCCGGACCCGGCAGCGCTGGGCGCGGACTTTAACAGAGCGTGAAGACGGCGGCTACAGGAAGAGTTGGGGGTGGCTGTCAGCGGCAGACCCTGGCCACAACCAGCTGTGGTGGGACTGGAATTCCGCGCGGCTGACCGCTACTTGGCGCCAACAGGCTCCTGCCGAAGCCTGCGCGGAAACCTCAACGCGAGGCGATCAATGCCAGTGCACGTCGACCGACAGACCGACGATGCGCGGCTCGTTGTACACCGCCGCCATGTAGTTCTCGATCACGCCCTTGAGGTTCTTCTCGTTGGTGATGTTGCGCGCGAACGCCGCCACTTCCCAGGCGCCGTAGTCGCCGCTGTAGCCCAGCTTCAGCCCGCCCTCGAAGTTGCCCTTGGAGGTGAACTCCACCGAGTCGTACAGCACGAAGTTGGTCTTGCCCTGCTTGTTCCAGTCGGTGGCGACGAAGAACGCGCCGCCGTCGGCGACCGGGATGTCGTAGCGCGCGGCCAGGTTCACGTTGTAGGTCGGCGCGTTCGGCAGCGGATTGCCGTCGATCTGGGCGAAGGTGTTGGCGCCGACCTTGATCGTCGGGTCTTCCACCGTGCACACCACCACGCCGTTCAGCGCGCACACCTGCGCGTACACGCGCTTGTCCTGGATCTCGCTGTGCAGCAGGCTCAGGCCGGCGCTCAGCGACAGGTTCGGGATCGGGCGCCAGTCCAGGTCGGCTTCCAGGCCGTAGGCCTTGGCCTTGTCGGCGTTGAACAGCACGCCGTTGCCGTTGGAGTCGTTGCCGTTGAGCTGGATGTCGTCGACCGTGTAGGTGAAGCCGGTGACGTTCAGGCGCAGCCGGTTGTCGAACAGGCTGCTCTTGATGCCCGCTTCCCAGGACAGGATGGTCTCCGAGTCGGCGGTGGTGAAGTCGGAGTTGAACACCGCCGAGCGGCCCTGGATGGTCGGGCCGCGGAAGCCGCGGGCCACCTTCGCATACACGCTGACGTTGTCGTCGATCGCGTACATCGCGCTGAAATCCCAGCTCGGCTGGGTGTCGGCCATGCGCACGTCGCGGCGGCCGCGGTAGGTGACCACGCCGGCGGCGGTGTCGGCGGTCTTGAGCAGCCTGGTTTCCTTGCTGTCGCGGGTCTGGCGCACGCCCGCGGTCAGGGTCAGCGCGTCGGTGGCCTTGTAGGTCAGCTGGCCGAAACCGGCCCACGAGGTGTTGCTGTTGCGCAGGCGCACCCAGTTGTTCGGATTGCGCGCGGCGGTCTGCAGGAAGTAGGCGCGCTGGTAGAAGTCGGTGGTGTCCTTGCCGTCGAAGTAGAACGCGCCGGCCTGCCACTGCAGCGCCGCGTCGCCTTCGCTGGCCAGGCGCAGCTCCTGCGTGTACTGGTCCAGGTCGCGCACCTGGCCCATCGACTGGCCGTAGCCGTTGGCCACGCCGTTGACCGGGTAGTTCGCCGCCGCGCCGCCGTCGGTGTCGCCGCGGCTGTACCCGGAGGTGGTCTCGTAGGCGCTGATCGAGGTCAGCGACACGCCGCCGAAGTCGTACACCGCCTTGAGCGAGCCGCCGTGGGTCTTGTACGCCTGCGGGTTGTCGTGCGCCTCGTCGTAGGCCACCTGGTCGCGCGGCACGTCCACCTTGTTGGAACCCTTGGTGACGGCATTGCGCAGGAACAGCGTGGAGGTGCCGTCGTAGTCGCGGGTATGCGCCGAGGCCAGCAGCGAGAAGTTCTCGCTCGGCTTGAGCAGCAGCTGCAGGCGCGCGTTGCGGTCGTCGTAGCCGCCCATCGCGTCCTTCTTCGGCGTCACCGTGCCGTCGGCGCTGGGGCCGCTGTAGGTGTTGTCCACCCAGTCGTCGCGGTGCTGGTACAGCGCCGACAGGCGGAACGACAGCACGTCGTTGATCGGCCCGCCGAAACCGCCGTCGAGCGAGGTGGTGCCGTAGCTGCCATAGCTGGCGCTGAGCCGGCCGCTGTAGTCCTCGCTGGGCTTGATGCTGTCGAACTTGACGATGCCGGCGGTGGTGTTGCGGCCGAACAGCGAGCCCTGCGGGCCGCGCAGCACTTCCACCTGGTCCAGGTCGTAGACCGGGTTGGACTTCAGCACCACGTGCTCCAGCACCACGTCGTCCTGGATGATCGACACCGGCTGCGAAGCGCCGAGGTAGAAGTCGATGTTGCCCAGGCCACGGATGTAGAAGCGCGGGAAGATGCGCCCGGTGGTGGTCTCGGCGTAGAAGCTGGGCACGCGGCCGGACAGCGCCAGCAGCGTGTCGTCGCCGCCGGCGGTGTAGTTGCGCATCGCATCGCCCTGCACCACGCCCACCGACACCGGCACTTCCTGCAGGTTCTGCTCGCGGTGCTCGGCGGTGACGGTGATGGTGTCCAGCGAGGTCGCCGCATCGCCCGTGGCGTTGCGCGCGGCCTGCGGCGCGGTGCCGGCCAGCGACGGCGCCGTGTCCTGCGCGACCGCCGCGGTAGCGATCGACGCCAGCAGCAGGCCGGCGCAGGCCTGGGCCAGGCGGTTGCGGGCCAGCGCGCCGGACAGGCGCGGCGAACGCGCGGCCGGGCGGCACGCGGAGAGACGGGGATGCAGCAACATGGCGATTCCTTTTGGGCGCTGGATGACGATTCCGTTCGGCTTGCGCAGCAGCCCGCGACGGTGCGCCATGGGATGGCGTAGCGCGGCACGATATGTCATCCATGTTGCAAGTCCGTGGCACGCCCGGCATGCGCGTGATGGCATGCGCTCGAGGTCCACGGTCCGCCTTGTCGGCGGGTCCCGTTCTTACCGCGTCAGTCGCTATCGACTCCGACCACCGTCAGCAGCAACGGCGGCGCGCCCTCGCCCTGCGCCACTTCCGACAACATGCCGGTGACGCGCACGATCTGCCCGGCGCCCTCCTCCTCCAGGTGCGCGGCCTGGTCCTTGCTCAGCGCCAGCCGCAGGCGGCGCACGTCGTCGTGGCGCGGTGCCTGCCCGGCGGGCGAGGCCGCCACGCAGACAGGTGTCGGCAACAGCAGCACCTCGCCGGCCGGATCGGCCGCCGCCGCGTGCCGTTCCAATTTGCCGGACAGCGTGACCTTGATCGGGCCATAGGGCAGGCAATGCATCTGCGCCTGCGCCAACGGCGCCGCGCCGAGCGACAGGCAGGCGAACAGGAACACGGTGCGCAGCGACATGGGATGTATCCGTGGACGGGAGGCGGGCAAGGATACGGGAGCCGCATGACCGCTGCGCGTTGGCAGCGGGCGACGGCTTCAGGCGCCGGTGCGACGCTCGACATGCCGCTGGATGGCCGCGATGCCCGCCTCCATCCGCTGGCGCGCGGCCGGGTTCGCGGAATGCACGCGGATGGCCGGCGGCAGGAAGCCACGCGTGACGACGGCCTCCTCGATCCAGGCAACGACGGCGTACCCCGTCCCCCGCTGGTCGTCGCCGAGATCGTGGTCGAGGCTGATTTTGGCCACGCCACCGCGCTGCAGAAGTGCGATCGCCTTGTCGGGCCAGTCCACCCATGTCCAACCGGGCGGGGTTGATCTTTCGTCGTCCAGATAGATGCGCATGGAGCGGCCTTTGCCGTTAGTGCCTGAATCTCGAGCCGGTCCGCAGACCACGATGGACTTGAGCGACGTCCTAGACCTCTCGGCCGTTGAGCGCGCGTGCAGCCGCCTCCGCATCGTCCCTGACCTCGAACAGGAACGTAAGGGTGCAGGAACCGAACTCCCGCTCCAGCTCCTGCATCCGAACCGGATGGTTGCCGAAGCGGAAGCGGCCCGAGTCGGCGGCGCCGTACGGCAACTGATAGACACCGTAGGAGCGTGGTTGGGTGAGAGGGCCATCCGCTTTGACACTGGATGGATCGATGGCGCGCTTGACGATCTGTAGCAACGTGTCTGACATGCGAGACCTCGCGATGGCTAGCTCGCCTTAGCGCCTGGACCCGCCACGGAAATTCCGAGCATGCGCGTGATGGGACCGGTCACGAGGACGCCGAGGATCGCGCTCGGTGTTCCCCAGAACAGGACCGCGACATAGACCATGGATGCCCCACCGCCGGTGTAGGGGCGTACGCAATCGGTGTAGTACGCCAGCCCCAGCCATGGCGCGAACAGCAGGCAGCCACCGACGGCCCGCAACGGATTGGCCGTCGCCAGCGCGATGACTGGCGCCAGCAGGGGAACGAGCAGGAACATTCCCAGTGCAGCCAGGAATTCCCTGAAGCCGTGTTGGTAGCAGGCAACGCTATTGAAGGCTTGCAGAGCCACGACGCCGAGGATGGCGACGAGACCATAAGTCACTGCGAGACCGCGATTGATCAGCATGGACGTTGCGCCTGGAGCAGGCCGACCCGCGCAACGGAATCGGCTTGGTTGAAGGGTTGGACAGCATCCGCTTACAACAATCCAACTGGTACGGCATCTTGGCCACGACCATGTCATGACTCGGCCCAACCGGGATACGCCGATTCACCGGCGATCACTTCCCCTGTTTGGCCGCGGGTGCGAGCCGCGCCTTGCGCAGTATCCGCTCCGACCGCATGACATGCAGCATAAACACCTTATGCCCATCGAAGCGGTAGAAGACGCGACAAGGTGGCTCGACGATCTGACGATAACGCGAGCGTCCCAGTTCCGGTGGGCGGCTACCGCTCTCCGGATGGTCCACCAATTGCCCGACATGCGCCAACACACGCTTGACGAACTCGGACGCGGCGATCGGGTCCTCCAGTGCGATGTAGTCGGCGATCGCGTCCAGGTCGCCAAGTGCCGGCTCCGACCAGACTATTTCAGCCATCTGGCCAGGCGTTTCTTCGCTTGGGCATGGCTCGCCACGCGCCCTTCGGCGATCGCCTGTTCGCCCCGGGCAATGCCTTCGAGCACGGCCATGCGCTGCTGCATGAGCTGGTAGCTCTCCACGTCCACCAGATAGGCACTGGGCAGACCGTGCTGGGTGATCAGGATGGGCTGCTTGTCCCGCTCGATGTCCGCGAGGAGCTCGGTGGCCTGGCGTTTGAGAGTCGTGACGAGTTCGGTGCGCATGAAGTGACACTACAGTATCACTTTGCGCCGTACAAGCAGGCGGCGCAAGGCCTGCCGCCGAGGCGATATCGGAAACGGCGCCGGGATAACGGACCATCGAGCACGGTCGTTCGCGGCGCTCGATACGCCTTCCCACAATAGAGGCGGTCTTGGGGGAGACGGATGTTCGATCGTGAATCCTGTTGCCTTGCGCCCGTCAGCCACCCGGCGGCGTGTCTTCGAAGCGGAGCCTGGCGCCATCGATCAGCGGCTTGTAGGGTTCGGCGAGCGAAAGCTTCAGGTCCGCCCAGAATGTCATTTCCCTGGCCTGCGGCGGCATCTTGGCGAAGGGCGCCTTTACGCCGAACAGGAACGTCGAGGGATCGCCGGCGAGGACGAAGCGCTGGAGTTCCTTGAGTTGGCGCACGCCCTCCGGGTTCAGCGCCAGCACATAGGTCGAGACCGGCACATCCGAACGGAACAGGCCACCCGAACGCGTCTCGCGTGAGGTGCCGAGCAGCGACAACCCCATCGAGGCGGACTTGTTGCCGGACGCCCCCTCGAGGCGCAACGTCAGGCGTGCAGCGGGAACGTCGACCTCGTAGCCTTCCGGGACGGACAGCCGCACCCGTACCTGGGCCGGATCGGTCTGCGCGAGCATGCGCGGCGACAGCGACGCCAGACTCAGTGCGGTGGACAACGGGATGGACGCACACCCCGCGAGCGCCATGGTCGTTGCCAGAAGCATCCCTGCAAGCGCGCGCATGGTGTCTCCTTTCGATCGAGGATGGAGAGGGTGTTGTAACGCTGACCTGCTGGCCGGGAAAGCCGCCTAGCGCCACGTGGAATAGGTAATCACACGGGCATGCTCGAATCGTCCGCGCGCGTCCGTGTCCATGTCGATGACATAGCCCGATTGCCTCAGCGCCGATTGCTCCGTACCGATGACGCACCGAAGATGTTGCGACGCCGTTTCTTTGCAGGCGTCGAAGAAGTAGTCGTCCGAACCGCGAACCGCCGATCCTGCGAGATGGCGGTTCAGGCCATGCTCCACCTGCTCCGCCTCATAGGCCCGATAGGGCCGATCGAACGGGAGTCCCGATGCCGCATACACAAGCTCCCACGGGGTCTCGCATGCACAAGGCGTGGGGGAATAGCCGACGAGCAGAAATCCGACGGCACACGCCGTGACGGTTGCTGCTCCGAGAACAGGGATGCGTCGCTGCATGTCGCTGGCGCCTAGGTGGACGGATGACGCGATGGTTGCCGATGCACGCTTCCGCGAAGCGGTGCCAGGAAGGCCGCCCCAACGCAGACGAGCAGCGTCGGAAGTGCATTCATCGCCACGCGTACGATGTCCATCTCTACCCCGTCACCATTTCCCAAAATACGACGAAATGTCGAAATAGATCTCTCGCTCTTCGCCGGATGGCAGCGAGATCGTGATGAGATCCATGGCCGGCGGCCCGGACAGAAGCGACTGCGCTGTGACCTGCGCACCGGGGTAGTACCGGTTGAGCCAGTCCCTTTGCGCCTTCATGCCCTGTTCTTCGCTGTGCGCAGTGGAAAGGTCCACCGCAAGTGCAGGGGAGGAACCATCCCCATGCGTGACGATCGCCCGCGGAGGCGAGGCGGATTGGCACGCCGCAAGCCCTGTCGAAACGATGACAGCCAACACTGCACGCCACATGCGATTCCCCATGGGTGACCCCGATATCCCTAGACCGCTCAAAACCAGCCGTACCCCACGGCCGGACAAGGCTGCCTTGCGTCAATCGGTGACCGCAGGCGGCTGGAGCTTTTTACCACACGTGGAACAGAACGCGTCGCGGCCCGACACCTCATGCCCATTCACGCATCTCTGTCGCAACAGCAGGCCAGGTGCACGGTAGGCCGAATAGAGAATTGCGAAGGCCGCACCATAGAACACCAGCCAATGTCCGGAAAATGCACGGATGGCGGAAACCTCATCGAAGTTCTTGAGACCATGCCGCGATTCGCCGGTCGCCATGACCCAGAAGAAGTTCGCCACCGCATAGGCGAACAGTACGTAGCCCGTATAGCGCATCCATGGCGGGCAGCCGGACAACACTGTCTTCCAGTACTCGCGTTGCGGCCTTCCTCGATTGGCGCGAGCGGCGACCAGCACGGCAGGAAACCATACGACGAAGATGCCGATGTGCAGCGACCACACCAGTTCACCGCCCGGAACCCGGAGTCCGAGCAGGGAGGCGACGTGTACGCCGAGGCTCAGCAGCAGCCCGACCGCTGCCAATGCCATGAAAGGTAGGAGGAGTCGCGCCATCGTTACACCCGATTGATACCTGACAGCTGAGTCGGTGGAATCGCTTTATAGCCTGGAACGAATGCGTTGCCAGATGGTGCAACGGTCGCTGCGCGAAGCGGCGTGGGCTTGACCAAGTGTCAGGCCGCGCGGGCACGCACCTGCACGACGTTGCCTTCCGGGTCATGCCCATCCAGGTGGAGCTGCTCGCGCCAGCGCCACGCGGACGCGATCGGCTTGAAGGCGCCGCCCGACGCCTCCGCGGCGGACCGGGCATGCTCCAGGCTCTCCACCAGGAACGAGCCCTTGAGCGGCGTCTCGGTTCTGACGTGGAGCGACAGGGATTCGGGAGCGTGCGCCCTGTCGCCGGCCATGCGGACCACCGCGATCTCGTAATGGGGGTTCCCCAGCACCACGAACGCATCGCCCTGCTCCACAAGCGCGAGCGAGAGCGTGTTCCTGTAGAAGTCGGCGACCCGCTCGATGTTCCTGGCGTAGATCACGGTGAGGGCGTGGATGGGCTGGGAGGTGCTCATGGACCTGGCTCCGGTTCGAATGCGTGATCCGGCGGCCCAAGGCCGCACCGCGTGCAAGATCGCTCACATCCTCGACGACAGCGACCAGCCCGGAGAGTGTACCGACGCGGTGGCGGCGGCACCGAATCGCTTCGGCTTCCTCCATGATAATGCACCGCCCTTGGCCCACACTACCGAACCACCCTTGGAGTGATCGAGATGCACAGAGCCTGGCTGCTTGGCCTGCTGGCGGTATCGGCGTTGGCGCATGCCGCGCCGGACGACGAGGACGCGACCACCTGCCGCAATGGCCTGTTCGCCAACAGCCCGGCCGGGTTCGCGCTCGCCAAGGTCGCCGTGCCGCGGTTGTATCTGCTCGACGACAGCGACGGCTGCCCGGCCAAGGGCGAGGCGGTGTGTCGGCAGCGCGCGTACGTGGTCAAGGGCGACGTGGTGGTGCTGGCGCAGCGGCGCGGCGGATTCGCCTGCGCGTTCTATCCGAACAAGGTCGGCGGCAGCGCCGGCTGGGTTTCGCAGGAAAGCGTGCAGTCGCTACCGAGCGCGGCCGACCCGACACCGCAGGCCTGGAACGGCCGCTGGCACGATGGCGACAATGAGCTGCAATTGACCGCCAACGGCGACGGCAGCGTCACCGTCAATGGCGATGCCTACTGGCCCAGCGCCAATCCGGATCCGGAGCAGAGGCCCGGCGGCCCGAACATAGGCGCCGTCACCGCGCGCGGCTATCCGGAAGGCAACCGGGTCGAGGTCAGCGATGACGAGTGCAAGGTCCGCCTGCACCTGCTCGGCGACCTGCTGGTGGTCGCGGACAACCTGCAGTGCGGTGGCGCGAACGTGAGTTTCGGCGGGGTATACCGGCGGGAGGCGAGGGAGCAGCAGTGAGGTTGCCGCCAGGTGGTAGCCACGGACGTGCCGCCTGCACTCGCTGTCAGGCCGCTGCCGTTACGTGCACCGCGCGACGAAGTTTCGCGCGGTAGCTCCAGGCGAAGCACAGTGCCACGGGATACCCCAGCACCCGCAGGGGGTTGAGGAAGTGAATCCAGTAGGGCCGGCCATACCAGCGGGCGATGCGGTTTCGCAGGTATTGATCGCTGTAGCCCCAGTCTGGCATCAGCATCCACAGCATCAATGGAAAGACAAGAAAGGCGTCCACCGCGAAGGATGCGCAGATGTCCCTGTAGAACAGCCGGTCGACCTCGTCCAGGTCACCCATGCCAATACCCCCCTTTTGTACCAGCGCCTGGCATTCCGTCTCGTCGATCCCGATCTCGGTCCAAGCGTAGGAGATGATTTCCCAAACGGTGCGAACGTCCATGAGTGATTCCCCCCGAGGAACCTGGCCCGCTGTCGGCCATGCAAGCGCGGCGTGGTTCGATCCTCGCCTAGGCTCTGGCGACCGTCAATCCTCGCAAGGCACCGGGCTAAGGAACTCTGCGCATGCGCTCGGAGGAATGGCAGCTTGCGTGACAGCCACGTCACCTGCGCGCACGTAGGAAAATCAGGAAGGCCATCAGCGATAGGCCGAGCGCTACCCAGACCAAGCCTAAGATCAGGTTGTACAGCGGCTGCCCAAGGAATGTGAGCATCGCCTGCTCGAGGCCACAGCTGCGGCGGCAGGGACCGATTCCCGTCGGATGCAAGAACAGCATGATCGCGCCGTAGCCGACCACCGCAGACCCAAGAAGACAGCCTAATGCTAGTACGAAGAGCGAAGGCCGCTTACTGGTGAGGTTCGACGGATTTTTTCCCATGGTGCTTGGTGCCTGAGTAAGCCATGCCGTGACGCGCTCTTGGCCTGAATATTAAAACTGGGGTCTGCGAATACTGGGGTCAGAGTGCACTTTCTAGTCTGCAGGACATAAAAAAGTGCACTCTGACCCCATTTTTCTGTTCCACTTACTGATCTGGATAGGCGCGTTTGCCGCCACTGCCCACATTGCGTTAGGTGAGGCCCCGTGCGACTAGCGAGCCAACAATTCCACCTGCGAAAGCGAGCATACCCCCGCCCCAAAGGCCCAATAGGCCCTTATACCTGTACGCAAGTATGGCGCGCTTAGCCTCGACCATTGCGGCGCTGTCTTCCGGGCGTATGAAGCGTTCCGGGAAGAACCAAAGGTCAAGCTTCTGTGCGTTGATCAAATCCGCCTCATTCCACTTCCGTTCGGCGAAAGCAACAGCGGACATACGCGATTCGAGTTTTAGCCCTTTCACCCATGTTAGCGCGACAATTACTAGGCCGGGAGCCGCGCCAAGCAAGGAGTAGATTGTTGCATTTGCCATTTTCGCTTTCTCTCACACGCCTTGGGTGAAACGGGGTCATGGTTAATTCTCAGGACTACAAAGCATAGAGAAAGATCACTTTTACTCTGTCTTCTCTTGGGCTTCAGCACCTGACAGCTGAGTTAAGCCGCGCTACGAAGCGGCGTCGACTTGGACGAATTGTGAGCGCTTATCTTATCGCGCGCCGGCGTGAACATGAGCGGTGTATGGTGATGCCCGGTTTCGGCCGGCCACAGTTCGCCCGGTAGCGTGATGCGCTTGCCGAGCTGAGGCCGGAATAGATCGTATTGTCCGGATTCCAGGAAGAGTTGCAGCCGGCTGGTCGAGATGACGCTTTGATCGGAATCGAGCACGCATACCGGCGCCGACAATCTCAGGACGAAATAGGTTTCCGGCGCGTCGCCGCTCTGCACGCTTTCGTAGTTGGGCGGGCCTGCGAACGTGACGCGCTCGAGCACGCCTGTGAGCCGGACCACCAACGGCTGACCGGGCAGGCACTGGGCGTCCGCGGCGCTCGATACCGCAGGGAGCAACATTAGCAAAAGGACGAGGTGTCGGAGCAAGGGAGCTAACCGCTATTGGACCGTTTGGACACGGTATAGGACGATCCTCGCCAAGTCCTTGATTGCCGTCAATCGGTCGAAGGACCCCATGGTTGCTTGCCTTTGCCAGCCTGGCATGCGGCAACTGGGTCAGACACTGTGTACGCGGGGAATGCGTCCGCTCAGGGCGCGAGGATCTCGTGCGATTGCGACGCGACCAGGCGATGCAGCGGGAACTGTTTAGTGCCGGTAGGCGTTGCGCTCTTGCTCATGGGAACCTGGCTGCAGTGGCAGGCCAGGATGCAAAACCACCAACGTCCGCTTGCTGCGTTGCTTCTGGTCTGGACCCTGCTATCGGCGTTTCCAGCCGCCGTTCAGTAGCACTTCGCCGTTGCGTCCAGGAAGAACTGCACGTCATGCGCCTGGCACCAGGCCTCCAGCTCGGCCTTGAACACCGGCCACAGCGCTTGCGCCCACGCCGGCGCGCTCTGCGCCCAGGCGTGCTCGGTGGGCGCGAACACGGTCGACACGCCCATCGTGAAGTCCAGCACGAACGCACCACCCGGGCCGGTGCAGACCAGTTCTTCTTTCCAGCGCGGTTGGAATTGGAATGTGCTCATGGGCAATGATTGATTGGAGCGATCCTCGACCAGCGGCTGTCGGCCGTCAAGGATAGACCCTGAAAAGAGAGGCCAGGCTGACTTCCTTTCAAGTGAACTTGGCCACGTTCTTGCCGTCCTATACTCGCAGGCCCGCAGACTATGAACGGAAGGGCCCGATCATGACCGATCGCACGCGCCGAGATCTCATCATTGCCGCCACCGCGTTGGCTTCCGGCGTGGTGGCCGCCAGCTCCCGCGCGGCCACGCCCACGTCGGCCAACAAGGCGGCGTTCCCGCCGGTCGTGCACCACGTGTTCTTCTGGCTGAAGAACCCGGATTCCAAAGAGGATCTAGCCAAGCTGCTAGCCGGTTTGCGAACGTTGGCCGGCATCGACACTGTACGCGGTATCCACATCGGCGTGCCGGCGGAGACCGAGCAGCGCGGCGTCGTCGATGGCAGCTACAGCGCCTCGGAACTCCTGTTCTTCGACGATGTGGCCGGACAGAACGCCTATCAGGTCCATCCCGTTCACAAGCAGTTCGTCGCCGAGTGCGAGCACCTGTGGCAACGCGTGGTCGTGTATGACGTCAAGGCCGCCGCGCCGTAGCGCGTTTGCGACTAGAAGTGCACTCTGACCCCATACTTTGGAAATGTGCTCAGGTTGACTTCTTAAGTGAACTTGGCCCTGAGGTTCTGCAAATCCTATAAGGAAGCCTATGAAAGCCTCGACAATTGGCTTAGTCGTGGTAGCAAGTGCCGTGAGTGCGATCGTCGGCGGCGTGGTGGGCGGTAGTTATTCACTTTCGCGTACCGAAGCGTCTGCCGCCGCCTGGCACTGGTTGGACGCATCGGCCATGCTCGCCAACGCCAACGGATCGCCGAAGGACGCGGAGCAGCAGCGGGATTCGCTGAACGCGAACTTCGTGGCGCAAACTCGCTTGCTGGCAAGCACTCTGGGTGAGGTGAAAGACGATGCTCTGCAGGCTCGGGTGATCGAGCGGGCCAAGGCGCTCTCTGCCCATCCCGATTCGATTGCCGAAACATCGCTGACCTTGGAGCAACGGAAAGAAGCGTTGACGGCGCTCTCCTGTCTTGCCGGGGTCACCGATGGTGAGTCCCTGCAACGGTGTGCAAAGGGCTGATTCGATTACAAGCGAGAAGAAGCGAAGAATCGTTCCTTCTTTAGCTTGGCCGCATCGCGAAACACAGCCTGTTCAGTCCTTGCCGACCAAGCTCACCACCAGTTCGCCGTCGCGCACGCGCACGTGCAATTTCTTGCCGATAGCGAAGCCCAGTTCTTCCATCCAGCGGCCGGCCAGGCGCAATGCGGGCATGCGCTTGCCGTTGGCGGCATGGCCGCAGCCCACGGTGCAGTGCTGCGGCGGTCGCGTACGGCGCGGGGCGCGTTGCTGGCGGGCGAGATCGGCAGCGTCGGCTGCGGCGATCTGTTCGGGCGTCAGCATGGGAATTAGCTCGGAATCGACGATGGTCCAGTTCGGGCAGCAGGTTGCCTTGCGCGTGGCACGCTTGCGCGCAGGGGCGGGACGGGATGACGGTGGATGCATGGCGAAGCCCTCCTTGACGGCCAGAAACCGCCGCCAACCGGCGACGGGATGTCGGGAGGTTAGAAACCGCTAAGAGACGGCGGGCGTATTTCCCCGAAGGGTGTTGTATTAGCCGCCCTCCCGACGTAGATATCGCGTCGGCTTGTACCTGAGCAACAGGCACAAAAAACCCACCGGTTTGTCGGAGGTGGGTACCGCTCTTAGAGGAGTTTCTACGCTCCTTGGGGATAAAGATTGCTACTGGCTTCATTGGATGTCAAGCCGTGGAAGAGCACGTCGCAGAGGTAAAAGTGAACCTGACCCCGGTATCGTCGCACGCAAGAAAAGTGCACTCTGACCCTGTTTTTCGAAGCCGCCTAACACCTGGGTAGGCCGCGCAGCGAAGCGGCGTCGGCTTGAACGAATTGTTAGCTGACGGCCTATGTCCTCGATTTCTCGATTAGGTAGTTCGCAAAGGCTGTACACGCAACCAGCATGAACTTGGAGTCCGCGAACGTGAGCGACGGTTCTTCGAGCATTGCATGCCTGATTCCCCCAGAGTCCGAGGTGTAGCCGTAAAGCTTAGCCAGCGCCGAACGTAAGGCGGGGTGAATCACACCCTTGTCTTCAAGTGGCTTAAGCGTTTGACCCAATGTGGCAGATGAGTCTCCAGTGAGTTCCTTGCAAAGCGACTCGAGTGCGCTGATGGACTCTTTAATTGAGTTGCGGTGATCAGGGGCAGCCCGATCAGACAACATCTGGAGTGCAGCTTTGAAGTGTCTGACCGCGCCGGCATTGAGCTGACGACTGCCTAATGCTTGCTCAATGCTCTCTAGCTCCTCGGGCGCAGTTATTGGTGTGATGCACCCTTCAATAATCCGATATCCCGAAAGGTGCTCCTCAAGCACGCGATTGGCGAACCTCTGAAGTGATGCTTCAATACCGTCCGGAGCGTACAAAATGACGAACTCAATAAGGTCGTAGCACTCATTCCAGCTTGCCTTGAAGTACCACTCCCTGATGAACTCGACCGCGTCTTCGAAGTACTTTGGCGAGTGATCGACTGGCACGTGGAAGAACCTGTGCCAAAGCTGATAGACAAGCAGCTGGAGATTTGACTTCTTTACGTGCCCGTAATCGAGTCGGTTCTCGAATGTCGACCAGACAACGATGTGCAGTGCGTCCCAAAGAGCGTTACGCAGCGGTGGATCTATATCCTGAGTCTGGATCAGGCTCTTGACTGGCTTTAGACCCATTCGTTCAGAAAACGACATACCCTCGCCCCTGTCAGCTAATACCTAAGTTATGCGGCGCCGCGAAGCGGCGTCGGCTTGAATGAATTGTTAGCCACCGCTCTCGAGGATACCCATGAGGATACGAACATCGCGAACGATACGCTCGTGCGGACCAGAGTGGTTTCTGGGGCGATCATAGATGACTTTTGGTGAGAGGCGTACGCGAACACGAAGCTCCGGCTTGCGGCCATTGTGGTAGAGGTTCCAAAGACTCTGGTGCAGTTGGTAAAGAAAGCACGACAACTGCCACATCTCCTCTACTTTGCCCTTACCGTAAAGGCTTTGAACGTTTGCATGGCCGTGCGCTTGACGGTGCGCCAAGTATTGGTGCCGTACTGGCATGATTGCTCGATCGTAAACAAGTCGGCGCCTAGCCACGGCACGCCGAATGCGCCGAATGTCACTCGAGTTGAGAACGTGTGCATTAGCTACATAGTGCTTCAGCCGGGCAGGATCTGAGAAGCTGCCCGCTGCCTTTCTCGCGGCTAATGAAACGCGAGAGAACACACTCATATCGTGCTCCATTGAGGCAATTAGTGCCTCAATGTTGTAGGGCGACTTAAGGTCGAACACGCGCCCCAGAGCAACATACGCGGAGGACTGAAATGACGCGTAACAAGTGCGCCAGAAGGTCGGAGTGCGATTCAGGGCCCTCAGTAAGTTCTTTGATTTCGACGCCGCATGCTGGATTGCCATCTCCGCGTACACGTAGCTAGCAATCACGGTCACCTCGAGATCGAGGTTGTTGAGCTGTTTCTCAAAGTCGTGAACTGGTCGCATGCGGTGCCTAACGCTTGAATAAGCCGAGCCGTGTAGAGCTTTCGGCTTGAATGAGTTATTAGAGCGCACCCGCGGATGGTGCAGGGCGCTCGAACTTCTTGAGCTTATAGACCAGAAGCCGAGCCCCACTCTCATCCACAAACTCCTCATACATAACGGTCGAGTCTCGGTAGTGCAAGTCGATGCGGTTCAGAACTTTGCGCAACGAAGCCAGCATCAACTCAACCCGCTCACGACTGACTCCGCTAAGAGGGTTGGATGCGCGGTCAGTAAGGTAGTCGTGGTCTTGGTGCGCAATGCGCTTGTTGCGATGCTCACGTGCAAACTCGGCCGCAGCCACAGCGTGCGCGCAGAGGTCCGCAATTTCCCCTTTAAGCACAGGGTCGCTGATCAAGGCGGGTAGTGACTGGATCGTCAGATTCTTACTTTTTCCGGTCTTAGGAGGATCAGTCATCCTGGATATACCGAGCAGGACGCTGTCCCAAATTTCATCTTGAACAATCTTGAAAAATAGGCCAGCCGTCCGATTTAGTAGGTAAACGGTCTCGCTGTCCGTGCCGAATAGCTGACGATACTGCTGCCAGACAATATGGAGCTCCACGAGTTTTCGGTAGAGCTGAAAGAACGCAGCGCCTAGATCCTCACCCATGGATGAGATGTAATCGCTTTTGATTTCTGCTTCAGTCCGCGTACTGATCATCTGTGTGCTCTAACGTTTGAGTTAAGCGGCGCCGAAGCCGTCCACCTTGAACGAATTGTTAGGGCGTAATTACTTGCGCGACAAGTAGGCAAGTCCTGCAAGGGTCATGCTGCCGATCACCGCCATTGCACCAACAACTGCACCTTTAGCAAAGCCAGCTTCTTGGCCACGAACGTATCCCTTTTCCTCGCCAGCCGTGTAGGCTTTGAATTCGCCCGTGCGATCGGCAGACGAAATGAAATCTTCCGCTGCTTTGGACATTTCAGGCTCTTTCATCATACGCTCGAGTAGAGCTTTCGCTGCTTCCGGAGTAAGTCGACTCAGATCTGCAAACTCTTTCAACTTTTCCGAATTATTAAGTATGTCTTTTGCATTATTTGGGATGTCGCTCACTTTGAGCTCCTTTCGATTGGTGAGAACTGCGCTGTAGCCCTAGCACCTGAGTTAAGCTGCAGAAAAGGGGTCAGGTTGACTTTATAAGTGAACCCGACCCCGTTACTTGTTTAATGGCTAGTCTTCCCATTAGCTATGAAGACAAGCCAACCTAAAACTCCAATACATGCAGCCAACATAATTAGCGCAACCCACCACAGGTCAAACGGCTCTGCGCGACGAGCTACCAGGGTTCCAGCAATATATGTAAATCCGATTAGTCCGGAAAAAAGCGATGAAAGCAATAAGACTTTTAGGCCACCGCTGTCCAAATTTAAAAGAGACGCCAGTATGACGAATACCAGCAAGCCAACCATAAAAGCTAGCAGCGAGCTTGCAAATTGGGTTAAGCGCTCCTCCATATGGTCAAGGCTAGACGCTAGGAAGCGAAGATTCACATTAAATCTGCTGAGCACGGTGATTGTGCAGCCAATCGCCAAATAAACAAAAAACACCAGGCCGAACGCATTGAATGACATGAAGTCACTTAATAGGTCTGACGCCCAATGCGCCTTAGACCAGCCTCGCTCCGTAGCCTTCGCTTGCCAGACCAGGAACAAACCGACAATCAACCCACAAAAGCCAAAGAAGGGTAGATCCTTCCTCAGCTCTGCCTGGAGACGTGAAAGAGCTTCTTTTACCTCACGGTCCATTTTCAGGTTCCTGGCGCGCTAGCATAGTATTTAGCCAACTGCGAAGCAGCATCAGATAATGTGTCGAATCCCGGATAACGGCTTACTCACGCGGCAAATATGACGACACCATCGACCTAATTTGCTCGGCATGGTTGTAGATGTCATCTGGCGATTCGATGTTGACAATCTCTTCTTCCTTGTTCTGATTGAACAAACCGAGCTTGAGCTTTTCCAGATTGTTAAAGCGTAACCTGCAAATGGGCCTTCTGTTGTTGTCGTCAAGGAGAATCGCGCAGTAGCTCATCGCATCCCGCATGACGATACGCTTGGTGCTGACCAGCTCCCGCACGATTGCGCGAACGATATGGAACCCCTCCACCTCTTCCTGAGACGTTACCGACTGCGGCTCTGCCGTGGATGGCGGAACCGCCGCCTCTGCTGTGGCAGCGACTGGCGCCTGAACAAGGTCGGGAACCGATAGGGACTCCGGCGACATAGCGCCTTTCAGCCGCTCGTTTATTTTCTCGCCAACGAGCTGCTCGAAAGCGCGGCGAGTGATAAACGTGAACTGATCTCTCACTGCTGGCGTGAATCTGCGCGTCCCGATTAGATCTGAAGAAACAAGCCGCACGAACTCTTCGGATGGTTGCGCCATCCATTCGGCGAGGCGTGTCTGAATGGCCCGCGTATATTTCAGCTCGTTCGCCGTGGTCAGTATCGCGTCCAGATCGAATGCGGTCTTCGCGAACTTTTTGAGTTCATCGACATCGCGTTCCTTGAAGTCGAGGATGTTGAACTCGAAGAATGGCTTTTCGTCCATCTTGTTGGGCTGCTCCAGATCGGTGAAGAACCGATAGAGCAATCCATTGGTGAGCACGCCAAAGCGCGCTTCGGTCACATGGAAGTAGCGAAAGAGTTGCGCCGCATGGTTGATGCTTAGGTCACCGCCTGCTTTCTTGCACTCGAACAAGATGATTGGCTTGCCGTCGCGCAAGATGGCGTAATCGACCTTCTCGCCTTTCTTGGTGCCGATATCGGCCACGATCTCTGGCGTGACTTCGAGTGGGTCGAAGACGTTGTATCCAAGGATCTGGATCAGAGGCATCACCATTGCGTTCTTGGTGGCCTCTTCGGTTTGAATCATCGCGCGCGTGCTAACGATACGCGCAGCGAGCAGGCGCAGTTGGTCAATAAAGTCCATGGATGTCCCTTCCCCCCGAATTGACGATCCCGTTGTATCACGACTTGCAGCGGCGCTGGGAGACAAATGGCGTCACTCTCAAGCGACGCGTTCGACTCTTCCCGCCAACTGCATTATTGGTGTTCGTTACCTGCTTATAGACCTCTCGATCAAGGCAGCTGCGTCGAGTTATTGAGTTGCGTAACCTCTGCAATCTCATTTTCCGTCACCACCCGCAATCGGCCGCCCTTGGCGCCACTGCGAGGTACCACTAACCGCACATTCGCAGTCCGCGGCTCCAAATCCCGCGGCGCCTCCAAAGCAGCAAACGCCACCCGCGCCAGTTCCCGGCCACGCGCGTCTTCCAGCACCACGAATCCCGCCGGCGCATCCGCATGGCCCAGGCTGTGCACGGTGACCTCGATGGCGTCGCCAGTCACCCGCACATCGCCACGCCCGATTCCCAGATCCGGCCGCTGTTCGACCGGCACCGCGGCAGGCGCGATCAATTCAAATTCCATCACCACCGTCTTGCCGGCCGGGAATTCCACGTCCACCGCCCCGCTCTTCTCGAACGCGAATTCGCGCGTGGCGGGCTTGCCGTCGATGCGTCCGTCGCCATCGCGATCGAGGCCCGAACGCATGCGCCATTGCCCGGCGGCGACGTTCCAGCCGGTCATCTGCGCCCGCTGCAGCTTGCCGCTGGTGTTGTAGCCAATGACGGTGAAGCGGTCCTGGCGCGGTTTGGGCAGCAGCAGGGCGACCTGCACGGCGCCTTCGGGGTCGGCGAAGCGCCAGCTGACGGTGTGGCCGGGGTAGGTCTGGTTGCGCTTGAGGGCCACGCCGCCCAGGCGGGCGCGCTGCAGGTTCACGGTGGGCGATTCGACGCGGTCGCTCCACCAGTGGCCTTCGGTGTTCATGTAGAAGCTCTGCAGCTTGTCGCGGGTCTCGGCGCGGTACAGGGTTTCCAGCCAGCGGGGGTCGCCGTTCTGTTCCCAGGCGACATGATTGGCGAAGTCCGGGGTGTCGCCAGCGTTCGCGTCGGCCGCCGCCTTGGCGAGGTCGGCGCCCCAACTGTCGCGCTTGCCGAGCACGTCGAGGACGTTTTCGTTGAGCAGCGACAGGCCGTTGGGGCCGGCGTTGGCCACGCGGTAGTCGATGGGCTTGAGGTAGCGCGCCTCGCCGGTCCAGCGGTAGGCGGCCCAGAAGGTGTGCAGGGTGTCGGCGCCGCCGCTGCCTTCGAACAGGTCGCCGCCGCGGGTCTTGCCGGTTTTCCAGTTGATCTCGTTGGGCAGCGCCCATTGGCCCTTGGCGTTGGTGTAGGCGTGGGCCAGGTAGCCGTCGGCCAGGCCGGTGACGATGCGGCGGCTGTTGGGATCGGCGTTGTAGCCGCCGAGCAGCATGGCTGGGTGCAGGATCGGGAACGAGTAGGGTTTCTGCCACTGCCAGTTCGGCTCGCGGTAGACCTTGCGCCCGCCGAACCAGTTGCTGGCGAACAGCAGGTGGCCTTGCGGGTTGACCTGGATGATGCGGTCGAAGGCCTTCACCGTGCGCATCAGCCGCTCCACCGTCAGCGGGTCGCCCCAGTTGAGGTAGAGCATGGCGCTGTTGATGTTGATGCCTTCCTCGTAGGAATGCAGTTCGTCGGTCTCGATGGTGGACAGGCCGTCGGTGAACATGCCGTTGCGGTAGTTGGCGTCGGACAGCGCGGTGAGCGAGGCGTTGAGCTTGTCCGGGTCCACGCCCATCAGGGCCACGCCGGGCCATTGCTGGGTGAGGTCGGAATCGTCGGAGATGCCGCCGCCGAAATCGCCGTAGGCCACCTGGCGCTGGTCGATCCACCAGTTGATATAGCGGCGCGTGGCCTTGAGGTCTTCCAGCTGCCAGAACGCCCAGGCCGGCACGCCCTTGGGCGGGGTGGGCAGCTGCACCGGCAGCGCGCCCTGGTTGCCGTAGCTGATGTCGTTCCAGTATTCGCGGCCGAGCGCGTTGTCCGGGTCCACGCGCAGCAGGTCGTTGATGTCGGCATCCAGGCGCGCGTACAGCAACTGGCGCTTGGAGGTGGTGTGTTCCTCGACCAGGAAGCCCCAGTTGTCCTTGACCTGGTTGAAGCGGTCGGCGATGTGTTCGGCCTTTGCCTGGTCGCGCGGCTTGAACAGCAGGCGGATCTGCGTGCCGTCCAGCGCGCGCGCATCGAAGCCCGGCGCGGCGGAGGCGATGCTGAGCATCAGGCTGTCGTTGCCGAGGATGCGGTCGCGCAGGTCCAGCCACAGCGTGCGCGCCTGGCCGGGTTTGACCGACACCGACACGTCGAGCATGTCGCGCGCCGGCCAGATCGGGTCCTTGACGCGGAGGTTGAGCGGGATCAGGCCATCGTGGGTGGCGGGCAGGTCCAGCGCCGGCAGGTCGATGGCGATGCCGTCCATGCCGTCGTGCATGTTCTCCCAGCCGTAGGACCAGCTGCGCATCAGCGGTTGGTCCGGCGGGGCGTCGCCGAGGCTGGAGGGGATCAGCACGTGCACGATGGGCAGCGGCGGCGTAGCGGGTTTTTCATCGCCGCGCTTGCGCGCCGGCGCCTTGCTCGGCAGCGCGACCACGGTGCTGCGTTCGGCCGGCGGATAGCGGCCGGCGATGTAGCCGCGTAGCGCGGCGAGGTTGGCGTAGTCGGGTGCGATGTCGCTGCGCACGGTGTAGCTGAGGGTGGCGCTGGGAGCGGACGGCGGTGCGCCGGCGCTGACGTCGTAGGCCCAGATTTCCTGGATCGGGGTTTCCTGCGCGGTGTTGGTGAAGCGCAGGTGGCCGCCGCGGCGGCGTTCGAACTGGTCGACGCTGCGCACGGTGCCTTGGCTGCGCTGGAACAGCGGCGCGGGTGTTTCGCCGGCGGCGGCGTAGCTGGCCTGGCCGTAGGCGGCGCCGCGCAGTTCGATGCGGTTGAACGGTTCGTCCGGTAGCGCCAGGTCCAGCGCCTTGCCGCCTTCGACGTAGACGTTCCAGTCCGGCAGCTGGAAGTAGTCGTCGCGGCCGGGCAGGCGCGAGCGGTTGTAGACGCCGGGCCAGGTGGTCTCGGCGATGCCGTCGGTGGCCTTCCACATCCACTGCTTGAGGTCCTTGGCGTCGGCGAACTCGACCTTGCGGATGCGGGTGGATGGTGCGTCCAGCACGGGCGGTGCGCGGCCGTGGTCCCAGCCGTAGCGGTGCAGCCAGGCGTTGCGCGCGGCGGGCTCGGGCGGCGCTTCGGCGCTGCGCGGTTCCTGCTGGCGCGCCAGGGCCGCGGCGCCGGCGGCGTCGAGCATGCGGTCGTAGACGCGGATCTCGTCGACGTCGCTGCCGCGCAGGAAGTTGTAGCGGCTCTGCACCTGGTGCGGGGCCATCACCCGCCCGGCCAGGCCGAGTTGGTCGAGCGCGGCGTCGAAGTCGAGCGAGCCGCCGTCGGCGCAGGCCTGCGCGCAGTCGACGCGCGCGGCTTCCTTGCCGTCCACGTACAGGCGCACGCCGCGGGTTTCGTCCCAGGCGAAGGCGAGGTGGGTCCAGGCGCTGGCGCTTGGGTTCTTGTCGAGGGTGAACGACACGCGGGTGCGCGCCAGGTTGGCGTCGGTGACGAAGGCGTCGAAGCCGTGGCCGTTCCAGTCGATGCGCAACCAGGCCATGTCCCAGCTGCTGTGGTCGGCGTAGCCGACGCGGAAGATCACGAACGGCGCTTCGCCCACCGGATAGCGTGAGCGCCAGAAGAAGGACAGCGTGCCGCGTTGGGTGTAGAGGTTGCCGGGGGCGTTCCAGGCGAGCACGCCGTCGTCGGCCCATTCGATCGCCTGGCCTTTGACGCCGGTGGGGACGAGGGCGACCTTGTCGCGGAAGTTGGGTTTTGCGTCGCCCTGGGCGATGTCGGCGTCGAAGCCGTGGTCAGCGGAGACGCGGAACAGGAGGTCGGGGGCGGTGGTGGTGGGTGCGGCGAAGGCGGGGGGTGCCAGGCAGGACAGGATGGCCAGGCAGTGGGCCATGGTGCGGTTGGCGGTGTTGCGGGGCGGTTGGCGTGGGCCGGCCGGCACGGTGCGGCGCGTGGGCGGTGCGATCTCGTGCGACGGTGGGTGTCTGTCGCGGCTGAAGCCGCTCCTACAGGGGGCGACGGCGGGCGTTGTCGGTAAGGCGCGTCGCGACTGAAGTCGCTCCCACAGGTTGGTCATGGCGCCGGCGGCGCGGGCCGCGGCGCGGGTGGCGCTGCGGCGGATTGCCTCTTTCATGTCGCTCCTTTGCGATCGCCGTGTGCGCGTGCCGCCGCGTGGCGATCCTCCCTACCCCCGATCCGGCGAGTATGCAGGCAGCGGCGCGCTGCCGGTGCCGCGCACAGGGCGCGGCACCGGCGGACGCACGGCTCAGAACTTGTAGCGCACGCCCAGCAGGTACTGGCGGCCGGTCTCGCTGTACTGCAAGGGCAGCTGCGAGGTCGAGCCGACCCATTCGTCGGACGGTTCGTTGGTCAGGTTGATGCCTTCCAGGCTCAGCTCCAGGTGGTCGTCGATCTTCCAGCTGATCGAGGCGTCCACCGTGTTGACCGCGGTCATGCCGTGCACGTCGAAGCCGGTTTCGGTGGCCGGCACCTGGGTCAGGTACTTGTCGCGGTGGGTGTAGGACACGCGCGCGCTGAGCTGCTCGCCTTCGTAGAACAGGGTGCCGTTGTACGAGTTCTTGGACAGGCCGGTCAGGTCGGTTTCCAGCGAAGCGGCACCGGTCGAGGTCAGGTACTGGATCTTCGAATCGACGTAGGTGTAGTTCAGCTGCAGGCCGAGGTTGCTCCACTTGCCCGGCAGGAACGCGAAGGGCTGGGTGTAGTTGAACTCGGCGCCCTTCAGGTCGCCGCCCGGGGTGTTGAGCGGCACGCTGAACACGAAGTCGTCGGTGACGCTTGCGCCGGTGCCCTCGAGCAGGCTGGCCGGCAGGCCGCTGGACGAGTACGGCTGCACCACGCGGGTGGTCTGCACGAAGCTGTCGATGTCCTTGTAGAACACCGCCAGGCCCAGCATCGCGCCTTCCTGGAAGTACCACTCGAAGCCCAGGTCGGCAGTCTTGGCGCGGATCGGCTCCAGGTCTGGGTTGCCGCCGCTGACGGTGCGCGCACCGCCGGAGACGTTGACCGTGACGCCCGGGGTCAGGCTGCCCAGGCCCGGGCGCGACATCACCTTGGCCGCGCCGAAGCGCACCAGGAAGTCCGGCGAGATCTCGGCGACCAGGTTCAGCGAGGGCAGCGTGTCGTTGTACTCGCGGTTGACCGTGGTCTGCACCAGCGCGCTGCCGACGGTGGCGTAGCCGGTGGATTCCTGTTTGGTCTTGACGTAGCGCACGCCGAGGTTGCCGTTGACCGGCACCGGGCCGATGTCGAAGCCGAACTGGCCCATCAACCAGGCGCCGCGGTCCTTCTCCTCGACGCTGCGCGTGTTCACTGCGCGCTCGGCCAGGGCGAAGGTACCGGTGCCGCTGTAGATGTCCAGCGCGTTGGCCACCGCGTCCAGGTCCGGCACCACCCAGCTGCCGGGATGGCCGCTGACGCCGCCGAGGCTGGCCAGTTCGGTCATGTTGATCGGCACGATGCGGGTGCCGCCGGCGAAGGTCGGCACCGACACTTCCGACGCGCGGCGCAGTTCCTTGGTCTTGAACGTGTAGTCCTTGGCCAGCACGCCGCCGCGCAGGCTGAAGCCCGGGCCCAGGGTCCACTCGAAGTTCAGGCTGCCGGTGTCGAAGGTGTTTTCCACGTACTGCGGACGCAGGCGGATCTCGGCCAGGGTCCAGCCGCTGCCGTCGGTGGGATCCACGCCGTAGTTGAACACCGGCGAGCGGCTGTTGCCGCGGTAGTCGTACGAGTAACCGTCGACGTTGAGCTTGTCCATGATGATGGTGGTCTGGATCGGGTTCTCGTGCTTGGAGCTGGAGGTACCGATCTGGCCGTCGATCTTGAACACGTCGCTGAACTTGTGCTCGCCGTTGAGGGTGAGCTGCTTGAACACGGTATTCCACTCGTCGTAGCGCTGCTCGGAGCGGATATCCACATCGTCGAACTCGCCGTACAGCAGCGCGCCGGTGTTCGGGTCGATGTAGCCGTTCTTGACGATGGTCTGCGGCTTGCCGCCCTGCGAGGCGCCGCGGCTGAAGGAGATCGCCTCGATGTACTTCTCGGTGCGCTTGGCGTCGATCTTGGAATACAGGCCGTCCAGCGAGAACTCGGTGTCCTTGCCCGGCTTCCACTGCAGCGAGCCGGTCACGCCGGTGCGCTTCTGCTCGTGCTCCATCAGCGTGTAGCGCGGGAAGCGCGGGTGGAACACGTCGGCGCTGCGCGCGGCGGCGAACGGCGAGGCGGCGCTGAAGTTGCCGTTGCTCGGGCCGTTGGCCCAGCGCCCGCTGTTGCTGCCCTCTTCCAGGATCTGCCGCTCCGAGTACGCCACCGACAGCAGCGCGCCGAAGGTGCCGTCGGCCCAGGTGTTGGCGATCAGCCCGGCCACGCGCGGGTCGGCCTTCTCGGCCATGTCGTTGTAGCTGGCCTGGCCGCTGGCGGCCAGGGTGAAGCCGTCGTAGTCGAACGGGCGCGCGGTCTTCAGGTCCACGGTGGCGCCGAGCGAGCCTTCCTCGACGTCGGCCGAGGCGGTCTTGCGCACCACCAGCTGGGTGAACAGGTCCGAGGCGAACACGTTGAAGTCGAAGCCGCGGCTGCGGTTGGAGCCGCCGGACTGGTCCGAGCCGCCGACCGTGGTCAGCGCTTCCATGCCGTTGACCCGCACCCGGGTGAAGTCCGGGCCGAGGCCGCGCACCGAGATGTTGCGGCCTTCGCCGGCGTCGCGGGTGATGACCACGCCGGGGATGCGCTGCAGCGATTCGGCCAGGTTGAGGTCGGGGAAGTTGGCGATGTCCTCGGCCACGATGGCGTCGACCATGCCGGTCTCGCCGCGCTTGAGGTCCAGCGCCTTCTCCACGCTGGCGCGGTAGCCGGTGACGGTGACCGTGTCGAGCTGGGTGGCCGGTTCCGTGGAGCCGGTGGTGGCGGGCGCGGGGTCCTGCGCGGGGACGTCCTGTGCCTGGACGATGCCGGCCTGCAGGGCCAGACCGATCGAGAGCGCGAGCAAGGTAACCGGTGTCTTCCGGCGTGCGGTACGAGATTGCATGTCCTCCCCTCCCAAGGGTTACATGAACTGCGTGATATTTCGGGGTGTTGCCGCGGATGACACCGCTGGTCAAAACCGACGTTAACAGTTGCGAAACATTGCGGCATCTTGCAGCGCAACAGAAAATGGCCAGGATTTGCGGGCTTTCGGCACAAAGCCGTGCCTGGCGCGGCATGGCCGGCCTAGTGCGGCGGGGTTTGCCGCCGCGTAAAATGACACCGATAGTCAAACCACTTGGCCGTGGCGGCCGTTCCCGGCATGCTTGGTCCCCTCTTCGCGCGACCAGGATGTTCCCTGCCATGACCCCCTCCCGCATCGTCTGCTTCGGCGAACTGTTGCTGCGCCTGGGCGCCCCCGGCCACGAACGCCTGCTGCAGTCGCCGCGCCTGGACGTGCACGTGGGCGGCGCCGAGGCCAATGTCGGCGTGTCGCTGGCGCATTTCGGCCACGACGTGGCGATGGTCAGCGTGCTGCCGGACAACCCGCTGGGCGAGGCGGCCGCCGGCGAGCTGCGCCGGCACGGCGTGGACACCCGCGGCGTGCGCTTCGTGCCCGGGCGCATGGGCCTGTACTTCCTGACCACCGGCGCCGGGCACCGCCCCAGCGAAGTGACCTACGACCGCGCCGGTTCTGCATTCGCGCTGGCCGAGGCGGAGGCCTACGACTGGCCGGCGCTGCTGCACGGGGCGCAGTGGCTGCACCTGTCCGGGGTGACCCCGGCGCTGGGCGAACGCGGCGCGGCCGCTGCGCTGGCGGCGGCGCGCAGCGCTCGCGCGCTGGGCGTGCGCGTGTCGTTCGACGGCAACTACCGGCCCAAGCTGTGGGAGGCCTGGAACGGCGACGCGCCGGGCATCCTGCGCCAGCTGCTGGCGCAGGCCGACGTGCTGTTCGCCGACTACCGCGACCTGGGCGTGGTGCTGGGCCACCAGTATCCGCAGGACAGCGCGCAGGCGCGGGTGGAAGCCGGCGCGCGCGACGCCTTCGCCGCGTTCCCGCAGCTGCAGGCGATGGCCTGCACCCAGCGCGTGGCGCACAGCGTGGACCATCACAGCCTGGGCGCGCTGCTGCTGCGCCGCGACGGCCGCGTGGCGCAGGCGCCGACCGAGGAGTTGACCGGCATCGTCGACCGCATCGGCGGCGGCGACGCCTTCGCCGCGGGCGTGCTGCATGGCCTGAGCCAGGACTGGGACGACACCGCCACGATCCGCTTCGGCCTGGCCGCCGGCTGCCTGAAGCACTCGGTGCCGGGCGATTTCCATCCGCTGGGCGCGGCCGACGTGCAGGCCTGCGTGGGGACGGCGCGGTTCGATGTGAAGCGGTGAAAAGCCGGGATTGGGGAGTTGGGATTGGGGATTCGTAAGAGCGCTGGTTGCGGCGTTTTTGCGTGTGACCTGGCGTTGCTGGCGATTCGTGATTCCTGTCGCGGCTGAAGCGGCTCCTACAGGGAACAGCGCGCGCGCTTTTTGTAGGAGCGGCTTCAGCCGCGACAGGAGTCGCAATGCCAAGACGCCCATGCAAAACGCGGCATCGACGCCACCACGAATCCCGAATCCCTAATTTCGAATCCCCGCCTTTACAGGAACGGCTCCAGCCGCGAGCTGCGACACGCTTCAGGTACCGGGCGGTTTCCATGTGCGGATTGGCGCGGACCTTCCTGCAATGCCCGGCGCAGTGGCTGTCTTGGTTTCCCGCGTCGCGCCGGGGACCGGCGGTTCTCGCTAGACTGCAGGCCCTTCCGGCCATTTCCCAGACCTTCATGGACGCTTCCCGTCAGGCCGTCGTGCGCCCATGAGCCGCATCTCGATCGCCGCCGCCTTCGTCGCCGCATTGCTGGGCGGCGCATGCCCCCGCCCCTCCTACGCACAGGCGGCGTTGGCTCAGCCGGGATGGATCGCCAGCTGGGCCACCAGTCCTCAGGTCGGGGAAGCCGATGCGGAAGAGCCACTGGCGAACATCGACGGGCAGACGGTGCGGCAGCGGGTGCGCATGTCCGTGGGCGGTGCCCGGTTGCGGGTCAGATTGTCCAACGAACTCGGTTCGTCGCCGCTGACGATCGGTTCGGCATCCGTCGCCGTGGCGACGGATGCTTCGACCGTGGAACCGGGTTCGCTGCGCCCGCTCACTTTCGGCGGGAATTCCTCCGTCAGCGTTCCCGCAGGCGCCCCCGTGCTCAGCGATCCGGTCGAACTGCAGGTCGCGCCGGGCGCGCAGGTCAGCATCAGCCTGTTCTTTCCGGAACGGGTCACGTCCAGCACGCTGCACTCCCTGGCGCTGAAGCACGCCGTGGTGAGCGTGCCCGGCGACCACACGCGAGAGACAAGTATCGCGCCGGCCGCGACATCCACCTCGTCCATCGCGCTCACCTCGGTGCTGGTGCCGCAGGTGCGCTCGCAGCGGTTGCTGGTGGCATTCGGAGATTCGATCACCGACGGTGCGGGATCCACCACCGACGCGGACCGCAGCTGGCCGGCGCAATTCGCGCAGCGCGTGGCGGCGGCCGATCCCGGTTTGTCCGTGGTGAATGCCGGGATCGCGGGCAATCAGTTGCAACATGAAGGGTACGGCGCAAGCGGCTTGGCCCGCTTCGACCGGGATGTCCTGTCGCTGCCGGGCGTGACGCATATCGTGCTCCTGGAAGGGATCAACGACATCGCCGCGCCAGGGGTCAAGATCGGTTCGCGTTACTTTGCGCCGCCGACGGAGGTCAGGACCGCGGAGCAAGTCATCGGTGCCTACCGGCAACTCATCGCGCGCGCGCACGACCATGGGATCAAGGCGATCGGCGCAACCCTGACGCCCTTCGCCGGCGCTACGGTCCCCGGCTTTTACTCGCCGCAGAAAGAGGCGGCGCGGCAGGCGGTCAACGCCTGGATCCGCAACAGCGGCGCGTTCGATGCAGTGATCGATTTCGATGCGGTCCTGCGCGATGCCGAGCATCCGCTCCAGCTTCAAGCCCGCTTCGCCTCGCGCGACCGGCTCCACCCCAACGATGCCGGCTATGCGGCCATGGCGGACGCGATCGACATCGCTGTTTTCCGCTGAGCGCGGCGGCCGAAGATCGGTGCCGGCCGTGCGGCTGACGCCGCTCTACAGGGGAGATGCACGCTTGTGTAGGAGCGGCTTCAGCCGCGACAGGCACTCACAGAAAAACGGCCGGCATCGCTGCTGGCCGCATCCCCAATCCCGCCATCCCGAATCCCGGCTCTCTACAGCTCGATGCAATCGAACCGCACGTCCGGATCCACGTCGGCGTCGTAGTCCACGTCCTTGCGCTCGAAGCCGAACAGCTTGAGGAACTCGTGCTTGTAGCCGGCGTAGTCGGTGAGCTGGAACAGGTTCTCGGTGGTGACCTGCGGCCACAGCGCCTTGCAGGCGTCCTGCACGTCGTCGCGCAGTTCCCAGTCGTCCAGGCGCAGCCGGTTCTGCTCGTCGGTGGCCGCCGGCTGGCCGTCCTCGCGGTACAGGCGCTCGCGGTACAGGCGGTCGAGCTGGTCGATGGTGCCTTCGTGCAGGCCCTTTTCCTTCATGATCTTGTAGACCATGGAGATGTACAGCGGCATCACCGGGATCGCCGCGCTGGCCTGGGTCACCACCGACTTGAGCACCGCCACGTTGGCGGTGCCGCCGTTGCGCTGCAGGCGCGCGTCCAGGCGCTGCGCGGTCTGGTCCAGGTCCACCTTGGCCTTGCCCAGCGCGCCATGCCAGTAGATCGGCCAGGTGATCTCGGTGCCGATGTAGCTGAAGGCCACGGTGCGCGCGCCCGGGGCGAGCACGCCGGCGCCTTCCAGCGCGTCGATCCACAGTTCCCAGTCCTGGCCGCCCATCACGGTGACGGTGTCTGCGATCTCCTGCTCGGTGGCCGGCTCGATCGAGGCCTCGATGATCGTGTCCTTGTTGGTGTCGATCGCGGTGGCGGTGTAGGTCTGGCCGATCGGCTTGAGCGCCGAGCGCTTCACTTCGCCGGTATCGGGCAGCTTGCGCACCGGCGAGGCCAGCGAATACACCACCAGGTCGACCTGGCCGCCCATCTCGGTCTTGACCAGTTCGATCACCTGCGCGCGCGCGGCGTCGGAGAACGCGTCGCCGTTGATCGACTTGCTGTACAGGCCCTGCGCCTTGGCGAATTTGTCAAAGGCAGCGGAGTTGTACCAGCCGGCGGTGCCGGCCTTCTTGTCGCTGCCCGGCTTTTCGAAGAACACGCCCAGCGTGTCGGCGCCGAAGCCGAACGCGGCAGTGATGCGCGAGGCCAGGCCGTAGCCGCTGGAGGCGCCGATCACCAGCACCTTCTTCGGCCCGTCGCCGCGGACGCCGCGCGCGCGGGTGGCCTCGATCTGCTCGAGCACGTTGCGCTCGCAGCCGAGCGGATGCGTGGTGGTGCAGATGAAACCGCGAACTTTCGGGTGGATGATCAACGTGGTGTCCTCTCGGCAAGATGCCCCGCGGCATCTTAATGTCTGCGGCGCGCGTGCAGAAGGGCCGGGTGCAGCAGACGGCATCGTATGGAGGCGCCGCCGCATGCGGCGGCTGTCTTGGTGCGGACCTGTGAGACTGGGCGCTGGACTGGCACGGCTGATGGATGGAACGTGTTCCGAGCATGCCGCTTTGGCTGCAGCCGTCGCGGGTCTGCGCGTCGCGACTGAAGTCGCTCCCACACTGAAGACGAGGGCTGCGGTATTCCTGCAGCGGGCGTTGCCTTTGTGGGAGCGACTTCAGTCGCGACTGCATCCACCGCCGGTCTCGCGACACGCGTGCCGTGTCCGCCCGCTCAGATGATCCGCAGCGTGATCGCCTTGAGCACCGCGCGGGTGCGGTCGCGGGTGCCGAGCTTGTCCAGGATCGTGGAGACGTAATTCTTCACCGTGCCCTCCGCCAGGAACAGGCTGCGCGCGATCTCCTTGTTCGAATAGCCGCCGGCGAGCAGGCGCAGGATCGCCACTTCGCGTTCGTTGAAGGTGTCGCGCGGGGCGTCCTCGTCGCGGTAGCGGTAGCGCGCGCGCACCGGGTCGGTGCTGACCGGCTGCAGCAGGGTCTCGCCGGCGGCCACGCGCACGATCGCGTCGCGCAGGTCCTCGGGCGCGGCGTCCTTGAGCAGGAAGCCCTGCGCGCCGGCGTCGGTGGCGCGCAGCAGCAGGTCGGCGTCGTCGAAGGTGGTGAGCAGCAGCACCGGGGTGGCGTCGCCGCGCGCGCGCAGCTGTTGCAGGGCCTGGATGCCGTCCATGCCGGGCATGCGGATGTCGCTGAGCACCACGTCCACCGGCGTGGCCGCCAGCGCGGCCAGCAGCGCCTCGCCGTCGCCGGCCTCGCAGGCCACGGCGATGCCCTGGGTCTGCAGCAGCGCGCGCAGGCCGGCGCGCACCAGGACCTGGTCGTCGGCCAGGGCGACGCGCAAGCCGCTCACAGCGGCAGCCTTGCGGTCAGCTGCATGCCGCCCAGCGGCGTGCGGCCCAGCTCGAGGCGGCCGCGCAGCGCGGCCAGGCGCTCGCGCATGCCGGCGATGCCGTTGCCTTCCTGGATGCGCTCGGCGCGGCGGCCGTCGTCCTCGATGTCCAGGCGCAGCTGCGCATCCTCGTGGCGCAGGCGCACGCGCACCTCGCCGGCATCGGCATGCCGCGCGGCGTTGGTCAGCGCTTCCTGCACCAGCCGCAGCAGGGTCTCGGCCAGTTGCGGGTCGGTGATGCGCACGCCGGGTTCGATCTGCAAGTGCAGCTGCGGCCGCGGGAACGGCGCGGCCAGTGCGCGCAGCGCGGTTTCCAGGTCCAGGCCGCGGTCGTCGCGCAGCGACTGCACCACGTTGCGGATGTCGGCCAGCAGTTCGCCGGACAGGCGCTCGACCGCGCCGAGTTCCTCGCGCCGCGCCAGCTCCGGGTCGGCGAGCAGCAGGCGCAGGTTGATCCGCATCGCGGTCAGCTTGTGCCCGGCCACATCGTGCAGCTCGCGCGCCAAGCGCAGGCGTTCGGCATCGCGCGCGCTGTCGGCCAACAGCGCGCGCGTGGCCAGCAGGTCGGCGTTGACCCGGGCCAGCGCCTCGCGGGCGATCTCGGTGGTGCGCGCGTAGTGCGCAGTCAGGGCGGCGAAGGCGTGGAAGCCGGCGTAGATCAGGGTGGTCAGCAACGCACGCTTGAAACCAGCCGTGGACAGCAGCAGGAACGTGCCCAGGTTGGCCAGGATCGCCAGCGCCAAGACCCGGCGCGGCTCCCACAGCAATGCCACCTGCGCGACCACCACCACCAGCAGCACCGGTGCGGTGCCGACGCTCGGTTCCAGCCACACCAGGGCCAGCGCCGCGACGGCTTGCAGCCACAGCGCGGCATCGCGCAGACGCGGCGCGGGCAGGAATCGGTAGCCAAGCAACAACAGCACGAACAGGCCGGCCACCGGCCAACGCCAGGCCGCCGGCGCCTGCGGCTGCAGCTGGAACGACCACAGCACGGTCGCCACGGTGACCAGCCCGGCCAGGCGCTTGGGTTCGATCTGATCGTGCAGGAAGCGATACATGCGGCGCATGCTGACCGCGCACCGCCGCGCCGGCAATGGGGCCGGCGCCGAAAGTGACTTCCGGCAGGTCGGATCGATGACCAGCGGCCACTGTCCGCGCGCGCCGCCGCGGCCACACTGGCGCCAGGCCATCGCGGCGGCGGCAGGGCGTTCACCCAGCCGCAGGCGCAATGGCGTACACCGACACTGGCGCACTCCACGAGGACACGACGATGCACCTGAGCCTGCGACATCCCGATCTGCTGTTCATGCTGCTGGGCGCGTGCTGGGGCGGCTACGAGATGCTGCTCAGCCACCGCCGCCGCGCGGCCGATGGCGGCGCGCGCGACCAGGGCACGCTGCAGCTGCTGTGGCGCGTGCTGTACGCGGCGGTGGCGGTGGCGGTGCTGCTGTCCTTCCTGGGCGTGTGGCGCTATGCGCCGGCGTGGCAGGAACCGGCGCGCTGGCTGGGCTGCGCGCTGCTGGCCGGCGGCCTGGCGCTGCGGCTGTGGTCGATCCGGGTACTGGCGCGCTGGTTCACCGTGGACGTGACCATCCAGGACGGCCACCGGTTGATCCGCCACGGGCCGTACCGGCACCTGCGCCATCCCTCCTACACCGGCGCGCTGCTGGCGTTCTATGGACTGGCGGTCGGCCTTGGCAACGTGCTGTCGCTGCTGGCGATCGTGCTGCCGGTGACCTGGGCGTTCCTGCGCCGCATCCGCGTGGAGGAAGCCGCGCTGACCCAGGCGTTCCCGCGCGAGTACCCCGACTACGCCGCGCACAGCTGGCGCCTGCTGCCGTTCGTCTGGTGAGTGGCCGCCGATGCTCGCGCGCGACCTGCTGCTGGCCGTCCTCCATCACCTCGCGGTCCTGCTGCTGACCGTCGCGTTGGTGGTCGAGTGGACCCTGCTGCGCGAACCGCCGCAGGCCGCGCGGCTGGCGCGGCTGCTGCGCGCGGATGCCGCCTACGGGGTGGCGGCGCTGCTGATCCTGGTGGTCGGCGGCCTGCGCGTGCGCTACGGGCTCAAGGGCCCGGACTACTACCTGCACAACCCGTGGTTCTGGGCCAAGCTGGGCGTGTTCGCGGCGATCGGGCTGCTGTCGCTGCTGCCGACGCTGCGCCTGCTGCACTGGCGCCGGCAGGCACGCGTGCAGCCGGGATTCGTGCCGGCGCCGCCGCAGGTGGCCGCGTTGTCGCGCATCGTCTCCGTCGAACTGGTGCTGCTGGCGCTGCTTTTCGCGCTGGCGGCGACGATGGCGCGGTACGCGATGTTGTAATTGGTATGACCAATATCCCGGGATAGTCCGCCACAGGCGGTTGACCTGGCAGAGTGCGCCGCGATGTAATGGCCACCACTCGTTCTGTCGGCAGCCATTGGTATGACCAATTTATCGGCGCCTGCGAAGGCAGCCCCAGCGCGACGGCCGACGGCGCGCCGCGCCCCGCCCGCTCCGGCCCCGGACGCTGCCGCGCCCACTGCCGGCGGCACCCGCCTCAGCGATCGCGTCGCCGCGCAGCTGCGGGCGCTGATCGCGCAGCGCGGGCTGCAGGCCGACGCGCGCCTGCCGGCCGAGCGCGCGCTGGCGCTGGAACTGGGCGTGTCGCGCACCGCGTTGCGCGAGGCGATCGCCCAGCTCGCCAGCCAGGGCCTGCTGCGCGCGCGCGCCGGCGGCGGCACCTACGTGCAGCGTGCGCACACGCCCGAGGAACGGGTGGTGGCGCCGCTGCAGCCGTTCCTGCCGCTGCTGCAGGGCGATCCGGAATACCGCTTCGACGTGCTGGAGACCCGCCACGCGCTGGAAGGCGCCACCGCCTGGCATGCCGCGCTGCGCGCCACCGACGCCGACCGCGCGCGCATCGCCGCCGCGTTCGAGGCGATGCTGCAGGCGCATGCGCAGGGCGATGCGGCGGCCGAGGCGCGCGCCGACGCCGATTTCCACCTGGCCATCGCCGAGGCCGCGCACAACCGCGTGCTGCTGCAGGTGATGCGCGGCCTGTTCGACCTGCTGCAGACCAACATCTCGCAGAGCCGGCACAAGCTGTTCCAGTCGCCGCGCACCTTCGCCCCGCTGCTGGCGCAACACCGCGCGCTGCGCGACGCGATCCTGGCCGGCGAGCCGGAACGCGCGCGCGATGCCGCGCACGCGCACCTGGCCTTCGTGCACACCTCGCTGCGCAGCCTCGACGAAGACGAGGCGCGCCGTGCGCGCGCCTCGCGCCTGCCCTCCCCTCCCTGACGACCGCGCCGATGATCATTTCCGCCGCTTCCGACTACCGCGCCGCCGCCCAGGCGCGGCTGCCGCCATTCCTGTTCCACTACATCGACGGCGGCGCCTACGCCGAGCACACGCTGCGGCGCAACGTCGCCGACCTGGCCGACATCGCGCTGCGCCAGCGGGTGCTGCGCGACATGGCCGAGCTGAGCCTGCAGACCGAGCTGTTCGGCGAGCGCCTGGCGCTGCCGCTGGCCCTGGCCCCGGTCGGGCTGACCGGCATGTACGCGCGCCGCGGCGAGGTGCAGGCCGCGCGCGCGGCGGCGGCCAAGGGCGTGCCGTTCACCCTGTCCACGGTGTCGGTGTGCCCGATCGAGGAAGTGGCGCCGGCGATCGACCGGCCGATGTGGTTCCAGCTGTACGTGCTCAAGGACCGCGGCTTCATGCGCAACGCGCTGGAACGGGCCAAGGCCGCCGGCGTGACCACGCTGGTGTTCACCGTGGACATGCCCACGCCCGGCGCGCGCTACCGCGACGCGCACTCGGGCATGAGCGGGCCCAATGCGCCGCTGCGGCGCATGCTGCAGGCCGCGACCCATCCGCGCTGGGCCTGGGACGTGGGCCTGCTGGGGCGCCCGCACGACCTGGGCAACATCTCCGCCTACCGCGGCAGCCCGACCGGGCTGGCCGACTACATCGGCTGGCTGGGCGCGAACTTCGACCCGTCGATCTCGTGGAAGGACCTGGAGTGGATCCGCGAGTTCTGGACCGGGCCGATGGTGATCAAGGGCATCCTGGATCCCGACGATGCGCGCGACGCGGTGCGCTTCGGCGCCGACGGCATCGTGGTCTCCAACCATGGCGGGCGCCAGCTCGACGGCGTGCTGTCCAGCGCGCGCGCGCTGCCGGCGATCGCCGACGCGGTGAAGGGCGAGCTGAAGATCCTGGCCGACTCCGGCATCCGCAGCGGCCTGGACGTGGTGCGCATGCTCGCGCTGGGCGCCGACGCGGTGCTGCTCGGCCGCGCCTTCGTCTACGCGCTGGCCGCGGCCGGCCAGGCCGGGGTGGAGAACCTGCTGACCCTGGTGGAGAAGGAGATGCGGGTGGCGATGACGCTGACCGGGGCGAAGTCGATCGCGGCGATCTCGCGCGATTCGCTGGCGCGGGTCACGCGCGAAAGCACGGTGTCGCCATAGGGCCGGCGCGCGCATGAACGCTCCGGTTGCCGAAGCACGCCTGCTGCACCAGCTGCGCGACGCGGTGGGCCGCCGCCACGTGCTGGTCGGCGACCGGGCGACACGGCGCTTCCGCAAGGGCTACCGCTTCGGCGAAGGCCGGGTGCTGGCGGTGGCGCGGCCGGGCACGCTGCTGGAACTGTGGCGGGTGCTGCAGGCGGTGGTCGCCGCCGGCCGCATCGTCATCGTGCAGGCGGCCAACACCGGGCTCACCGGCGGCTCGACCCCGGACGGCGACGGCTACGACCGGCAGATCGTGTTGATCAGCACGCTGCGCCTGCAGGGCGTGCAGCTGCTGCACGACGGCCGCCAGGTGGTGTGCCTGCCCGGCGCCACCCTGGATGCGCTGGAGCGGCAGCTGCGGCCGCTGCAGCGCGAGCCGCATTCGGTGATCGGCTCCTCGTGCATCGGCGCCTCGGTGCTGGGCGGGGTGTGCAACAACTCCGGCGGCGCGCTGGTGCGGCGCGGCCCGGCCTATACCGAGCTGGCGCTGTTCGCGCAGCTCGGCGCCGACGGCGCGCTGCGGCTGGTGAACCACCTCGGCATCGCGCTGGGCGACACGCCCGAGCAGATCCTGGCCCGGCTGCAGGCGGGCGACTACGCCGCCGCCGACATCCACGACGACCCTGCCCTCGCCGCCTCCGACCCGGACTACGCCGCGCACGTGCGCGACGTGGACGCGGACACGCCGGCCCGCTTCAACGCCGACCCGGCGCGGCACTACGAGGCCTCCGGCTCGGCCGGGCGGCTGTGCGTGTTCGCGGTGCGGCTGGACACGTTCCCGCGCGAGGACAGTACGGTCTTCTACATCGGCAGCAACGCCACCGACGACCTGACCGCGCTGCGCCGCGGCCTGCTCACCGCCTTCGCGCGACCGCCGATCAGCGGCGAATACCTGCACCGCGACGCGTTCGACATCGGCGCGCGCTACGGCAAGGACACCTTCCTGCTGATCGACCGCTTCGGCACCGATGCGGTGCCCCGGGCCTTCGCGCTGAAGAGCCGCGTGGACGGCTGGTGCGAGGCGCTGGGCCTGCCCGGCCTGGCCGACCGCGCGCTGCAGGCCTTCACCGAGCTGCTGCCCGACCACCTGCCGCCGCGCCTGCGCACCTACCGCGACCGCTTCGAGCACCACCTGCTGCTGCGCGTGTCCACGCAGGACGCCGCGGCGACCGATGCATTCCTGGCCGGCCACTTCGCCGGCCGCGACAGCGGCGCCTACTTCCGCTGCGACGCGGACGAGGGCCGCAAGGCCTTCCTGCACCGCTTCGCGGTGGCCGGCGCGGCGGTGCGCTACCGCCAGGTGCATCGCGACACGGTCGCCGACATCGTCGCGCTGGACGTGGCGCTGCGCCGCAACGACCGCGACTGGCAGGAGACGCTGCCGCCGGAGCTGGAGCGCGCGCTGCTCGGCAAGCTCTACTACGGCCACTTCTTCTGCCACGTGTTCCACCAGGACTACCTGGTGCGCAAGGGCCACGATCCGCTGGCGATCGAGCACGCGATGTGGGAACTGCTGGACCGGCGCGGCGCCGAGTATCCGGCCGAGCACAACGTCGGCCACCTGTACCGCGCCAAGCCGGCGCTGGCGGCGTTCTACCGCGCGCTGGACCCGACCAACAGCTTCAATCCGGGGATCGGGCAGACGCCGAAGGGCAAGCACTGGCGCGCCTGCGACGGCGACCACGGCTGAGCGCGCCGGTACGCATCGCGCGCGGCCTGACGCCGCCGACGCGCGTTGCGGTCATTCGATCTCGAGCATGCCGCCGTCCATCAGCGCCTTGGCGATGGCATACACGTTGCGGGCGTCGGGGCGGATGCCGTCGGCGCCGAGCACCACGTGCTTGTCCTCGGCACCGTCCATCGCCCGTTCCAACACCTTGCCGTAGCGCAGGCTCAGGATCAGCGGCCCGAGCAGCATCGCGCGCTGCGCTTCGCTCGGCGCTGGGTCGGCGGTGCCGCGTTGTTGCTGCTGCGCGGCGTCGACCACAGCATTCCAGCCGGCGATGTAGGCGTCGGCCTCGATCGCCATGTTGTGGTTCAGTGCCTCCTGCGCCACCGGCGTGGCGTCGAAGTCGGTGCCCTTGGCCTGCGCTTCGCGCATGCCGGCTGCGACCTTCTCGGCCAGCGCGCGATCGAACTGGGCCTGGCGCTCGCTGACCGCCAGATGCACCGCCAGGTGCGCGAGCACGAACACCAGGTTGTCGGCCGCCACGTCGCCGCTGCGCAGCGCATGTGGGCGTGGCGCGTCGCGCAGCTGCTGCAGCAACCCGCTGCTCAGCACCAGGTCGTTGTCGAGCGCTGCGGCGGCGAACGCATGGTCCTTCACCACCGGCTGCTCGGCGACGATGCGGATGCGCTGCAATTGACCGGCATCGGCCAGTTGCAGCAGCTGCTCGCGCAGCGTCGGCGAGGCCTGCACCGAGGCACGCACCTGCTCGGCCTCGATGGCGCTGCCCTGGATCGCCGTCAGCACGGCATCGAAGCGGTCGGCTGCGAACGCCGGCACGGCGCACAGCCAGGCCAGCACGAAAACGCACAGTCGCATCCGCAGCATGGTCGAATCCTTTCGTCCCTATCCAGAAGCGGCGCAGCCTAGCATGGCCCGCGCGCGGTGCCGACGCGGGCGCGGTGGCGGCACCGGGCGCGCGGCGCGGGCGGCGGACGCGGGGCTGGAGGAATCAGCTCCCGGGCAACCGCTGCCGCAGCGTCGCCATCTCCTTCCACGGATGCTCGCGCAGCCGCGCGGCGCGCTGCAGCGCCTTGGCCAGCGGGAACGCCTGCGGCGAGGCGATGCGGGCCAGTTCCTCCCAGCGCAGCGGCACCGCCACGGTGGCGTGCTCGCGTGCGCGCAGCGACCACGAACACACGCTGGTATTGCCGCGGCCGTTGCGCAGCCAGTCGACGAAGATCACCCCGTTGCGCTTGGCCTTGCTCATCGTGGCCACGTAGCGCTCGGGCGCCGAGGCTGCCAGCGCCTGGGCGAAGGCTTCGCAGAAATCGCGCGCCTGCTCCCAGTCCGCGCCGGGCACGATCGGCACCACCACGTGCAGGCCCTTGCCGCCGGACAGGCGCACGAAGCTCTCCAGGCCGGTCTCGCGCAGGCGGGTGCGGATCTCGCGCGCGGCGGACTTGATCTGCGCCCAGCTCACGCCCTCGCCCGGATCCAGGTCGAACACCAGCCGGTCCGGGTGCTCGGGATCGTCCACGCTCGACCCCCAGGGATGCAGCTCCAGGGTGTTCATCTGCACCAGCTCCAGCAGGCCGGCGAGATCGTCGATGTACAGGTAGTCCTCGGTGCCGCTCTTCTGCTCCAGCGCGATCGCGTGCACGTGCTCGCCGAGCGCGCGGTTGTTGTGTTTCTGGAAGAAGCACTCGCCGCCGGCACCATCGGGACAGCGCAGCAGCGACAGCGGACGGTTGGAAACTTCCTGCAGCAGCCATGGCGCGATGGCGCGGTAGTACGCGGCGACCTCGCCCTTGCTGATGCCGGCGCCGGGGTACACCACGCGCTCCGGGTGGGTGATGACAACCGCCGCGGCCGCGGCATCGGCGCTGGCGGAGGAATCGGCTTTCTGCGCCGCGGTGCTTGCGCGCGGCGCGGGCTTGGCGGTCGCCGGTTTGCGCTTGGCGACGCCGTTTTTCGCGCCATCGCCGGCCGAAGCGCTGCGTTTCGCCGGCCTGGCCGATCCGCGCGCGGCCGGCGCGGTCTTCTTTGCCGATGCCGCAGCGCGCGCCGCCACGGCATGACTGCCCTGGCTTGCCGCCGGTGGTGGTGGTGGCGCGCGATCCCCGCCCAGATCCTGCAGCGGCTTGTCCTCGCGCAGGCGCTTGAACGCGGCCTGGCGCAGCAGCCCTTCCTTGGCCCAGCCGCGGAAGGCGACTTCGGCCACCAGCTGCGGCTGCACCCAGTGCACGCTGCGCCGCGGGAACGGCGCATGCGCGGGAATGTCCACCACCGCCTGCTCGCGCTGCAGCGCCTTCAGCTGCGCCGTCATCCGCCGCAATCCGGATTCGTCGAAGCCGGTGCCGACACGGCCGACATAGCGCAACCCGCCATCGCGGCGCTGCGCCAGCAGCAGCGAACCGAAGCCGCTGCGCGCGCCCTTGGGGTCGGTGTAGCCGACGATGACGAAGTCGTCGCTGTTCTCGTGCTTGGTCTTGACCCAGTCGCCGCCGCGGCCGCCGTGGTGGCGCGCGTCCACGCGCTTGCTGACCACGCCCTCGTAGCCCTTCGCCGCCGCCGCGGCGAACACCTCCGGGCCATGGCCGAGCACGTGGTCGCTGTAGGCCAGCACACCCGGCGTCTCGCCGAGCAGCGCGCGCAACAACTGCTTGCGCTGCAGCAGCGGGACCTCGCGCAGGTCCACGCCGGCCACGCCGAGCAGGTCGAACACCAGGTAGCGCAGCGGCTGCCTGGAGCTGCCGTCGATGACCCGCTGCAACGCGGAGAAATCGCTGCGGCCATCGGCATCGAGCACCACCAGTTCGCCGTCCAGCCACGCCTGGCTCACCGGCAGGGCCTGCACCGCGTGCGCGACCTCGGGGAAGCTCTCGGTCCAGGCCTGGTCGTTGCGCGAACGCAGCGTCGCCTGGCCGGCGTCCAGATCGGCGAGCAGGCGGTAGCCGTCCCACTTGATCTCGTGCAGCCACTGCGCGCCGTCGGGCGCGCGCTCGCGCAGCGTGGTCAGCTGCGCGCGCTCGCCGGGCGGGCACGGACGGTCGCGCGCGCCGTCCAGGGCCAGCGCGCGCTTGCGCCAGGCCGCATCGCCGCGCCGCGGCCGCGCGGCGGGTTTGGCCGTCGCACCTGCTGCGGCTGACGTGGCCGGCGCTGCGGCAGCCGCGGTTTTCTTGGAAGTCCTGCCGGCCTTGATGGGCTTGGTGGCCTTGGCCGCACGCTTCGGTGCGGACGAGGATGCCGGCGGTTCCTGCAGCAGGTCGTCGGCCTCGCGATCGGCGGCGAACGCATCGTCGCGCTTGATCAGCAGCCATTGCGGCTGCTTGCCGCGCAGCGCGGTGCGCACCAGTTTCCAATTGCCGTTGAGGCGCTCGCCGTGCAGCACGAAATCCAGCTTGCCGGCGGCGATCGCGGCCAGCGGCTCGCCGTCGCACGACCAGGTGCCGTGGTCGAACACATCGACATGGCCGGCGCCGTAATGGCCGTCGGGGATATCGCCGGCGAAACCCGCATAGGACAGCGGATGGTCCTCCACCTGCACCGCCAGGCGCTTTTCGCCCACCCGCAGCGACGGCCCCTTCGGCACCGCCCAGCTCTTCAGCACGCCGTCGGCTTCCAGGCGGAAATCGTAGTGGCGCGAACTGGCGTGGTGCAGCTGCACCACGAAGATCGGCCGCCGCGACGGTGCGGCGACACTGTCGTCGGCCGGTTCCGGAGTCGCGCCGAAGCGGCGCTTGCGGGCGTACTCGCGCAGCGTCATCGCGCCCTACCCCGCCTTGCGCCGCGCCGGCGCCTTGCTTGCGGCGGTCTTCTTCGCCGGCTTGGCCTTGCCCGCGGATTTCGCGCCAGGCTTGGCCGCCTTCTTCACCGCTTTCTTGGCCGGCGTTTTCGCGGTCTTGCGCACCGGCACGGACGCCTCCGCCTTCTTCGCCGGAGTGCGGCGCTTGGCGTCCAGGCTCTTCTGCAGCAGCGACATGAAATCCACCACATTGGTGGCGGCGTCCTCGCGCTGCGGCGCGTCGGCCTCGTCGTCCACCTGCGCGGTGCCTTCCTGCGCCTTGATCCGCTTCTGGATCACCGCGTGCAGGCGTTCGCGGAATTCGTCGTGATAGGCCGACGGATCCCACTTGCCCGACATCGAGCCGATCAGCTGCGCGGCCATCTCGGTTTCCTTGGCGCTGATCCGGTAGTCGGCGGCCTTGCCGCTGGGTAGCGTGTAGTCCTCCAGATCGACCAGTTCCTGCGGGTAGCGCAGCAGGATCAGCACCAGCGCGTCCTGCTGCGGCAGCACCGCCGACAGGTATTCGCGGGTGCGGATCACCACCCGCGCGATGCCGACCTTGCCGGTGGCGCGCAGCGTCTCGCGCAGCAGCACGTAGCCCTTCTCCGCCTTCTTGCCCGGCACCAGCACGTAGGGCTTCTCGAAATAGCGCAGGTCGATGTCGGCGGCATCGACGAAGGCCTCCACCTCCACCGTCTCGTGGCTCTCCGGCGCGGCCGAGGCGATGTCCTTCTGCTCGACCACCACGTAGTTGCCCTTGCTGTACTCGTAGGCCTTGACGATGTCCTTCCACGGCACCTCTTCGCCGGTGTCGGCGTTGACCCGCTCGAAGCGGATCGGGCGCTTGTCGCGCGAGTCGAGCATGCGGAAGTGCAGGTCGATGCGGCGTTCGCCGGACATCAGCGCCACCGGCACGTTGAGCAGGCCGAAGGACAGGGTGCCGGTCCAGATCGGGCGCGCCATCAGTGCGCCTCCACGCGCAGCGCCGGCGCCGGCAGGTGGTCCAGCGCCTGCCAGGCGTCCTCGATCACCGGCCGCGCCTGGCGCCAGTCCAGCTGCGATTCGCCGCGCACCTGCTCCCAGTGCGCGGCCAGTTCGCCGTCGGTGTCGGCCACCGGCCCGCGCGGCCAGCCGCCGGCGTGGGTGCGCAGCGCGAACGCGTAGGCCGGGCACAGGTCGCGCCACGCGGTGCCGTGGCGCGCGCGGCGCTGCCGGTAGTCGGCCAGGCTGTACTGGCGATAGTCCGGCGCGTCGTGCGGACGCGGGCCGGCGCCGCGGCGATGCGCCGCCGGCGGCAACGGGTCCAGGTGGGCATTGAACAGCAGCGGGGCGGGGCGGTCGCTGGGGCGCATGGCGGGAGTTCCGGGCGGCATCGGCGGCGGGGGGTAGGCAGCAGTAGCGCCGGTGCCGTTAGGCAGTCGTGACAAGCGCGTGGACGCGATGCGAGTGGTGGCGGTTTCACCGGAACCTCAACGCCGCGGGCGTAGCGTCGGCTGTCCACTCGCAACAAGGAATCGGCCATGTCCACACCCACCGACCCACTGCGTCGGACCGGCGCGGTCCCCGGCGAACAACGCGGCAAGCGCGACGGCCAGGACCGCGAGGACCGCGGCGCCGGCGATCGCCCCGAGACCATCGTCGAACACGAACCGCGCACCGGCGCGGACCGGCATGCGCCCGAGGCGGCGCCGGATGCCACGGGCGAAGACCGGGCGCGCCAGCACCGTGCCGACAGCAACCAGGACGAGGCGCTGGAGGAAACCTTCCCGGCCAGCGACCCGGTCTCGCCGTTCGTGCCGTCCAAGGCGCCGTAGGCCCGCCACAACCCCTTGTAGGAGCGGCTTCAGCCGCGACAGGACCTATCGATCCATGCAACCTGTCGCGGCTGAAGCCGCTCCTACAGGAGCCCTGCGCCCCGCTACACCTTCCCCGCCGCCTGCAGCGCCGCATACTCCTCGTCGCCGAACAGCCGCGAGCGCACCAGGAAGCGCACGCCCTCGCCGTTCTCCAGCGAGAACATGCCGCCGCGCCCGGGCACCACGTCGATGATCAGTTGCGTGTGCTTCCAGTATTCGAACTGCGAGGCGCTGATGTAGAACGGCGCGCCGCCGATCTCGCCCAGCTGCACGTCGCGGTCGCCGACGATGAAGTCATCCTGCGGATAGCACATCGGCGAGGAGCCGTCGCAACAGCCGCCGGACTGGTGGAACAGCAGCGGCCCGTGCCGCGCGCGCAACCTGTCGATCAGCTGCAGCGCCGGCAGTGTCGCCAGTACCTGCAGCGGCACGCCGGAGGCGGGCGCGGCGGCGTCCATCAGGCGGCCATGTCCAGCACGATGCGGCCTTCGATCTGGCCGGCGCGCATGCGCGCGAACACGTCGTTGATGTTCTCCAGCGTGTCGGTGGCCACGGTCGCGGCGACCTTGCCCTGTTCGGCGAAGTCCAGCGATTCCTGCAGGTCCAGGCGCGTGCCGACGATCGAGCCGCGCACGGTCACGCCGTTGAGCACCATGCCGAAGATGTCCAGCGGGAACTGGCCCGGCGGCAGCCCGTTCAGCGACACCGTGCCGCCGCGGCGGACCATGCCGATCGCCTGCTCGAACGCCTTCGGCGACACCGCGGTGACCAGCGCGCCGTGCGCGCCGCCGATCTCCTTCTTCAGGTAGGCCACCGGATCGGTGGTCAGCGCGTTGACCGTCACCGTGGCGCCCAGGCGCCTGGCCAGCGCCAGCTTGGCGTCGTCCACGTCCACCGCGGCCACGTTCAGGCCCATCGCCTTGGCGTACTGCACGGCCATGTGGCCGAGCCCGCCGATGCCGGAGATCACCACCCAGTTGCCGGGCTTGGTGTCGGTGACCTTCAGGCCCTTGTACACGGTGACGCCGGCGCACAGGATCGGCGCGATCTCGACGAAGCCGATGGTCTTCGGCAGGTGGCCGACGTAGTCGGCATTGGCCAGCGCGTATTCGGCGAAACCGCCATTGACCGAGTAGCCGGAGTTCTGCTGCGCCTCGCACAGCGTTTCCCAGCCGCCCAGGCAGTGTTCGCAATGCCCGCAGGCCGAATACAGCCACGGGATGCCGACCCGGTCGCCTTCCTTGACGTGGCCGACGCCGGCGCCGACCGCGACCACATGGCCCACGCCCTCGTGGCCGGGGATGAACGGCGGGTTCGGCTTCACCGGCCAGTCGCCCTCGGCCGCGTGCAGGTCGGTGTGGCACACGCCGCAGGCCTCGATCTTGACCAGGATGTCGCCGGCCTGCGGCCGCGGCACCTCCACTTCCTCGATCGTCAGCGGCTGGCCGAACGCGCGGACCACGGCGGCTTTCATCGTCTTGTTCATGCAGCACTCCTTGGGAGAACGGGTGACGGCACCATCGCTGATCCGGCGGTGGCGCGCTTTGATCCAAATCAGGAAGTGGCGTCCGCTGCGCCACCCTGGCGCGAGCGCGGCCTGCCCGGCCGGCCGCGCAGGCCGCGCTCGCGGCGACGGGCAGGCGCGCACGGCACCGCCATGCGCCACCATGCGCCGGCAGCGCGACGTTCGCCGTGAGCACGCGCGCGGCGCGCGGCCGCCGCCGAGCGCAGCCCCGCCGCCGCGGCTGGACTCAGAAGAAGCCCAGCGCCTTCGGCGAATAGCTGACCAGCAGGTTCTTGGTCTGCTGGTAGTGGTCGAGCATCATCTTGTGGTTCTCGCGGCCGATGCCCGATTGCTTGTAACCGCCGAACGCGGCGTGCGCCGGATAGGCGTGGTAGCAGTTGGTCCACACCCGCCCGGCCTGGATCGCGCGGCCCATGCGGTACAGCCGCGCCGCATCGCGGCTCCACACGCCGGCGCCCAGCCCGTACAGCGTGTCGTTGGCGATCGCCAGCGCCTCGGCCTCGTCCTTGAACGTGGTCACCGACACCACCGGGCCGAAGATCTCCTCCTGGAACACGCGCATCTTGTTGTGGCCCTTGAACACCGTCGGCTTGACGTAGAACCCGCCGGCCAGCTCGCCGTCGAGCGTGTTGCGCTCGCCGCCGATCAACACCTCGGCCCCTTCCTGCTTGCCGATGTCGATGTAGGACAGGATCTTCTCCAGCTGCTCGCTGGAGGCCTGCGCGCCGAGCATGGTGTTGGGATCCAGCGGATTGCCCTGCTTGATCGCGGCCACGCGCTTGAGCGCCTTCTCCATGAACCTGTCGTAGATCGATTCCTGGATCAGCGCGCGCGACGGACAGGTGCACACCTCGCCCTGGTTGAACGCGAACAGCACGAAGCCCTCGATCGCCTTGTCCAGGAAATCGTCGTCCTCGGCCATCACGTCGGCGAAGAAGATGTTCGGCGACTTGCCGCCCAGCTCCAGCGTCACCGGGATCAGGTTCTGGCTGGCGTACTGCATGATCAGCCGGCCGGTGGTGGTCTCGCCGGTGAAGGCGATCTTGGCGATGCGCGGGCTGCTGGCCAGCGGCTTGCCCGCTTCCAGGCCGAAGCCGTTGACCACGTTGAGCACGCCCGGCGGCAGCAGGTCGCCGATCACCTCCATCAGCACCAGGATCGAGGCCGGGGTCTGCTCGGCCGGCTTCATCACCACGCAGTTGCCGGCGGCGATCGCCGGCGCCAGCTTCCAGCACGCCATCAGCAGCGGGAAGTTCCACGGGATGATCTGCCCGACCACGCCCAGCGGCTCGTGGAAGTGGTAGGCGATGGTGTCGCTGTCGATCTCGGAGATGCCGCCTTCCTGCGCGCGGATGGCGCCGGCGAAGTAGCGGAAGTGGTCGGCGCACAGCGGCACGTCGGCGTTGAGCGTCTCGCGCAGCGGCTTGCCGTTGTCCCAGGTCTCGGCATAGGCCAGCAGTTCCAGGTTCTGCTCGATGCGGTCGGCGATCTTCAGCAGCGCGTTGCTGCGCTCGGTGGCCGAGGTCTTGCCCCAGGCGTCCTTGGCCGCGTGCGCCGCGTCCAGCGCGGCCTCGATGTCCTGCGCGTCGGAGCGCGCCACCGAGGTGAACACCTTGCCGGTGATCGGCGTGCTGTTGTCGAAATAGCGTCCGCTCTTGGGTTCCACCCATTGGCCGCCGATGAAATTGCCGTAACGCGACTTGAAGATGGATTGCGGATCGGTGGCATGCGGCTTGGCGGTGGTGACGGCGTTCATCGGGGTCTCCTGCGGCGGTGGGAAGGGGATGCGGCATGCCGCATCCGGGTAGGCGGTAACCGCAAGAGCGATGCCAAGTTCCAGGTGCTGCGCTGCGTCATGCCGCCGCACCGCGACGCATCGACGCACCCGCCCGATTCCTGCTGCGGCGCGTCACGTCTGCCGATTGCGCGCGGGCCGCGGATGTGGTGTTTATCGGAACACCCGTCGCAACACCTGTCGCAATATGCGACAGCGGAGCCGCCATGGCGCACCCGCAATCGCAACACCAGCTCGGCCACGCACGCCGCATGTTCTTCGAACGCGGCGGCGCGCCGGTCGGCCAGGTACCGGACACCATCCTGCAGTCGTGGCAGCGCTGCCAGCGCCTGGGCCTGGCCGCGCAGGGCACGCCGCCGATCGAGCCGGTCAGCGCGCCACGCCTGCGCGAACTGCGCGAGGCGCACGAACGCCTGTGGCGGCTGGCCCGCGCCGAACTGGAAGGCCTGGCCGGCGATGCCGCCGCCACCGGCAGCATCGTGCTGCTGACCGACGAGGCCGGCTGGATCCTCGACGCCGAAGGCAGCCCGCGCTTCCTCGACAAGGCCGGGCGCGTGGCGCTGATGCCGGGCGCGTGCTGGAGCGAGACCCAGGTCGGCACCAACGCGATCGGCACCGCCATCGTCGAGAGCCGCTCGGTGGAGGTGCGCGGCGGCGAGCATTACTTCGCGCCGCACCAGATCCTCAGCTGCGCCGCGGTGCCGATCTTCGACCCCTACGGCCAGCTCGCCGGCGTGCTCGACATTTCCGGCGACGCCAGCGTGCAGCACATGCACGCGCTGGGCCTGGCGCGGATGGCGGTGGCCAGCATCGAGCACCGCTATTTCGACGACGGCATCGCCGGCTGCGAACTGCTGCGCGTGCATCACGATCCGGCGCTGCTCGGCACCGCGCGCGAAGGCCTGCTCGCGTTCCGCAACGGCAGGCTGGTGGCGGCCAATCAGGCCGGCCTGCGCCTGTTCGGGCTGGAGCGGCACGAGCTCGGCCGCGCGCCTTACGACGCCCTGTTCGAAGAGCCGCTGTCGCGGCTGCGCCAGCAGGGCAGCGTGTTCGACCTGCAGGGCCGCGCCCTGCACGGCCGCGTCGACAGCGCCGGCGACGCACAGCCGCGGCGGCGTTCGCAGCAACCGCCGATCACCGTGTCCGCCGCGGTGCGCGCGCATCCGCCTGCCGATGCGCCGCTGTTCGATGCCGCGCAGGAGCTGGCGCTGGAGCGCGCACGGCGCGTGCTGGATGCGCAGCTGCCGGTGCTGGTGCAGGGCGAGACCGGAACCGGCAAGGAAGTGTTCGCGCGCGAGCTGCATCGGCGCAGCGCGCGCGCCGGCAAGCCGTTCGTCGCGGTGAATTGCGCGGCACTGCCGGAAGGCCTGATCGAGGCGGAACTGTTTGGCTACGAGGACGGCGCCTTCACCGGCGCGCGCAAGCACGGCAGTCCCGGCCTGCTGCGCCAGGCCGACGGCGGCGTGCTGTTCCTGGACGAGATCGGCGACATGCCGCTGGCCCTGCAGCCGCGCCTGCTGCGCGTGCTGCAGGAGCGCGAGCTGCTGCCGCTGGGCGGCGGCAAGCCGGTGAAGCTGGACTTCGCGCTGGTCTGCGCCACCCATCGCGACCTGGACGAGGCGATGGCCGAGCGCCGCTTCCGTCCCGACCTGTACTACCGCATCGCCCACCACAGCGTGCAGATCCCGGCGCTGCGCGCGCATCCGGATCGGCGCGCACTGGTGCAGGAGCTGTGGGCGCGGGTGGGGCAGGGCCGGCGCCTGACCGACGCGGCGCTGGCCACGCTGAGCGCCTATCCCTGGCCGGGCAACCTGCGCCAGTTGGTGGCCTGCCTGCGCACGCTGGTCGCGCTGAGCGATGCCGGCGCCGTGGTCGACGCCGATGCGTTGCCGGCCTATCTGCCGGGTGCGCGGCGCGGCCTGTCCGCGGCCGGCGGCGCGGCCGGGCCAGGGCAGGGCGCATCGCCGGGCGAACCGCCGGCGAGCGCCTCGCCGCCCGCGACCGACCTGGACAGTCTCGCCCTGGCGGCGATGCGCCAGGCGCTGGAGGCCTGCGGCGGCAACGTCGCCCGCGCCGCGCGCCAGCTCGGCATCAGCCGCAGCACGCTGTACCGCCGGCTCGGGCCGGGCACGCGCTGAGCGCCGCCACCGGCATTGCCCGGCGCGACGACGGCGCCGCTATCGCGGCGGCGGCGGAGCATGCGCTTTCGGCGCCAACGCGGCGTGCGCGCTGTCGCGCTGGATCTGCTGGCGGGTGGCTTCGGCCTGGGTCTTGATCGCCGGCGACGCGGCGGGATTGGCCGCGACGAACGCCGCCAGCTGCATCGCCAAACCCGGATCCATCAGCCGCAGCAGGCCCAGCGCATTGCCTTGCCGGCCGGGGTCGCCCGAGGTGATGTCGGCGTAGAACAACTCCACGTACCTGCTCTGCAGGGTACGCGCGAACTCGCTCTTCTTGTCCTCCACGCTGAGCCTGGCCAGCGCCAGCTGGCCTGCGGAAATCTTGTCGGCGGCGGCATTGCCGTAGAAGGCCAGCACCGCCATCGCCAGCGGTGCCAGCATCTTCTCCATGATCCAGAACACGCGCTCGGCCAGGGTCTTGTCCGCCTCCAGCTTCTGCTTGAGGCGGGCGATGTCGGCCAGCAACCGGTCGAGCTTGTCTTCCACGGCAACGCCTCCACGACCTCGGCGCCCGCATGGACCATCCATGCGGCGGCACCGGTCGTGGCGGCACTGCACGCGGCACGCGGGCTGTGGACGCATGCCGCGGTCCGCACCTCGGCCGCCGTTCGATCGGTGCTCCCGTCTAAGCGTCGCTAGCGGCGGTTTGTGAAAACAGGATGCGCCATGCGCCGCATGGGGCGCGGCTCGCGCTTACGCGCAGGCATGCCGCGATCGCACTCTCTGGATCGGCTGTGCGCCATTGCCGTCCGCAACGCGCAGCGTCGCCCGAATGCGACCTCAGGGAACGATGCGAACGCTCTTCACGAACAGCAGCCGCTCGTCCGGGCCAGGACCGGCGATGCGGTCGCCGTTGGCTTCGGTGGCGTACTCCAGCGCGACCCGCTTTCCCTTGACCGCCTTCTTCAGCACGAACACGTCGCTTTCCGGCTCGGCGGCGAACCAGTCGCCGCAGCGGGTCGCGCAATAGGCGTCCACGTCCTGGCCGTTGGCGGCGCGCACGACGATGCGCATGTCGTCGACGCCGCCGCCATCGACCAGCGTGCCGGTGACGGAGGCGGCCAGCGCGGTGGCCGGTGCGAAGGCGGCAAGCACCAGCAGCAATGCAGTCTTCATGCGCGTCTCCAAAAGCGAAGGGGTTACGAAGCCAGGCTCTTGCGACGTTCGGTTGCACGAGGCTTCGCCGGTACCCGCATCCGCTCCTGCGTGGCACCGTCCCCCGAAAAGGGGGCCGTGGTCCCGATGGGAGAAGGAGGCTGCATTGCTTCGACAGCCACGCTCAATGCGCGAAATCCCATTGCAGTCCGACCGTATAGCCGCGGTCCGGTCCCGGCTCGTAGTAACGGCCATTGGCGTCGTTGACGATGACCGAGCCGATGTAGGCGTGGTCGAGCGCATTGTCGATGCGCGCGAAGGTGCGCAGCGCACCGTGCGCGGTGCTCCAGCGGCGCGAGGCCTCCAGGTTCAGCAGCGCGTAGCCCGGCGCGGTCTCGGTGGCCAGGTCGTTCGCCACGGTGTCGCCGGCGGCCACGGCTTCGACCGCGAACTGCCAGGCGCGCGGCTGCCACTGCCAGCGCGCGAAGAACTGCTGGCGCGGCACGCCGGGCAGACGCGACCCGGCCGCCACCCGCGCGGTGGGCGTGGCGCAGCCGCTGCTGGCGCAGGTCAGGTAGGCCTGGCGCACGGTCGCCTGCAGCCAGGTATAGGACAGCTGCAGCTGCGCGGTCTCCCCGAGCGGCAGCAGGTAGCTGGCCTCGGCGCCCTGGCGGCGGGTGCGGCCGATGTTGCGGTAGGTGCTGCGGCCGTTGGTGTTGCTGGCCACCGCCAGCTCGTCGTCGGTATTGGCGCGGAACAGCGCCGCTTCCCAGGCCGCGCCGGCCTGGTCGCGCCATTTCGCGCCCAGTTCCAGGTTCTCGCTCCTGGCCGCGGACAGGTCCAGCGCCAGGCCGGCGCCGCCGTCGTTGCGGTAGCCCAGTTCGTTGAAGGTCGGGGTCTCGAAACCGCGCCCGGCCGACGCGTAGAAGCGCAGGTCGTCGCTGGCGCGGAACACTACCCCGGCCACCGGCGTGGTCGCCGAATAATCGGTGCTGCCGCTGTCGTCCGGATTGCGGCCGACGATGTAGGCGTCGTCGGAACGGAACCGCACCTGGCTGTGGCGCAGCCCGGCCAGCAGCGACCAGCGTTCGCTGAACTGCCACCAGGCCTGGGCGAACTGGTCCACGTTCTGCACCTGGTCCTCCTGGTCGCGGCGCAGCCGCCCCTTCACCCCCAGCGTGCTGCCGACGAAGTTCTCGTAGCCGGTGCGGTGCTGCTTCTGGCGGTCGGCATTGGCGCCGACGGTGAACTGGAACGGGCGCCCGCCGAGCTCGCCCTGCCAGGCCCAGCGCGCATCGACGCCGCCGTAGTCGCCGTCCAGGTCGATCAGCCCGCCGGCGTGCAGCGGATTGGCCTGCACCGCCACCGGCACCGCCAGGTACTGCTGCACGTCGCGGCGCCCGGCATAGCCCATCAGCCGCCAGGTCTGCTGGTCCAGCTGCTGGGTGAAGATCGCCCCGGCCTGCGCCTGGCGCGTGGACTTGCGCGTGTCGAACTGGGTCGCCACGGCGGTGGCCTGCTGCGGATCGGCATGGAACTGGGCGCGGGTCAGGCCCAGCGGATCCTGCGCCCACGGCGCGTCCAGGTAGTTCAGCACCAGATCCAGGCGCCGGCCCGGGGCCAGGTCGAAGCCGAGCTTGGCGTTGACCGACTCGCGCCGCGCCTGGCTGTGGTCGCGGTAGCCGTCGGTGCGGAAGTGGGTGGCGGCCACGTTGTAGTGCACGGCGCCTTGCTGGCCCTGCAGTTGCGCCCCGGCGCTGTAGGTGCCGTTGCTGCCGGCGGTGGTGCGCAGCCGCCACGGGTCGTCGGGCGCGCCGTCGGCGCTCCACAGCTGCACCACGCCGCCGGAGGAGTTGCCGTACAGCGCCGAGAACGGGCCGCGCAGCACCTCGATGCGCTCGGCACCGAGCAGGTTGAAGTGCGACAGCTGGCCCTGGCCGTCCGGCATCGTCGCCGGGATGCCGTCCAGCAGCAGGCGCACGCCGCGCACGCCGAACGCCGAGCGCGCGCCGAAGCCGCGGATCGACAATTGGGTGTCCTGCGCGTAGTTCTGGCGGTCGCGTGCCAGCAGCCCGGGCACGCCGGACAAGGCCTCGGAGACCTGCACCCCGGTGCGGTTGCTGTCGCCCAGCCTGATCGTGGTCAGCGAGGCCGGCAGGTCGAAATCGTCCACGCCGCCGACCCGCGCGGCCTGGACCTGCACGACCGGCAGGGTGGCGGGATCGGCATCGGCGGCGCAGACGACGGGCGACAGCCCCGCGGCGCAGAGGCCGCAGAGCACAACGAGGGGATGGGGACGGGGCATCCGCGCATCATCGCGCATGCGCCGCCCGGCCGCACCCCGCACGGCGCAAAGCCCCGCCACGCAAGGCCTGCGTTTGCTAGGATGGGGCGTTTGACCGCGCCGGCTCCGGTCCCTCCCGGCCCCCACCCTTCGCCACCGAACGAGTACCGCCGTGTCCTTCTTTGCAAACGTGGAACAGGTCCCAGGCGACCCGATCCTGGGCCTGACCGAGGCCTACAACGCCGATTCCCGCCCGACCAAGGTCAACCTGGGCGTGGGCATCTATTACGACGAGAGCGGCCGCATCCCGCTGCTGCGCGCCGTCCAGCAGATCGAACAGCAGCTGGCGCAGGACGCCAAACCGCGCGGCTACCTGCCGATCGACGGCCTGCCGGCCTACGACCTGGCCACGCAGAAGCTGCTGTTCGGCGCCGAGTCGCCGCTGCTGGCGGCCGGCCGCGTCGCCACCTCGCAGACTATCGGCGGCAGCGGCGCGCTGCGCGTGGGCGCGGACCTGTTGAAGAAGCTGCTGTCCACCTCGACCATCGCCATCAGCAACCCGAGCTGGGAAAACCACCGCGCGGTGTTCTCCGCCGCCGGCTTCGACGTGGTCGACTACACCTACTTCGACGCGGCCACGCACGGCCTGAACTTCGACGGCATGCTCGCCGACCTGAACAAGCTCGCGCCGGGCACCGTGGTGCTGCTGCACGCCTGCTGCCACAACCCGACCGGCGCCGACCTGACCCAGGAACAGTGGCGCACCGTCGCCGCGCTGCTGAAGGAACGCCAGCTGTTCCCGTTCGTCGACATCGCCTACCAGGGCTTCGACAAGGGCATCGACGAAGACGCCTACGCGGTGCGCCTGCTGGCCGAGGCCGGCGTGGACAGCTACGTGGTCGCCAGCTCGTACTCCAAGTCGTTCTCGCTGTACGGCGAGCGCGTGGGCGCGCTGTCGGTGGTCTCGGCCACCGCGGCCGAGAGCAAGGCGGTGCAGTCGCAGGTCAAGCGCATCATCCGCACCATCTACTCCAGCCCGTCCACGCACGGCGCCGCGCTGGTGGCCGGCGTGCTCAACAGCCCCGAGCTGCGCGCGATGTGGGAGCAGGAACTGACCGAGATGCGCGAACGCATCCACGCGCTGCGCGCCGGCATGGTGCAGAAGCTGGCCGCCCTCGGCGCGCCGGAGTTCGGCTTCATCCAGCAGCAGGCCGGCATGTTCTCCTACTCGGGCCTGAGCAAGGCGCAGGTGGACCGGCTGCGCGAGGAGTTCGGCATCTACGCCGTCGGCACCGGCCGCATCTGCGTGGCCGCGCTGAGCCAGAACAACCTGGACTACGTGACCCAGGCCGTGGCGGCCGTGCACAAGGGCTGATCGCTCGCGTCGGCGTCGCAACACGAAGCCGGAAGCGCACGCGCTTCCGGCTTTTTTGTGCGCACGTCTCAGCTCGCCATCGTCCGGCCGTTGTCGCACGGGCTTCAGCCCCGCTCATGGCCCACTGCAGGGCACCAACCTTCCATCGTTCCCCTTGGATGCGACGCCATTCGCGCCCGCTAATCGAAATCTCATGCAACAGCCGCGACAATAGGCGCCTTCCCCCACGAAAGGCTGCCTGCGCCCATGTCGCGAACCTCGCTGACCCGCTTCCTGATCGAAGAACAGCACGCCGGCCGCATCGGCCCGGAGCTGCGCCAGCTCATCACCATCGTCTCGCGCGCCTGCAAGCGCATCTCCATCGCGGTCAGCAAGGGCGCCCTGGGCGGCGTGCTCGGCGATGCCGGCACCGGCAACGTGCAGGGCGAGGCGCAGAAGAAGCTGGACGTGCTCAGCAACGACATCCTGCTCGAAGCCAATGCCTGGGGCGGCCACTTGGCCGCATGCGCGTCGGAGGAGATGGACCACAGCCAGCCGGTGCCCGACAAGTATCCCAGCGGCGATTTCCTGCTGCTGTTCGATCCGCTGGACGGCAGCTCCAACATCGACGTCAACGTCTCCGTCGGCACCATCTTCTCGGTGCTGCGCGCCCCGCCCGGCACCGACAAGCCCGGCGACGAACACTTCCTGCAGCCGGGCACCGCCCAGGTCGCCGCCGGCTACTGCATCTACGGCCCCAGCACCATGCTGGTGCTGACCCTGGGCCACGGCACCCACGCATTCACCCTGGAACGCGAGGAAGGCAGCTTCCTGCTGACCCAGGCCGACATGCGCATCCCCGAGGACACCGCCGAGTTCGCGATCAACATGTCCAACCAGCGCCACTGGGAAGCGCCGATGCAGCACTACGTGGCCGACCTGCTGGCCGGCAGCGAAGGCGCGCGCGGCAAGAACTTCAACATGCGCTGGATCGCCAGCATGGTCGCCGACGTGCACCGTATCCTCACCCGCGGCGGCATCTTCATCTACCCGTGGGACAAGAAGGACCCCGGCAAGCCCGGCAAGCTGCGCCTGATGTACGAAGCCAACCCGATGGGCCTGCTGGTCGAACAGGCCGGCGGCGCCGCCAGCACCGGCCGCGAGCGCATCCTCGGCCTGCAACCGGAGCAGCTGCACCAGCGCGTGCCGGTGTTCCTGGGTTCGAAGAACGAAGTGGCCGAGGCGGTGCGGTACCATACGGAACACGACGACGCGCGGGGCTGAGTCGTCATTTGCTGGTCATGTGCGCCACAGTCTGCTTCCGGCTGTGGCGCATGTGGATCGTTGCCTTCGGGGCAAGGCCCCACATGGGGGATGCATGTGCACGCATCGGGACCTCGGGCTTTCTTCTGGCCCTGGATGCCAAGAATTCAGCCGGCTCATTCTTTTTTAGTCGAACAGGGGGATTGAATGAAATCTGCAGTTGGCCTGCTATTGCTTCTTGTCTCCGGTTTTGCCTTCGCTGACACCACTCAGCAAGGAAAGATCGCGCGCGTGGTCATCGAAGGCAGTTACGCATCGGTGTGGATCGAAAACCAACCTTCGAACAACGAGTGCGCATCCGATGGCAGATGGGTCTTGGATTTTTCAAACGACCAGCTGGCCAAGGAGAAATATTCGGCGATCCTCTCGGCGGCGAGTTCCAGGACAACCGTGGCGCTTCAGTACACCTCGACCCAGGGGTGCGGCGCCTTTGGCGCGAAGAAAATCTATTACGTCGATCTCTTGTATTAGCCACATCCTGATTTTTCGTCCCTGATACCAATGCTGGCACGGTCGTCGCAGTCGCTGGCTGCCTGGTCGCGCTGGTCGTTCGAAGATCACCCGGAAGCCGAGTTGCGGTGCTGGGCCCGGCGTCTGCGCCTGTTCCGGTTCGTGCGCGCCTGGGGCGGCCATGCAATCGATGGCGATGCATCGGTCGCCGCCTATCGCTAAGGCTCGATGGCGAAGCTGCGACACCGTTCACCCAAGACATCGTGCCGCCACACCCCTACAACGCGTCAATGGGCAAGCGGTTTTCGTTTGGTGCAGCACGGACCAGGTGCGTTTCTCCGTCGCGAATGGCTGCATTGACGCGCCAGCTGCCGCGAGGCGACGATGGCAGCAGCCGCACCGACGCGGTCCAACGCGTATTTGGCAGGCAAGTATGTCCACGACTCGCATCTATGCCGATTTCAACGGACTCGTTCGCGGCGTCAAGAATCGGGAAAGAACCGCCGTCGTGCTGGACACGTTCGGCTCGCTGCGCGACCTGGCGAATGCCGGTCTGGTGCTTGAAGAAGGCATGCCGCTCATTGCCGTCGATGCGTCGGACGATGACGAAGATCTCGAGGGCCACGGAACCGCCCAGTACGATCACGATCGGAATTGGTGGTTGGTGGAGTTCGATGAGCGCGGCGTGCGATATGTCCGCGCCGGCGACAGGAACCCGGCCAGCGAATTCCTGTGCGTGCGCTGCAGATCGCCGCTGCCGATTGCGTCCCCGGCAGCCGTTTTCGCGCCGGGTGCAGCCTGCCGTTCTTGTGGAACCGGCTTGTTGGCGCCGTTCGCTCCACCACGGACCGCGACCACGCCGAACCCGACGTGCGGAGCGATGCAACCCAGGACCAAAGGACACCATATGCTCGAAAGATTGCGTGCACGCCTGTTCGGAAAACCCGTGGCGGCTTCGCCTGCCGACGCTGGCCAGTGGCAGGAGGGCGGCCTGTATGTCACCGAGCAGGAGAACGGCAGGTTCGTGCCGCTCAAGATCCTCAAGGTGGACGCGCATGGCGTGCATGTCCGTGTCTACAGCAACGTATACCCGCAACCTCCCGCGAGCATCGACGAATCCACCCTGTACATGGCCGGCGTGGACCGACCGGACGACGTCCCGATGGGCATGGGCCACCTGCCGATCTCCACGGCGTCCTTTTCCGGCTGGGAAGCGCGATTCGTCCAGCCGTCCTCGGTGACCGCGGAGGAACTGGAGGGATACGACATGTGGCGCGAGGCGGAGGGTGGTTACTTCTAGCTTCGCGACCTGGACTTCGGTAGGGAAATTGACAGCTCTGCCGTTGTTGGAGACGATGGCATTGGGCCACAATTGCGCGATCTGATCGCCGTCGGGCTACTCAAGGAGAGCGTCGCAATGGATGAAAGAGAGTTCTGGCAGATCATTGGCCTGCTCAACTGGAAGCGCACGGGCGACGACGACGCAGTGCTCAGACCTGCCGTGAAAGAGCTAGCCAAGCACTCGCTGGAAGACATCGGCGCTTTCGAGGAGATCCTGAGTCGGAAGCTGTATGCCCTGGACACGATGGCCCATGCCAAGCAGATAGGCACGGACGCCTACACCGGCGGCAAGCAGCACTTCTCTGTCGATCTCTTCCTGTACGCCCGTTGCTGTGTCGTGGCGAATGGCCAAGAGTTCTATGCATCTGTGCTGTCCGATCCGACTCAGTTCCCGAAGGACATGGATTTCGAGGCTCTCTTGGAACTCGCGAGCGCCGCATACGAACTCAAGTCCGGCGAGGCGCCCGACGTTTTCGACACCTCGGTGAGCTATGAAACTTTCAGCAATCGAGCAGGATGGGCTACGGCCTAGTTCATCCACTCCGATACCGCCGCGTGGCGGAATTCAGTTCATGCACGAAGGGGCACATGCAAATTCAGCCGGGCCGTTCAGGAGGCGCTGGGCTTTTTGCTGCATGGCTGATGTTCTTCGCGCTCGCAGATGAACCCGCTTCGTGGGTCGGTTCTTTTCGGGCCTCGACCCATCATTGATCTGCGAGACTGGAATGCGTCTTAAAATACATGCCAATATGGTTGACCGAAGGACATCGAAAGTTGCTGATTCACTACGTCCGGTCATTACCGCACTGAGCGATCGCTTAAGTGGGGACTACGGCGGGTTCATGGAGCATCTTTGGATCGACCTTGAGTTGATTGAGGATCATGCCAAACCGGACGGCACCCCTCGGCATCCGTTTCGATTTCAGAAGCGCGTCTCTGGACGCTCACCGCCTTTTGGCCTTCCTCCGATTCCTGATAAGTTGAACGTTGGTCACTTCAGCGTTCGGCCAGACTTTGATGTCATTAGAACTCTGCCAACCGGACAAGCTGTCGCTTATGCAGTCTTTTTGATCTACCAGGGCACCGAGGTGCTTCATGCCAAATCCAAGAGGCTCGGCGGCTTCGACGCAAGCCTCTTCAGATTACGGTTCCGCGATGTATCCCAAGATCTCGGCTATCGGTGCGAGGCCTGGCAATGCATTGGAATCGAACCACCGCTCGAATCGACATGAACCAGACGGTCTTCCTCATGTTCTTCTTCGCCACGGCGCCGGTCGCGCTGATGCCGAGCGTCATTTCCTGGTTCACCCGGCACAAGGCGCGCCGGCCGATCGTCGCCGCCAACCTGGCGCTGTGGGTTCTCATCTTCTTTGCCGCCAGAAGCTTCACGCTGGGCACGTCCAGCAAGTTCCAGCTGCCGACGCTGCTGGCCCTGGTCGCCTGGCTGGTGTTGCTGGGTTACGCGATCCGCGGCAGTGCGTCGCCACCGAAAGCGCGGTAACCATGCGCAGCTGTCCTGCAAGCCGACTCCTGTAAAGGCCGCTCTGTAGCGACAGAAGCAGGCACCGATGGAGCGATCGCTCCGGCCAGTGCGGTAGACAAGTCCTGACTTCGAGATCCGGATACGCTCTCGCCGCAAGGCCCGCTGGCATCATCGCCGGACGATCGAATGCGCAGGGAGCGCTGCATGGATGTCCAGCTCAACCTGTCGCAGAGCGCACAGGATTTCCAGACCAGGGTCTGGCCGCATATCGCTTCGCATCCGCGCATCGGCGGTGGCGAATTGCACCTGGTCGAAGCGAACGTGGAGACGCAGCTGGCGCTCGACTTCGATCTGCTGGCCGGGATCGATGCATGGCAGGTCGTGGGCAACCGCATCGGCATGCGCAGCATCGCCAGCCGGGTCCAGTGGGGGCCGGATCGCAAGACATTCTCGATCCGCTACCGAAAGCCCAGCGGCGCCGAAACCGAGTACGAGAAGCGCCTGGCGGCGATCAAGCATCCGGAGCTGGGCCTCACCTATCCGCACCTGACGGTGCAGGCATTCCTCGACAGCCGCGGCGGCAAGGTGTTGAGCGCGGCCGCCATCACCACGCAGCACCTGATCCTGCAGGCGGAAAAATTGCTCGGCTGGGGCCGCATGGCGGACGGTGGCGATACGCGCTTCGGACTGCGGCAGCTGCAGGACGGCACGGCGTTCCTGTACATGAGCTGGGACTACCTGCTGCATACGGACATTGCCCAGCACCTGACCGTTTTCGCTCCGCCAGCGGAAGCGGCCGGCTAGGCCGGGCCCAGATCCTCCCGCAACCGCGCCAGCGCGCGCCGCGCATCGCCCACCACCAGCGGCGCCGGGACCGCCAGCATCAGGTTGAGCGGCAGGCCGAATTCCTCGAAGTGCCAGCCGTGGGTGTCGACGCGGCCGTCGGCGCCGATCGCGCCGGGATGGCGGGCGCGGATGCGCTCGGCGAAGCTACCGTCGTCGGGGATGTAGCCGTACACCGGCTTGCCCAGCGCCACGGCGTAGCCGACCTCGAAGCAGGTGCCGCTGTCCGGCTCCGGGCCGCGGAAGAAATCCAGGTTGGCCAGTACCGCGTCGGCCTGCGCGATCAGGCCGATGTTGGCCTCATAGATCCAGCGCGCCTGCGCGGCCGGGTCGGCGATCTGCGCCGGCACCGCCTGGTCCAGCGGGAACAGGCCCTCGAAGCCGAACCCGGCGCACCATCGCTTCAAGGTTTCGCCGCGGGCGGCGGCGTCGGGACGGAACACGTCGGGGCCGGCGAGGTACAGCGTGCGGATCATCGGCGAGGGCAAGGCGGGCGGCGGGACGCGCATTGTCGGCGCGCACAGGGACGGATGCCAACGGCGCAGCTGCGATGCCGCGGGATCGCTGGTAAGGTCGCGCGATGTCCGAACCCACTCCCGATTTCATCGAGGTCTTCGACGGCGCCATGTCCCGCGAGGATTGCGCCGCGATCATGCGCCGCCTGCGCGCCAGTTCGCAGTTGCAGCCGGGCGAGGTCGGCAGCGGCGTGTTCCCCGAGCTCAAGCGCAGCCGCGACCTGCGCATCAGCGGGCTGGAGCCGTGGCGCGACGTGGAACAGCGGCTGCAGCAGGCGGTGTTCGCCGGCCTGCTCGGCTATCTGCGCAAGTACCCACAGGCGCTGATCTCGCCGCTGATGCTGCAGGTACCCGGCGCCGACGGCCAGCCGCACCGGCTCGGCGCCGACGATTTCGCGCTGCTGGACGATGCGGCGCTCTCCAACCTGGCCCGCACCTGCCTGCGTCCGGGCGCGATCAACCTGCAGTGGTACCAGGCGGGCGAGGGCGGCTATCCGTACTGGCACTGCGAGCTGTACCCGCGCGATCCCGGCGCCGAGACCCTGCACCGGCACCTGCTGTGGACGCTGTACCTCAACGACGATTTCCAGGACGGCGAGACCGAGTTCCTGTTCCAGCGGCGCAAGATCGCACCGCGCGCCGGCAGCCTGCTGATCGCGCCGACCGCGTTCACCCACACCCACCGCGGCAACCGCCCGCAGGGCGGCGACAAGTTCATCGCCACCAGCTGGATCCTTTTTCAGTCCGCGCAGGCGTTGTACGGCCGGGAGTAGGGAGTAGGGAGTCGGGATTGGGGATTCGCAAGAGCGGGATGCGGCGGCTGTTCGCCAGCCGGCTTTCGTTTGGCTACTGACTGGCGCAGGTTCCCTTCGCCAGCCGATCCGTTCCGGTCACGCGGCCGCGTGACGTCCGGGATTCGGATGTCAGCGGCTACCGCGGCAAGCCCGCCGTTGCTTTTACGAATCCCCAATCCCGACTCCCCAATCCCCGCCTCAAAACAGCACGCCCTGCGGCGATGGCGCGCGCGGCGGCAGCGACCTGACGAAGCGGCTGCAGTCCAGCGGCCGGCGCATGCGTTCGGCATAACCCAGGCGCTTGTGCGCCAGCGCGAAGCGCCGCGCCAGCAGGTCGGCATAGACGCCTTCGCCGCGCATGCGCTTGCCGAAGGTGGCGTCGTAGTCCTTGCCGCCGCGCAGCTGCTGCACCGTGCTCATCACGTGCGCGGCGCGGTCGGGGTGGTGCGCCTGCAGCCAGTCGCGGAACAGCGGCGCCACCTCGTGCGGCAGGCGCAGCAGCACGTAGCCGGCGGAGTCGGCGCCGGCGGCGTGCGCCGCCTCCAGCACCGCTTCCAGCTCGTGGTCGTTGATCCACGGGATCACCGGCGCCACCATCACCCCCACCGGCACCCCGGCCTCGTGCAGCGTGCGCATCGCGCGCAGCCGCGCATGCGGCGCCGAGGCGCGCGGCTCCAGCCGCGCCGACAGGCGCGGGTCCAGCGAGGTCACCGAGAAGTGCACGCTGACCAGGTTCTCGCGCGCCAGCGGCACCAGCAGGTCCAGGTCGCGCTCGACCAGCGCGTTCTTGGTGATCAGCGAGAACGGATGGCGGGTCTCCCACAGCACCTCGATCAGCCGGCGGGTCAGCTGCAGCTTGCGCTCGATCGGCTGGTAGGCGTCGGTGTTGATGCCCAGCGCGATCGGGCTGGGCACGTAGCCTGGCTTGGCCAGTTCGCGGCGCAGCAGCTCCGGCGCGTTGGTCTTGGCGAACAGGCGGGTCTCGAAGTCCAGCCCCGGCGACAAGTTGAGGTAGGCGTGGCTGGGGCGGGCGAAGCAGTAGCTGCAGCCGTGCTCGCAGCCGCGGTACGGATTGACCGACTGCGAAAAGCCCACGTCCGGCGACTGGTTGCGGCTGATGATGCTGCGCGCGGTCTCCTCGCGCACTTCGGTGCGCAACCGCGGCGCGGCGAATTCCTCGCTGTCGTCGGGGTGCCAGCCGTCGTCCTCGGCCTGGCTGATGGTGCGTTCGAAGCGGCCGGGCAGGTGGCTGCCGGCGCCGCGTCCCTTGATGGCCGTGCTCATCGGCACAGGCTACGCCGTCGCCGTCTCGGCCGCTGCGACGACGGGCAGGCGCCGCTGAATCTTTCAGCGCCACGCGCAGGAGCCGCGCCGGCCCCGTAGAATCCGCCGATGTTCGTATTCGCGACCCTGCAGAGCACCTGGGACTGGCTGACCGGCATTCCCCATTTCGGCGCCTACCTCACCGCCGCCTACCTGCTGTACATCCTGTGGCTGAGCGGCTGGATCGTGCTGCAGAAGCGCGAGCCGGCGGCGACGCTGAGCTGGGTGCTGTCGCTGGCGGCGCTGCCGTACCTGGGCTTCGTCATCTACTACCTGCTCGGGCCGCAGAAGGTGAAGCGGCAGCGCCTGCGCCGCGGCCGTTCGCGCTCGGGCATGGAGCACTACAGCAGCGTCTGTCCGCCCGACGCGGACTGCACCGAGCTGGCCAAGATCGCCCAGGCCACCACCGGGCTGGCGCCGAGTTCGGCGACCACCGCGCAATGGCTGGTGGACGGCGCGGCCACCTACGAGGCGATCGTGCGCGACATCGCCGCCGCGCAGCACCACGTGCACCTGGAGTACTACATCTTCAATCCCGACCGCAGCGGCACGCGCATCCGCGACGCGCTGGTCGAGCGCGCCCGCGCCGGGGTCAAGGTGCGCCTGCTGCTGGACGCGGTGGGCTCCTCGCAGGTGCGCAAACGCTTCCTGCAGCCGCTGCTGGACGCCGGCGGCGAGGCGGCCTGGTTCCATCCCACCCAATTGCTGCGCCCGTTCAAGTTCAAGCGGCCGTGGGTCAACCTGCGCACTCACCGCAAGATCGTGGTGATCGACGGCCGCATCGGCTTCACCGGCGGCATCAACGTCACCGACGAGGAGAACGAGGCGCTGCGCGCCGACGCCTACCGCGACCTGCACGTGCGCTGCGAGGGCCACGTGGTGCGCAGCCTGCAGCTGGTATTCGTCGAGGACTGGCTGTACGCCACCCGCCAGGGCCGCGACGCCTTCGACATGGCGCAGATCTGGCCGCACGACATGCCTGGCCGCGACGACGGCGCGATCCAGGCGCAGGTGCTGGTGTCCGGCCCGGATTCGTCGTGGGAGAGCATCCACCGCATGCAGGTGGCGGCGATCTACGAGGCGCAGCGCCGGGTGTGGCTGGTGACGCCGTACTTCGTGCCGGGCGAGGCCGCGCGCATGGCGCTGACCTCGGCCGCGCTGGGCGGGCTGGACGTGCGCCTGCTGGTGCCCAAGCGCAGCGATTCGCGACTGGTGACGCTGGCGGCGCGTTCGTATTTCGACGAGCTGCTGCAGGCCGGGGTCAAGATCTACGAGTACGGCCCGCGCATGCTGCACAGCAAGGCGCTGATCGTGGACGAGGCGCTGTGCATCGTCGGCAGCGCCAACTTCGACAACCGCAGTTTCCGCCTCAATTTCGAGGTGGCGGCGATGTTCCGCGACCGCCAGCTGACCCAGGAGCTGGCCACGCTGGTCGCCGGCGAGATCGCCGACGCGGTGCAGGTGCGCGACGACCGCAAGCGCTCGCTGTGGCGCTACCGGCTGCCCGAGGCGTTGGCACGGCTGACCTCGCCGCTGCTGTAGCGCGGCGCCGCCAAGCGAGCGACCGGCTGGCCGGGTCCGGCGAGGCACGCCGCGCTGCAAGCGTCCTCGCGGTTCACCGTGGAACCGGCCGCCCGGGCGGCGCTACACTGCGCCCATCCTTGGGGAGATCGTCATGTACTGGCTTTTTCTGCTGCTCGCGCTGGGTGCCTTCGTCCTGGCGTTCTCCACGCCGCATGTGTCGCTGCTGATCCTGGCGCTGCTGGCCGCATTGGGCTTCCTGCTGGCCTGGGCGCGCGGCTGGTACGTGGCCAAGATCGGCGACGCCAGCCAGCGCGACGCCGCGCCGATGATCGATCCGGCCGAGCTGCGCCGGCTGCGCGAACAGGCCGAGGCGCGCCGCGCCGCGGCGGCCGCCTCCAGCGACGACGCGATCTCCTCGTAAGCGCCGCCCGCCGATGACCCAGCTCAGCGTCAACGTCAACAAGATCGCGGTGCTGCGCAACTCGCGCGGCGGCGAGCTGCCGAGCGTGCTCGATGCGGCGCGCGCCTGCCTGGACGCCGGCGCGCACGGCATCACCGTGCATCCGCGCCCGGACCGGCGCCACATCCATGCCGAGGACGTGCTGGCGCTGGCCGAACTGACTCGCGCGCGCGGCGTCGAGTTCAACATCGAGGGCAATCCGTTCGCGCCGCCGCGGCCCGGCTATCCCGGGCTGATCCCGCTGTGCGCCCAGGTGCGTCCGGCGCAGGCGACCCTGGTCCCGGATGGCGACGGGCAACTGACCTCCGACCATGGCTTCGACTTCGGCCGCGACAGCGAACGCCTGCGTCCGCTGATCGCCGAACTGAAGGCGCTGGGCTGCCGGGTCAGCCTGTTCGTCGATGCCGACAATCCCGGGCTGGCACGCGCCGCCGAACTCGGCGCCGATCGCGTCGAGCTGTACACCGGCCCGTACGCGGAAGCGTTCGAACGCGGCGATGCCACCGCACCGGCCGCCTTCGCCGCGGCCGCGCGCCGCGCCCAGGCCGCCGGGCTCGGCGTCAATGCCGGCCACGACCTGGCCCAGGCCAATCTCGGCGCGTTCCTGGCCGCGGTGCCGCAGGTGCTGGAGGTGTCCATCGGCCACGCCCTGATCGGCGAGGCGCTGTACGCCGGGTTGGATGCCACGGTGAAGGCGTATCTGGAGATCCTGGCTGCTGCGCGCTAGCCCGTCTGCGTTTCGGGCAGAGACCGGGACTTGTGCGGGAGTCTTGTGGAGAAAGTCGGCCATCGGCAACGGCCGAGCTTGCCGATGTCGTCGGGAGCAATGACCTGTGGCCGCCCCGCATTTTTGCTACAACATCGGCATGCCAGTTACGGCGCAAGCCTGGTTGTGGGAGCGACTTCAGTCGCGACGCGCTTCAGCGAGAAGGCCTGTCGCGACTGAAGTCGCTCCCACAAGTGGCGTCGGCAGCTGCTGGAGGACGTTTCGCCTGGCAGTACAAGCCGAAGCTGGCTGATTCGGAAATCAATGCGCTAGATATGAATGTACATGCGCTGCTGCCATCGCGATCGGAGGCTGGCTCTTCTCGAGAAAGCCGCATCAGCATGGACAATGCCACGGCGAAGCCGACATCGGCCTTGACTCTGTTGTTTTCGCACCGGCGCCGATGCAAAAACGCCACCGTCGCCGATGGCGTTTGCGGTCCGTCATGACGGAGCTGTTGCGCTAAAAGCGCATCACTGCACGAAGCCGATGCGGTCCACCTGCGCGTTCTTGGCCGCGGCCAGCACCTTGGCCATCACCTCGTACTCGGCATCGGGGTTGGCGTCGATGCGCAGCTCCGGAGGATTGCCGGCGGCCTGCGCCATGGCCTCCTGCAGCCGCGGCTGCAGCTCGGCGAGGGGCAGGGGGCTGGCGTTCCAGAACAGCTGGCCGCTGGCGTCCAGGCGCAACTCGATCGGCGGTGGCGGCGCGAGCGGGCGCTGCGGCGTATCCACACGCTGCGGCAGGTTCATGGTGATCGGCCGCGTCACCAGCGGCACGGTCACGATGAAGATGATCAACAGCACCAACATCACATCGACCAGCGGCGTGACATTGATCTCCGCCAGCGGTCCCCGGTTCCCTGCGGTACTGAAAGCCATGGCCTGCCTCCTGTCCTGTGGTTGCGGCGTCGCGTCCTCAGCCTACACCCGGGACAGGGCGTCGCGCGAGGGGGGCCGGGCGCGGAAAGCCGGAGAGCGGTGGAGCGCGATCGGCGGCGTCGCGGCTCGCCGCGCGGGCGTCTGCCTGCGCGTTTTTTCTGCTTGCAGGCGGCGGAGGGAAGTTGCGGCTTCCGGCGCAAAGGCCGTCGGGCGCGACAGGCATTGCATCGAGGGTACGAAGCGTCGCGACTGAAGTCGCTCCCACAATGGGTCCGGCGGCACGCTGCCGAACCCGTGGGCGGTTGCATGCCGGCGTCGATCCTGCCGGTTCGCAAAACGCCGACCCAAAAAAAACGCCACCGTTGCCGGTGGCGTTTGCAGTCGCGTCATGACTGAGGTGTTGCGGTAAGGCTTATTGCTGCACGAAGCCGATCTTTTTCATGTCCGAGTTCTTGGCGGCGGCCAGCACCTTGGCCATCACTTCGTATTCGGAATCCGGATTGGCATCGATGCGCAGTTCCGGCTGGTTGGTCGGATCGCGCTGTACTTCGTTTTCCATCATCTGCGGGAGCGCCGTCACAGCCACCGGGCTGTTGTTCCAGAAGATCTGGTTCGACGCATCGATGCGCAGATCGATCGGCGGCGGCGGGTCACGCAACTGCGGCGGCGGGTTGATCACCCGCTGCGGCAGGTCCACGTCGATCGGGTAGGTCATGATCGGCGCGGTCACGATGAAGATGATCAACAGCACCAGCATCACGTCGACCAGCGGCGTGACGTTGATGTCGGCCATGGGACCACGGCCGCCTCCTGAGCTGAATGCCATGGCTCAGTTCCCCTTCTCTTTGGTCGCAACGAAGCCGACGTCCAGCATGCCCTGACCCTGCGCGATCTTGGTGATCTCGTTGATCGTACGCATCTTGGTCGTGCGGTCGCCACGCAGGTTGAGCGGCGGCTGCGGGGTCTGCTGGGCAGCGGTGGAGAAGCGCGACTCCAGGGCTTCCTTGGAGATCGGCTCGTCGTTCCAGTACAGCGACCCGTCTTCCTTGACCGCCAGCGTGATCGGATTGGCGCGTTTTTCGTCCTTATCCGGATCCTGCTTCAGGTTGGCCTGGGGCAGCTCCACCTTGACCTTGTGGGACATCAGCGGTGCCGTGATGATGAAGATGATCAGCAGCACCAGCATCACGTCCACGAGGGGCGTGACGTTGATGTCGGCCATGGGGCCGCCGCTGTTACCACTACTGAAAGCCATAACGGGCTCCGTTAATCGTTGCGTGGACTACTCGACCGCGGATCAGCGAACGCGCGAACCAGTGGCGAAGAAGTCATGCAGGTCGTGGGCGAACGTATCGAACTTGGCGATCGTCGAGCTGTTGACCTTGCTGAAGAAGTTGAACGCGAACACGGCCGGGATCGCGACGAACAGACCGATCGCGGTCATGATCAGCGCTTCACCCACCGGGCCGGCGACGGCGTCGATCGAGGCGGAGCCGGTGGCACCGATCTTGATCAGCGCGCCGTAGATGCCCCACACCGTACCCAGCAGACCGACGAACGGCGCGGTCGCACCGACGGTGGCCAGCAGGGTCATGCCCGACTGCAGCTTGGTGCTTTCGCGGGTCACGGCCTGACGCAGGGCGCGGTCGACGAACTCCGAGCGGCTCAGGGTCTCGCCCAGGCCGGTACCGGTGCCGGCTTCGGCGCGCTGGTGGTGCGCAGCGGCCTGTGCGGCGTCGAGGGCGATCTTCGAGAACGGCTCGCTGGCCGGCTGCTCTTCCATCGCACGGATGGCGTCCTGCGCGTTCGGGGTGTCCCAGAACAGGCTGGTGACGCGGTCGGCCTGGCCCTTCAGACGGGTGGCGCGGAAGATGTTGATGACGGTCCAGTACCAGGACGACGCCGACATGATGATGAGGGTGATGAGCACCACCCAGGAGACGGCGAAGTCACCCGGCTTGGAGGTCATCTCGGTGATCAGGTGCTCGAAGCCCATCTGCGACAGGGCGTTCGATGCGTTGTTGCCCCCCGCAGCAGCGGCGATGAAAATTTCCTGCAGCATGACGCTTACCTTTGTTGTGTGTGGTGATGAGGGTGGTGCAAAGAGTAGACAGGGCCTGCAGACCGGCGGGTGCGCCGGCCTGCTGCCTTTGTATCAGTTCAGCGCGAAGTTGACCGGTACGCGGACGCGGCCGGCGGTCTTCTGTCCATTGACGACAGCGGAATTGAACCGCCACTTGCGCGCTGCTTCCATGGCGGCGCGGTCCAGATCGCGATTGCGGCTGGATTTCTCGACGGAAACGTTGGTCACGTTACCGTTTGCATCGACATCGATGATCAGGATCACCTCGCCTTCCGCGCCCGACCGGAATGCGGACGGCGGGTACTTCGGCGGGTTCATGTTCTTCGACGAGATGTCGACGCTGGCGCCGATGTCGGTCGCTGCGGCAGGCGGCGACGGCGGCGACGGCGGCGTGGCGATGTCGCTCGGGCGCGGCTCCGGCACGTCGATCACCGGGGCTTCCGGCGGCGGCGGCAACGGGGTCGGCTTCGGCGGCGCCAGGTTCTTGACCGGCGGCGGCGGCGTTTCCGGCGGCTTCGGCGGCGGCGGCGGCGGCGGAGGGGGCGGCGGCGGGGCGTCGACCAGGGTGACGACGATGTTGCGTTCCTTCTCCGCTGCCGCCTTCGGCGCAACGGCTGGAATCAGCAGCAACATCAGCGCTGCCAGATGCAGCGCGATTACGAAGGCAATACCGATGATGCGCGGCCAGCTGAGGCCGGAAGCTTCATCTTTGTCGTAATGCCGATTGATGACCAGTTGTTCCGTCATGCGCCAATGACTCGTTTAGGGGGGCCGGGATTCGCGAAGAATCTGAATCCCAGTTCACGCGGTTTGACACCGCAGGAACCTCCAAGCTTATACCAATCCCTGTGACCTGCACTACTTTAAGCACTGGTTTTCGGGGGCTTTTTTTGCTCTTTACTTCAGATTGATGATCTTCTTGGCGTCTTCCGGCTTCTTGACGCCCTTGGCCAGCGCCTGCTGCGCGGCCTGCTTGGCTTCCGGGATGCGCCCTTCCTGGTGCAGCACCTTGGCCAGATTCAGATAGGTCTCGCCGTCCTTGGACAGCGGCGCGGCCTTCTGCCAGTTCTCGACCGCCTGCGGCACCTGGTCGGTGTAGTAGTAGGACTGCGCCAGCGCCAGATAGGTCTGGTAGTCGGGCTTGAGGATGCCCTTCTGCATGCCTTCGTTGATGACCGCGATGACGTCCTTTTCCTTCTTGTCGGTATTGGCGTAGATCGAGTACAGCTGCTTGTACTCCTTCTCGTCGGTCAGCTGCCCGGCCGCACGCAGCTTCTCCATCACCGCCGCGGCCTTGTCCATCTGGTCGGCCTGCATGTACATGCTGGCCAGGTTGAGCTGGGCCTTCTTGTCGTTCGGCGTCTTCGCCGCCAGCGCTTCGGCGGCCTTGACCGCTTCGCCGGTCTGGCCGGCGGCGGCGTAGGACGCCATCAGCAGCTGGTTCCAGCTGTCCTTGGGCTGCGGCGAGGCGGCGATGGCCTGCTGCAGCACCGGGATGGCCTCCTGGTAGCGCTCGGTCTGGTACAGCGCCTGGCCCTTGAGGATCAGGTCTTCCGGACGGGTCGACTTGGATTCGGCCAGGAACTTGTCCAGCGAGGCCAGGCCTTCGGCGGTCTGGTCGTCCTGCAGCTGCAGCTGCGCCAGCATCAGCATCGACTGGAAGTGGCCGTTGTTGTCCAGGCCGTTGAACTGGATCGCCTGCTGCAGGTACTGCTTGGCGGCGTTGCTGTCGTCGAGGTTGTAGGCGGCCTGCGCGGCCAGCTGCGCGGCGATCGACTTGTCGTACTCGTTGGCGGCGCTATTGGCCAGGATCTCGTCGGCCTGGGTGCGCACGCCGGCGTAGTCCTCGCCCTTGTTGTAGGTGTCGATCAGCTTCTGCAGCTTGCTGCCGAGCTTGGCCGAGGGCTTGCCGGTCGGCTCCTGGCGGGTGGCGTTGGGGAACATCACCGCGGCCTTTTCGTTCTTGGACTTGCGCGAGGAACGCTGCTCGGAGCGGTCGGACTGCGCGACGGCGTCGGTCACCACCGCGCCACCGAGGGCAGCAGTGATCACCAGGGACAACAGCGCTTGCTTGCGGATACTGAATTTCATGGATCACCTCGGTGGGACCGCCCGGAGCGGCACGGAAGACGGAGCGGCCATCCAGGGCCGAGCCAGCAAAACTAACAGAAACCTTTACGCCGTGAAAACGTTTTTAGGACGCATTGCCATCCGGCCGGCAGGCGCATGCGCGGCGGCGCCGAGGCGCTCAGCCGCACTTGGGCGTCCGCCCGGCGCTGCGCGCCTGCGCATACACCGGCTCGAGCGCGGCGACATCGCGCTGCAGCTCGCCGATGCGGGCGCTGGGATCGGGGTGGGTGGACAGCCATTGCGGCGGGCGCTGGCCGCCGGCGGCCATCATGTTCTTCCACAGGTCCACCGCCTGCGCCGGATCGAAGCCGGCCTGCGCCATCAGCCGCTGGCCGACCACGTCCGCCTCGCTTTCCTGGACGCGCGAACCCGGCAGCAGGAACGCGGCCTGCGCGGTCATGCCGCCGAGCTGGCCGACCGTGTCGGCGGCGCCGCTGCCATAGCGCGCGCCGGCCAGCGCGCCGAGCACGCTGAGCCCGGTCTGGGTGCCCATCTGGCGGGTGATGCGTTCCTCGTGGTGGCGCGAGATCACATGGCCGATCTCGTGGCCGAGCACCGCCGCCAGCTGGTCCTGGTTCTTGGCCACGCTGAAGATGCCGCTGTTGACGCCGACCTTGCCGCCGGGCAGCGCGAACGCGTTGGGTTCCTTGTCGTCGAACAGGGCGGTTTCCCACGCGGTGCCGCGCCATTGCGGCGGCAACTGCGCGACCAGCGCATCGACCACGCAGCGCACGTAGGCGTTGCGCTTGGGATCCTTGTCGATCGGCTCCTTGGCCTTGGTCTCGGCGAAGGCCTTCAGGCCCAGCTGATCGAGCTCCTGCTGGGACACGCCGCCCACGACCTGGGTACGCCCGGTCGGCGATGTCGTCGTCGCGCACGCTGCCAGCAGCACCGCGATCGATGCCCCCAGTACACCTCTCTTCATACGGGTCCCCCCATGACACGCAACGCAGTGTGGTGGCACGCGTCTTAACTTTTCGTCAAACAAATCTTCAGGTTGTGCCAAACCAGTACAGCGCGGCGACCGCGACGGCATTGTTCAGCCCATGCGCGGCGATCGGCGCCCACAGCGTGCCGGTGCGCTTGTACAGCCAGGCGAACGCCGCGCCCATGCTGCCGTAGACCAGCCACAGCTGCAGGGTCTCGGCCACGCCGTTGCCGGTGGTGCCGGGCAGTTCGTGCACCAGCGCGAACGCGGCGCCGCTGAGCGCCATGCCCAGCCGCGGCCGCCCGGCATCCCACAGGCGCCCGAACAGCACGCGGCGGAACAGCAGTTCCTCGTAGGCCGGCGCGATCAGCACCGCGAACGCGATCAGGAACAGCGGCATCTGCGCCATCGCCTCGCGCATCAGCGGCAGGTTGGTCGGCACCGGCTTGATCCCCAGCTGCGCGCCGAGGTTGGACAGCACGGTGCTGCCCACGAACACCGCCACCGCCACCAGCAGCACCCAGCCCCAGGTCGCCGGCACGCGCGCGGCCTGCCAGGAGGCGCGGCGTTCGGCCGCGCTGGCCGGGCGGCGCAGGAAGTACAGCAGCAGTGCCGCCGACAGGGTGCTGACCAAGGCGATCAGCAGCTGCGCCAGCGCCCCGGGCTGGCCGAGATGGGCGGCGACGGTGGAGGCGATCTGCTCGTTGGGGATGCCCTGCGCGCGCAGCTCCATGGTCACCTGGACGCCGCGCAGCACGCCCCAGACCAGGCCGCACAGCACGCTGACCGCCAACAGCACCACCGCGGCGAGCAGCAGGTCGAGGCAGAAACCGAGCACCGGCCGGCGTGGACGCGACGGCGGCGGCGCAGGCGGCAGGGACGGGGGCGGGACGGGCGTATGCGACGGCAGCGAGGTCATCGCGATCCTGGGCGAGAGCAGGCTAGGGGAGCGGAACGGCGCCGGCCCCCGGCGCGGGCCGGGGGCGGCGATGCCGCGGTCAGATGTCGAGGTTGGCGACCTTCAGCGCGTTTTCCTCGATGAAATCGCGGCGCGGTTCGACCACGTCGCCCATCAAGGTACTGAAGATCTCGTCGGCGGCCACCGCGTCCTCGATGCGTACCTGCAGCAGGCGGCGCGTATCCGGGTTCACCGTGGTCTCCCACAGCTGTTCGGCGTTCATTTCGCCCAGGCCCTTGAAACGCTGGATCTGGCGGCCCTTCTTGGCCTCGTCGAACAGCCAGGCATGCGCCTGGGCGAAGCTGGCGACCGCCTGGGTCTTGTTGCCGCGCACGATCTGCGCGCCTTCACGGACCAGCCCGTTCAGCGCCAGCGCGACCTCGCGCAGCGGGCGCAGTTCGCCGCTGTCGAAGGCGGCCATCGGCAGCCAGGTGGTCAATTCTTCGCCCATATGGCGCCGAACGACCTTCAACGTCGCCGATTTGTGCTCATTCCCCGGCTCGAAACGCAATTCGTAGCGGGCCGTGCCGAGGCTGCCGCGGTTGAGCACGGCCTGTAGCGCCTCCAGGCTCGCGTGACGGTCGCCCTCGGCTTCCAGCTGCGCCACGTCCAGTGGCGGCAGGTCGATCAGCGCGGTCAGCAGCGCCGGATCGTAACGGTGCGCGTTGCGCGCCACCGCGTCGTTGGCGCTGGCGAACAGCAGCAGCAGCTTCTCCAGCGCCGCGCCGGTGATCGGCGGCTCGTTGCTGGCCGGAATCAAGGCCGCGCCTTCGACCGCGCTGTTGGCCAGGTAGGCGTTGAGCGCGTTGTCGTCCTTCAGGTACAGCTCCTGCTTGCCCTGCTTGAGCCGGTACAGCGGCGGCAGGCCGATGTAGATGTAGCCGCGCTCGATCAGCTCCGGCATCTGCCGGTAGAAGAACGTCAGCAGCAGGGTACGGATGTGCGCGCCGTCGACGTCGGCGTCGGTCATGATGATGATGCGGTGGTAGCGCAGCTTGTCCGGGTTGTACTCGTCGCGGCCGATACCGGTGCCCAGTGCGGTGATCAGCGTGCCGACCTGGTCGGAGGCGAGCATGCGGTCGAAGCGCGCGCGTTCCACGTTGAGGATCTTGCCGCGCAGCGGCAGCACCGCCTGGTTCTTGCGGTTGCGGCCCTGCTTGGCCGAGCCGCCTGCCGAGTCGCCCTCGACGATGAACAGTTCCGACAGCGCCGGATCCTTCTCCTGGCAGTCGGCCAGCTTGCCGGGCAGGCCGGCGATGTCCAGCGCGCCCTTGCGGCGGGTCAGGTCGCGCGCCTTGCGCGCGGCCTCGCGGGCGCGCGCGGCATCGACGATCTTGCCGGCGATGGCCTTGGCCTCGTTGGGGTTCTCCTGCAGGAATTCCTCCAGGCGCGCGCCGAACGCGGTCTCCACCGCCGGACGCACGTCGGAACTGACCAGCTTTTCCTTGGTCTGGCTGGAGAAGCTCGGGTCCGGCACCTTCACCGACAGCACCGCGATCATGCCTTCGCGCATGTCGTCGCCGGTCAGGTTGATCTTGGCCTGCTTGGCGATGCCGTTCTGCTCGATGTAGGTGTTGAGCACGCGCGTCAGCGCGCCGCGGAAGCCGGCCAGGTGGGTGCCGCCGTCCTTCTGCGGGATGTTGTTGGTGAAGCAGTACATCGTCTCCTGGTAGGAGTCGGTCCACTGCAACGCCACGTCCACCACGATGCCGTTGTGCTCGCCGGTCACCGAGATCACGTTCGGGTGCAGCGGGGTCTTCAACTGCGCCAGGTGCTCCACGAAGCTGCGGATGCCGCCTTCGTAGTGGAAGTCGTCGCGGCGGCCCTCGCCACGCTCGTCGGCGAGCACGATCTTGACCCCGGAATTGAGGAAGGACAGCTCGCGCAGGCGCCGGGCCAGGATGTCGTAGTGGAACTCCACGTTATCGTGGAAGGCCACCGTCGACGGCCAAAAACGCACGGTGGTGCCGCGCTTGCTGGTCTCGCCCAACTTCTTGAGCGGGGCGACGGCCGCGCCGTTGCTGAATTCCTGCTGGTAATGGGCGCCGCCCTGGAACACGTCCAGCAGCAGCTTCTCCGACAGCGCGTTGACCACGCTGACGCCGACGCCGTGCAGGCCGCCGGAGACCTTGTAGCTGTTGTCGTCGAACTTGCCGCCGGCGTGCAGGATGGTCATCACGACCTCGGCCGCCGACACCTCGCGGCCAAGCTTCGTGCTCATCTGCTCGTGCTTGCCGACCGGGATGCCGCGCCCGTTGTCGGACACCGACACCGAACCGTCGACATGGATCGTCACCGAGACGTGGTCGGCGTGTCCGGCCAGGGCCTCGTCGATGGAGTTGTCGACGACCTCGAACACCATGTGGTGCAGACCGGTGCCGTCATGGACGTCGCCGATGTACATACCAGGCCGCTTGCGAACAGCTTCCAGGCCTTCCAGGGCGGTGATGCTGTTCGCGTCGTAGTTACCGTTGTTCGGCGGGGTGTTCTGTTCGTCGGTCATTGCGCGTGCCGTAGGCTCCACGAGGCGGCGAAGACAGGCCGAGGCCGGTTCGCGCCGCTGGATGAGGGAATAGTGGAAATTATAGCAGCCCCGGTCGCGCAGCCCGTGTGCGCCTAGAACTGGGCCAGCACTTGCCCATGTTCCACGTGGAACCGCGCGATCGGCAGCGCGATATCGGCCAGCGCCTGCGGGGTCTCGGTCGCGGTGACGAACACCTGCGCCGGCCCGGCCTGCAGCCGCTGCAGCACGCGCCGCTGGTGATGCTGGTCCAGCTCCGAGGCCAGGTCGTCCAGCGCGATCACCGGCCACTCGCCGCGCTGTTCGGCATAGTCCTCGGCCTGGGCCAGCAGGCAGGCCAGCGCGGTCAGCTTGGCCTGGCCGCGCGACAGCGCCTCGCGGCCGGGAATGGTGGCGAAGGCCAGGCTCCAGTCCGCACGGTGCGGTCCCACCGAGGTATAGCCGTACTGGCGGTCGCGCTCACGGTTGAGCAGCAGCGCATCGGCCAGCGGCACCTCGTGGCGGCGCCAGCCGGGCGCGAACTGCAGGTACTGGATGCCCAGCGCCGGCGCCAGTTCCGGCCCCAGCGCCAGCAGGCGCTGCAGCAGGCGCTCCAGGTAGTGCTCGCGGCGCGAGGTCAGCGGCTCGCCGGCCTCCGCCAGTTCGTGGTCCCAGGCATCCAGGGCTGCACCGCCGCCACCGCTCTTGAGCAGGGCGTTGCGCTGCTTGAGCGCCCGCGCGTAGCGGCGCCACAACGCCAGGAAGTCTGGTTCCACGTGGAACAAACCCCAGTCGACGAAGCGACGGCGCGGTTCGCCGCCACCGCTGACCAGCACATGGCTGCCCGGCTCAAAGGTCACCACCGCCAGCGCGGCGCAGAGCGTGCCCAGGTAGGCCACGTCCTCGCCATCGAGCCGGCCGCGCCATTCCTGGCCGCTGTGGCGCAGCCCGGCACGGCGGCGGCGCGGCTGCGACGGCTCCGCGCCACGCTCCTCCCATTCGACGAACACGTCGAGCGCCTCCTGGCCCTGGCTGACCAGGCCGTCGCGGACCCGCCCGCGGAAACTGCGGCCGTAGGCCATGAGGTGCATGGCCTCGAGGATCGTGGTCTTGCCGGCACCGTTGTCGCCGGTGATCAGGTTCAGGCCGGGCGCAGGCGCCAGTTCGAGCGCGGCGAAGCGGCGCAGGTGATGGAGGTCGAGGCGGGAGACGTGCATGCGGGGAATCGGGGGCGAGGGCGCTCGCACCGGGCGCACGCGGGTCGGCTCATGGGGGCAGGGCGGCAGCATACCCAAAGCGGCTGCGAACGTCCTGTGGGGGCACTCGCGCGCGATGGATGCGGAAAGCCCCCGCGGTAGCGAAGCCGGCAGGGGTCAAGCTTCATCAACCGAGATGTCGATGGCGCGGGCTCAAGAGAAGCCGGTAAGGCCCGTCGCGACTGAAGTCGCTCCCACAAGGGTCGCAACACGAAGCTGGACGCTTCCAGCGGAGCGGGGTCGCCGCCGTGGAAAAGAAAAACCCGGCGCAAGGCCGGGTTTCTCAGCTGTGTTCCACGTGGAACACGATTTTCCCGCGTCGGTCAGAGGCGCAGCGGCATCACCACGTGGCGCGAACGGGCGCTGCTGGCCTCGCGCACCAAGGCCGAGGAGTTGGCGTCGCGCAGCTGGATCACGATGAATTCCTCGCGCAACGCCGACAGCGCGTCGAGCAGGTAGTTCACGTTGAAGCCGATCGCCAGGTCGCTGACCTTGGTGTCGGCCTCGATCTCTTCCTGCGCCTCTTCCTGTTCCGGGTTGTGCGCGCTGATCTTCAGCTGACCCGGCGAGACTTCCACGCGTACGCCGCGGTACTTCTCGTTGGACAGGATCGCCGCACGCTGCAGCGCTGCGCGCAGGGCCTCGCGATCCAGCTTGACCTCGCGGTCGGCGCCGATCGGGATCACCGCTTCGTAATCGGGGAAACGGCCGTCGATCAGCTTCGAGGTGAAGGTGACATCGTCGCGCTTGACCCGCACGTGGCTGCGGCCCACTTCCAGCTCGACTTCGCGATCGCCGCCTTCCAGCAGGCGCTGCAGCTCGGTCACGCCCTTGCGCGGCACGATGATCTGGCGCTTGGCGCCGCCGGCGTTCTCCAGCTCGGTCTCGCACAGCGCCAGGCGGTGGCCGTCGGTGGCCACGCAGCGCAGGGTCTGGTCGCGCAGGTCGAACAGCAGGCCGTTGAGGTAATAGCGCACGTCCTGCTGCGCCATCGCGAACGCGGTGCGCTCGATCAGCTCCTTCAGCGCCGCTTCCGGCACCAGCACGCGCTCGGTGGCTTCGACCTCGTCGACCGACGGGAAGTCGTTGGCCGGCAAGGTGGCCAGGGTGAAGCGGCTGCGTCCGGCCTGCACGGTGATCTTGTCGCCGGTCTGGGTCACGGTGATCTTGCTGCCGTCGGGCAGCGCCCGAATGATCTCGAACAGCTTGCGCGCCGGGATCGTGGTTTCGCCGTCCTGCGCGTCGTCGACCGCGATCCGCGACACCATTTCCACTTCCAGGTCGGTACCGGTCAGCGACAGTTGCCCGTCGTGCACCTGCACCAGGAAGTTGGCCAGAACCGGCAAGGTCTGGCGGCGTTCGACCACATTGACGACTTGCGCCAATGGCTTGAGGAAGGCTTCGCGCTGCAGTGTGAAACGCATGTGGTTCCGTGCCCCTATGCTTTAAAAGATGTGGAATAAATCAAAAGCTTGGTGGTGATGGTAGAGCGATTTTCGGTGCAAAGGTAGCCTAACTATCTGGATTCAAAGGGTTTTTCGCCCCCTCAATCCCGGGTATTACTGCCCCTGTAAGGGTGGGGAAACCTGTGGATAGTTTTGCCGCCGCCGCCGCGCTGCACTTTATCCACAGTTTCTACCGGATTTGTCGCGAAGTCATGCACCGATTTATCCGTCGCTTCCGGCATGCCGCACCGGAGCACTGGCGAAGGGACGGATCCGTGCCCTTCGACGTTGCGCCGGACCGCTACTCGCTCAGCTTGCGGATCAGCTTGTCCCAGTCCTCGCGCAGCTTGCCGTCGGTCTCCATCAGGTGCTTGATCTGGCGGCAGGCGTGCAGCACGGTGGTGTGGTCGCGCCCGGCGAAGGCATCGCCGATCTCCGGCAGGCTGTGTTCGGTCAGCTCCTTGGTCAGCGCCATCGCCACCTGCCGCGGCCGCGCCAGCGAGCGGGTGCGGCGCTTGGACAGCAGGTCCTTGATCTGCAGGCCGTAGTAGTCGGCCACGGTCTTCTGGATGTTGGGGATGCCGATCGCCTGCTGCTGCGCGCGCAACAGGTCGCGCAGGGTTTCCTGGGCGAACTCGGTGGTGATCGCGCGGCCGGTGAAGTTGGCGCGGGCGGCCAGCGTGTTGAGCGCGCCTTCCAGGTCGCGCACGTTGGAGCGCATCTTCTTGGCGATCAGGAACGCCACGTCGTCGGGGATCTCGGCGCCGCGCTCGCGCGCCTTGGCCAGCACGATCGCCGCGCGGGTCTCGAAGTCGGGCGGGTCGATCGCCACCGACAGGCCCCAGGCCAGGCGCGACTTCAGCCGCGGCTCCAGGCCCTCGACCTCGCGCGGGTAGCGGTCGCAGGTCAGGATGATCTGCTGGCGGCCGTCGAACAGCGCGTTGAAGGTGTGGAAGAACTCTTCCTGGGTGCGGTCCTTGCCGGCGAAGAACTGGATGTCGTCGATCAGCAGCGCGTCCACCTGCTGGAACTGGCGCTTGAACTGGTCCATGGTCTTGTCCTGCAGCGCACGGATCATCGCGCTGAAGAACTGTTCCGAGCGCAGGTACATGACCCGCGCGTTGGGGTTCTGCTCGCGCATCGCGTTGCCGGCGGCGAACATCAGGTGGGTCTTGCCCAGGCCGGTGCTGCCGTACAGCAGCAGCGGGTTGTGCGCGCGGTCGCCGGGCTTCTGCGCCGCCTGCGTGGCCGCGGCCAGGCCGAGCTGGTTGCTGCGGCCTTCGACGAAGTTGGCGAAGGTGTAATGCGAGTCGAGGTTGCCGGCGAACGGCTCCAGCAGCGGCGCCGGCGGCGTGCGCGCGGCGGCGGCGGCATCGCTGGCGGCCACGGCCGCCGGTTCCGGCGCGCGCGGACGCGAGCCGACCTGCAGCGCCACCTCGCCGCTGCCGGCGAAATAGGTCAGCAGCTCGCGGATCCGCGCCAGGTAGCGCTCGCGCACCTGTTCGACGATGAAGGCGTTCGGGGCGTACAGGACCATGCTGTTGTCATGGCGCTGTTCGGCTTGCAGCGGTTTCAACCAGGTGTGAACGTCCTCGGCTGGAAATTCAGCTTCCAGACGTTCCAGGCAACGGGGCCAAGCATCCAT